>CALXNU010000091.1 GCA_944389835.1 uncultured Succinivibrionaceae bacterium
CCTGTGGAGATAACCGTTAGGAAGTCTTTGAAGCAGGAAGAAGCCCTTAACCTTTAGGTTATGGGTGATTCACAAAATCAAAAGAGCTATTCGTCAAAGCTCAAGCACCTGCTTTTTCCAAATTGTAACTACCATAAGAATTACTGATAAAGAGCTTTTAGGCAAAATCGGGGAAATTTCAGGTGGTACGATGCGTCTTGCCCAAGCCCCAGAGTTGTGGCTTTTCTGCCTTGATTTTACTAAGCTTTTAAGAACAACCGATCTAAAACTTCCCATTCCTTTTGATCTTTTCTTTGCAGGCATTAATGACACTTCTATTTGCTGTCAATCAGCCTTAGTGGCCGCTGAGTCCCAAGGCTTAAGTTGTGTCATAGTAGGTGGCATTAAACGCTCTTTAAGTGAGCTTTGTGCGTTACTTAACTTACCGCAAGGCGTAGCCCCGGTGGTAGGTTTGTGCTTAGGTTATGGTGATCCAGAGTTTTTTGAGCAACAAAAGCCTAGGATGCCTGAGAGTTGGACCTTTATGGAAAACACTTATCAGGATAATTTTAATGAAGTCGAGCTTGATTCCTATAATCAGGAAATGTTTGATTACTATGTAAGCCGTAAGACCAATAACAAAGGTCAAACCTGGTCTGAGGCGGCACAGGAGATGTTAGCAAAGCAGCCTAAGGTGAGTGCTCTTATTGAACTTTACAAAAAACAAGGCATCAGCTTTGAATAAGGATATAAAAAAGCCTACCCAAATGAGGTAGGCTTTAAAGTAAATGAGGTTTCTTGTTATGATGCGGCGTAAGCCGGATCTAAAATTGCTAAATCATAGCGACGACTTGTTGGTCTGAAGGCAGCTAAAGCCCAGAAGTAGGCATTGCGGCAGCTTGGGGTGGCGCAAGTTGGGTGATAGCCACGTGGAGCAATAACCACAGAGCCTGTAGTGACCTTATGGACTACAGCATCTTCAAACTTGCCACTTTCAAGATAGGAGTAGTGCATACCACAGCATGGAGCGTCCATATCAAAGTAGCAATAAGCCTCTTCTAGATCATTTTCATGCTGATGTGGTGGCCAAGAGGTCCAAGCACCAACATTACCAAAGGTAATACCGCAAATTAAGCGGGAGGCTTTAGTGTTTGGATCTAAGGTGAAGCTTACCTCGCGCTGACCTACGCCTTTACCATGGATTTGATGGATATCGCCTAATGGTAAATTAGGATCGTAAATACGATAGGAATCCTCACCGATACCATCATCAATGGCACCTGCAATGTAGATAAAGCAATCTTCGGTGCAGGTAAATTTCACTTCATGGTTTTTGACAAAGTAAATGCTATCAAAGCGCTTTAAGTTCAAATCCTTAAAGTTCTCACCGTTTACGGTCACAGAGCCTTGAATGACTACAGCATGAAGCTCAAGTTTATCTGAGACTACCACTTCGCTATCGCCTTTTTTAAGGTTTAAGCGCATCACGGTAATTGCCTCACAATCATCAGTATCAGGTGAGACTACGGTGTGAAGACCCACAACGGTTGAGGATTGCTTTTTCCAGCTTTCAAGTTCAAAGTAAGTTTGATCATCTAACATATAAAAATCCTTTTATTTTCTTTAAAACTCCCCCAAAGGAGGGGGAGTATTTTTAAATTAAAGTAAAGCAGTACTAAACCAAGGTACAAACACAATCAAGAAGAAGACTGCGGTGTAGCCAATGAAGAATGGAATTTCACCCTTGGCAATCTCACCCATCTTAAGGTGAGTAACTGAAGAGGCTGCAAAGAGGTTTACGGCCACCGGTGGGGTCATAGTACCAATTACGTTTGAAATTGACACAATCAAACCGAAGTGGATGACGTTAACTCCTAAGCTTTGGGCAACCGGCCATAAAAGTGGTACTAAAAGTACGCAGGTTGCAATACCCTCTAAGAAGGTACCAAAGATTAAGAGAATAATGGCGACAATGAAGCAGTACAAGGTTGCAGATAAGTGCATGTCGGTAATGAACTCAATTAATTGAGAAGAAATACCGGCATAGGTAAATAACCAGGAGAAGGCAGTGGAAGTTGCAATAATGAACATCACCATAGCAGAGCCTTTGCCTGAGTCGATGATAACTTCCCAAAGCTTATCAAAAGGAAGCTCACGATAGACGAAGACACCCACGACAAAGGAGTAAATTACAGCTACAGCTGCAGACTCAGTAGGGGTCATGATACCGGAGTAAATACCACCTAAGACGATGACAGGAAGCATGACCGCTAAGAAAGCCTTGAATAAAGCTTTCATGAACTCGCTAAAGGATAAACGAGTCTCAGACTTTGGCCAATTTTCTTTGCGGCTTAAAAGGATACATACGATGGCTAAGACCACAGCGATCATAAGGCCTGCAACTAAACCGCCTTTGAAAAGATCACCAATGGAGCTTGAGGTAATGGTACCGTAAACTACCATAATAATTGATGGTGGAATGATTGGACCTAAGCCACCTGCTACAGCTAAAAGACCTGCCGATCTTTGCTCTGGATAGCCTCTTTTGATCATTTCAGGATAGAGCATTGCACCGATCGCAATTACGGTTGCAGGAGCAGATCCTGAAAGGGCAGCGAAGAAGGCACAAGAGATAATCATTACATAGAAAAGACCACCTTTAACGCCGCCTACTAAGGCGTTGGCTAAATCTACAATACGTCTTGAAATACCACCTTGGGTCATCAAATTACCGGCAAGTACGAAGAATGGAATTGCCATAATAGATGAGGAGTCTAAGGCGGTGAAAATTCTCTGGCCAACTACGGCCACAGGCATATCAATATAAAATAAAGTTACAGCGGTGGCAGCACCTAAGGCAAGTGCAATTGGCACGCCAATTAAAAGCATTATGGCAAAGCCACCAAAGAGAATGAGTGCTGTGTAATCCATGTTTATTCTCCTTTAGTAGTTTTACTATCAGCATCAAGATTGTCGTTTTTAGTTTTAATTAATTGAATTAAAACTAAAGTTTGCACTAAGGTAATAAGGCCAAAGGCAATTGGTAAAATTGCATAAGGAATAACCATTGGAATGCCTAAACCAGCTGATACCTGACCTGAGCGCAATTGAGTGCCGATGATGGTAAAGGAGGTATAGAAAATCATAAAGGAGAAGCAAATAATGATGATCTTAACGATGATCTGTAAGAGCTTCTTAATATGTGGTGGGCACTTATCGGTAATGGCAGTAATAGAAATTTGTGAGCCATCACGTAAACCACCTTCAGTTGCCAGGAGGGTTAAATAAACCATGCAATAACGGGCTAACTCATCAAACCACGAGATACTAGCACCGATTAAATTGCGGTTTACGACCTGTGAGAAGGCTGCAAGCGACATGACAATAAAGCAAATGGCGATAATAAAGTTTTCCGCCTTTTGCAGGTTCTTTTCTAAGATATTCATAAGAGATCCATCCTAATGAAGGTGCCATAAAGTTTTGGCACCTTAAGTTTTGAAGCTTATTTGTGAGCGGCTACGGCCTCGTTTACAGCATCAACCCACTCTTGTGGAACGTTTGCACGAAGCTTTTCAACCTCAGGTAAAACCTTAGCCTTTAAAGCCTCACGGTCGATCTCATAGAAGTTAACACCAAGCTTCTTTAACTCTTCTGTTGCATTGGCATTGATCTCAGCTAAGTTTTGACGTTGCCATTCAACGGCAGTCTTCATAGCTTGACCTACCATTGGCTTGTATTCATCTGGGATCTTGTTCCAGGCTCTATCTGAGACACCCACTAAGATATAGGTGAATTGATGGCGGGTATTGGTAACATTCTTAATTACCTCATAGTAGCGGTTAATTAACATGTTGCCTACAGCATTCTCGCAAGCATCAATAGTGCCCTGTTGTAAAGCGGTGTATTGCTCGGTTGCAGGCATTGGGGTGGAGATAGCACCTAAAGCATTGAAAGCTGCAATTTGCATCTTGTTTTCCATGGTGCGGATCTTAAGGCCGTGGAAATCATCAACACTCTTTACAGGCTCCTTGGAGAAAGTATCACGGAAGCCAGACTCTAACCAACCAATGATGTGCACGCCTTGCTCTAAAGCCTTTTGGGCCACTAATTCACCTAACTTGCCATCCACAGCGGCGTGAGCTTGCTCAGCATTATCAAATAAGAAAGGCTGATCTAAAAGCACTAACTCTGGAATGAACTGAGATAAAACGGTATTTACTACAGTTACCATATCCATAGTACCCATTTGAGCGCCTTCGTACATCTCACGCTCGCCACCTAAGGTACCGCCAGCTAAAACCTGAACCTTAACGGCACCGTTAGTTAACTTCTCTAATTCATCAGCAAATTTTTGACCGCCCATAGCATAGCTTGAAGAGGCAGGATCAACGAAACCTAAACGTAAGGTAACATCAGCTGAAAATGCTGGGGAGGAGGCCATAATAGCGGCGGCTAAGGCGCTAACACCTAAAACTTTCTTAAACATCTAAATTAACCTCATTAGTTGGTATGTTTCCTTAGAGATGTGATCACTCACATCGGATTAGCGGTGAGCATATCAGATACAACTTAAGTTAAGTTGTTTAAATTTTAAAAAATGTGCACCAGATCATACTTTAGGGTAGAACTTTTAATTTTTAAAAATTTTTAGCCTTTTCTTGTATGGAAAAAGTGGCCTTTTTATACAAGATTTTTACTGTTTTTCAAAAAGTTGTTTGTAATAAAAAGCTAATTTTATCAACTTTTTTTAAGTCTTGATCTAATAAGCTTTTAGACAAATAAATTAAAATTTTTATTAAATTTGTTTTGATTTTGGTAGGAAGAATTTGTCTTATATGTTAGATAAAACTCTCGCTAAAAGATACCAATGCTGGTATACTTGTATACAAATCGTCAGATCTCTTAAGATTGCGTTAGATCACAGTTTTTTTTAACAAAGATCGTTAAAATTCAAATGCTGTCTTTGGAGTAGGTCGTAAGACTTAGTATTATTTTGAGGTTTAATTAAAAAAATGGGAAAGATTTATATTACCGATTGCGATCACGCAAACATCAATGAAGAAACCGAAGTCTTCACAAAAGCAGGTATCGAGTTTGAATTAGTGCAATGTAAGACTGAAGACGATGTCATTGCCAAGTGTAAAGATGCTGTTGCAGTTTGCAATCAATATGCTCCTTTAACCAAGAAGGTTTTTGAAGCTATTCCAACTTTAAAGACTGTAGTTCGCTACGGTGTAGGTGTGGATAATGTTGATGTTAAGGGTGCAACTGAGTTAGGCGTTAAGGTTTGCAATGTTCCAGATTATGGTACTTTTGAAGTTGCCGATCAGGCTTTAGCTTTAATGATGGATATCACCCGTAAGGTTTCTAAGGCTGATGCTTTAGTTAAAGGTGGTGTCTGGGATTATGCAAAATGCGCTCCAATTACCCGCTTATCAACCGTAACTGTTGGTATCGTTGGCTTAGGCCGTATTGGCTGTGCCTTTGCAAAGCGCGTTCATTCTTTAGGTTGCAAGGTTATAGGTTATGATGTTTACACCGCTCATGTAAAATCAGATCCAGAGCTTTCCTTCATTGAGACTGTAAGCTTAGATGATGTTTTAGCAAATGCTGACATTATTTCCTTACACTGCGGTTTAAATCAAGACAATGCTAAGATGATGAACAAGGCTACCTTCGCTAAGATGAAGAAGGGCTCTATGTTAATCAACGTAGCACGTGGTGGTTTAGTCAATGAGGAAGATTTAGCCGAGGCTTTACAATCAGGCCAATTAGCCGCTGCTGGTATTGATGTTACCTGCCACGAGCCATTAGAGATGGACAGCCCATTAAGAAAGGCTCCAAACATCACTATTACTCCTCACATGGCTTGGTACTCTGTTGAGGCTGCCTCTGATCTTAAGCGCAAGTGTGCAGAAGAGGCTGTTCGTGGCTTCAAGGGTGAGACCTTACGTTGCCCAGTGAATTAATAAAGTTCCTTAAATATTGTTCTTGTTAACAAAGATATCCTCACTTTGAGCCTCTAAATTTTAGAGGCTTTTTCATTTCGTTTTTGTAATACTGGCTCTTTTTCTAAACTTAAGATAAAGTATACATAAGATCTTAAGAAACAAAAAATCGTTTATTTTTAAATAATTTTGGGAGGATGGCAAGTTCTCTTGTGTTTTAAAAGCCAGAGGGTTGACCGCTAAATTATGAGAGCTAAGAGAGAATATGGAGACTATCAAACCCCAGAATTTTTCTCAAAGGCTGTTTGCACTTATTTAAAAGAGACACGAAAACTAACGCCAACTCTTATTATCGAGCCTACCTGTGGCAAGGGGAGCTTTTTAAAAAGCTCTTTAATTTTTAATGCTCAAAAAATAATTGGCATTGAGGTCAATCCCAAGTATTGCGCACTTTGCGCGCAAGAAATTAACTCCCCAAGAGTTAAGATTATCAATGCTAATTTTTTTGAGGTTAACCTAGACAAAGTTATAGAGGATTACGAGGAGATCTTAATTGTAGGCAACCCTCCTTGGGTAAATAACAGCACTTTAGCCACTCTTGAGTCGCAAAATCTTCCTTTAAAAGAGAATGTTAAAGGCTTAAAGGGTATTGAAGCATTAACGGGCGCGAGCAACTTTGACATCTGCGAATCAATTATTTTAAAACTTATAGCTTTAGTCTCAAATAAAAAGGCCACCGTAGCCATGCTGTGTAAAACCTCAGTTGCAAGAAACGTTTTTGCTGAATTAAGACGCACTAATACCTCTTTTAAATCCAGTGAGATCATTAAGTTTAATGCGCAACAGGTTTTTGAGATCTGTGTCAGTGCCTGCCTTTTAGTAATTAAGTTTGAAGGGCAAAGAATAGAGCCCCAAGTGTGTAAGATTTATGATTTTGACAAACCTTGTAAGCTTAAAAATACTTTGCTGTATAAGGCTGGACAAGTTTACAGTGAACATGCTTTAAATACAGAAGATTTTTTAGGTACCTGCTGTTTTAAATGGCGTCAGGGTATAAAACATGATTGTGCAAAGGTCATGGAACTTACAAGAAATGGAGAAAGTTTTATCAATGGTTTTAAAGAGAGGGTAAATCTGGAGCCCTCCTATCTTTATCCCTTAGTTAAAAGTAGCATGTTTAAGGTTCCGATTCTCAATGACTTTTCCAAGTTTGTGATAGTTACACAAAAGAAAATTCGAGATGATACTGCCCATCTTGAGTTTGATACGCCTAAAACTTGGGATTATTTAAAGGCTCATCAAGAGTATTTTTTAAAAAGAAAAAGTTCAATTTATAAAAATGCCCCGCCTTTTTCAATGTTTGGTGTCGGGGATTATGCGTTTGCTAAATACAAAGTAGGTTTAAGTGGTTTTTACAAAAAGCCTTTGTTCTCCTTGTTAGTTGCCAAAGATCATCAAGCGGTGATGGTCGATGATACCTGCTACTTTATAGGCTTTGATGAATTTTCAGACGCTTATACCGCTATGCTTATTTTAAATTCGCAAAAGGTGCAAGATTTTTTAATTTCCATGGCCTTTTTAGATGCCAAACGCCCTTATACCATTAAAGTTTTGGAGCGAATTGACTTTAATAAAATTGTGAAGGCTCTAACTTTGACAGAGCTTAAAGACACTGAAGAAAAGCTTGGTTTAAAACCCTATATAACAGAAACAATGCTTGAGAATTTCGCTAAATTAGTAGAGTTTAAAGCCTAAAGGAAAAAGCCAGGTTAAACCTGGCTTGTAATGACTTCTTTAAATTCTTTGTTAAGCTTTATGAATAAGCATAAGCTGGATCTAAAATTGCCAAATCATAACGGCGACTTGTTGGCCTGAAGGCAGCTAAAGCCCAGAAGTAAGCATTGCGGCAGCTTGGGGTGGCGCAAGTTGGGTGATAGCCGCGTGGGGCGATCACTACAGAGCCTGTAGTGACCTTATGGACTACAGCATCTTCAAGCTTGCCACTTTCAAGATAGGAGTAGTGCATACCACAGCATGGGGCATCCATATCAAAGTAGCAATAAGCCTCTTCTAGATCATTTTCATGCTGATGTGGAGGCCAGGAAGTCCAAGCACCGACATTACCAAAGGTAATACCGCAAATTAAGCGTGAGGCTTTGGTGTTTGGATCTAAGGTGAAGCTTACCTCACGCTGACCTACGCCTTTGCCGTGAATTTGATGAATATCACCTAAAGGTAAATTAGGATCGTAAATGCGGTAGGAGTCCTCACCAATGCCATCATCAATAGCACCTGCAATGTAGATAAAGCAATCTTCGGTGCAGGTAAATTTCACTTCGTGGTTTTTGACAAAGTAAATGCTATCAAAGCGCTTTAAGTTTAAATCCTTAAAGTTCTCACCGTTTACGGTCACAGAGCCTTGAATGACTACAGCATGAAGCTCAAGCTTATCTGAGACTACTACTTCGCTATCGCCTTTTTTAAGGTTCAAGCGCATCACGGTAATTGCTTCACAATCATCAGTATCAGGTGAGACTACGGTGTGAAGACCCACTACAGTTGAGGATTGCTTTTTCCAGCTCTCAAGTTCAAAGTAAGTTTGATCATCTAACATAAACAAATCCTTTTTTTATTTCTAAAAACTCCTTGCCCGTGGGCAAGGAGGATCTTATACCTAGATTAATGCAGTACTAAACCACGGTACTAAAACGATTAATAAGAAGACTAAGGTATAGCCAATGAAGAATGGAATTTCACCCTTGGCAATATCACCCATCTTCATGTGAGTTACAGAGGATGCAGCAAAGAGGTTTACGGCAACAGGTGGAGTCATGGTGCCAATCACATTGGAAATTGAGACAATTAAACCAAAGTGAATGACGTTAACGCCTAAGCTTTGGGCAACCGGCCATAAAAGTGGGACTAAAAGTACGCAGGTTGCAATACCTTCTAAGAAAGTACCGAAGAGTAAGAGGATTAAAGCTACAATTAAGCAATATAAAGTAGCAGAGAGATTCATCCCGGTAATAAAGTCAATTAATTGCTGAGAAATACCGGCATAAGTAAATAACCAAGAGAAGGCAGTTGAGGTGGCGATGATGAAAAGCACCATGGCAGAGCCTTTACCTGATTCAATGATGACATCCCAAAGTTTGCTAAATGGTAACTCACGATAAACGAAGACGCCCACCACAAAGGAGTAAATTACAGCAACAGCTGCAGACTCAGTTGGGGTCATAATACCTGAGTAAATACCACCTAAGACCACGACCGGAAGCATCACGGCTAAGAAAGCCTTGTATAAAGCTTTCATAAACTCGCTTACGGATAAGCGAGTCTCAGACTTTGGCCATTGCTCTTTATTACTTAAGATAACGCACACTACAGCTAAGACCACGGCGATCATAAGACCTGCAACTAAGCCGCCTTTGAAAAGATCACCAATGGAGCTTGAGGTAATGGTGCCGTAAACCACCATAATAATTGAAGGTGGAATGATTGGGCCTAAACCGCCAGCTACTGCTAAAAGGCCTGCAGATCTTTGCTCTGGATAGCCTCTTTTGATCATTTCAGGATAGAGCATGGCACCGATGGCAATTACGGTTGCAGGAGCTGAACCTGAAAGGGCAGCAAAGAAGGCACAAGAGATAATCATTACATAGAAAAGGCCACCTCTTACACCGCCTACTAAGGCGTTTGCCAAATCGACAATACGTCTTGAAATACCACCTTGGGTCATCAAATTACCGGCAAGTACGAAGAAAGGAATTGCCATAATTGATGAGG
>CALXNU010000092.1 GCA_944389835.1 uncultured Succinivibrionaceae bacterium
CACTCAAGGCATAAAGAAGAGTGCAATTAAACTATAATGGGGAGCCGTGTGCGGTAGAGACGCACGCACGGTTCGGATGGAGGGGCAAGGCGCTAAACGCCATCCCCTACCCCTATTCTTAAGCTTAAGTGGAGAAAATCATGGCCTTTAATCATAAGAGACAAGCTAAAGAGTTAGTCTATGGAATCAATGCAGTGGAGTCTTTTATTGAGATTTCACCTGAGCGCATCTTAGCGGCTTTTGTTGTTAAAGGTCGTGAGGAAGACAAGCGCATTAAAACCTTATTACAAGCTTTATATGATAATGGCATCAGCGCTCAAGTTATCATGCGCAAGAATATGGATGAGCGCACGGAAGGTGCGGTCCATCAAGGCATTTTACTTGAAGTAAAACCTTTTGAGAGTTTAAATGAGCGCAATTTAGAAGCTTTAATTGAAGATAATAAAAAAGAAAGTCCTTATCTATTCTTAATTTTAGATGGCATTACCGACAGCCACAATATCGGAGCTTGTATGCGCTCAGCATGGGCTGCAGGTTGTGATGGGGTGATTGTGCCAAAAGATAAATCTGCAACTTTAAATGCCGGGGCGCGCAAAATTGCCTCAGGAGCTGTTGATCATGTGCCATTTTTTGCCGTGACCAATTTAGCTCGCGTGTTAGATTATCTAAAAGATCATGACATTGAAGTTATAGGTCTTGATGGTGAGGCTCAAGATTATATCTATAAGGCTGACTTTAAACGCTCTTGTGCTTTAGTGATGGGATCTGAGGAGAGTGGTATGCGCCGCTTAACTCGTGAAAAGTGCGATTTTATCTATAAGATCCCAATGCAAGAGGGGGTAGAGTCTTTAAATGTCTCAGTTGCCGCCGGTATTGCCTTATTTGAGGCTGTAAGACAAAGATTAGTTTAATGATTAATTTCCTTTAAGCTGTAAATTTTTCTTTAGAAAATTTAAAAGATAATTTGCAGCTTCACTGTGCCTATAGGCCTTAGGCCACACTATGGCACTTTGTACTAAAAGAGGCGGATCTAGAGGTATAAATTTAAAGGTATTTTGTACCTCTAAATTAACTAAATCTTTAAAGCACAAAAGATTGCCAAAACCAGATTGGGTAAGTAAGTAGGCGTTATAGATAAGCTCATAAGTTGCAACAACTTTTAAAGAAGAGATGGGACAAGACAGCCAGCTTTTAAGCTCATCATTGTGAAAAATTTGATTGGAGCAAATAAGATGGATCTTCTTTAAAAGTTTTGCCTCAATATAAGGTAAAGCTTTAAGCTTAGGATCGCTTGTAATAATGCCCCAGGGATCTTGATGTTTTAGCAAAACATAATCAAAATCATCAAAGCCTACTCCAGTACTAAAATATAAGATCCCAAAATCAGCAAGGCCGCTTTTTAGTAGGTAACGTACATAATTTTCATCGCCGGAGGCTAAATCAATGCGCACTTTAGGGTAAATTTTATGGAATTTAGCAAGAAGATCGGTTAAAACCTTATTACCAAGACTCTCTCCTGCCACAATTTTAACTGTCCCTTGAAGAGTGTCGCATTTTGCTGAAACTTCAGCCTTAGTTTGATTAAAAAGCTCAAGAATTGTAAGCGCTCGATGATAAAGCAACTCTCCTGCATAAGTTAAGCTAATAGAGCGCGCTCCACGCTCAAAGAGGATTTGGCCTAATTCATCTTCTAGCTCTTTAAATGCGCGGGAGATGGTAGGCTGAGTAATATGCAAGACTTCCGAGGCTTTTGGAGATACTGCCGTTTTGTACCGTAGCCACAAAATAGCGTAAAACACGAAGAAAATTATGTACAAAGACAAGATCCTAATGTAAGAACTAGTGAAAATCGCGCCACCACGATTGAAGTTAAAAGCTTAAATCCCAATAAGTTTGGGCTCTATCATATGCTAGGTAATGTCTCGGAGTGGTGCTTTGATTTTTACGGGCCTTATGATTTAAATGTGGCACAAGATCCTAAGGGCCCCACTGAAGGAGTGCTGCGCGTAAATCGCGGTGGTGGCTTTAATGATTTTGCCAAGCACTTGCGCCTTGCCTATCGCTCTGCTAACAATCCTTTATTTCACGACAGAAACCTAGGCTTTAGAGTGGCAAGAAATGATGTTCAAGGAAGCGGAACTTTTACTACCACCTATAAGATGCCTGTAACTTTAAAAGCTAATCCTAAAATCTTAATTGTGTACTTCTCATACCTTCAGTAAAACTTATTGGGCATTATTTGCCTATGCCGATACACGCTAAGTGATCACACTCCAACCTAAGAGGTGGGAGCTTTGCTGCCGCGAAAAGCTCTTTTAGAGTCAGTTTGTGTAAAACGCCTTTTAGTTAAATCTTGAGATTTTTTAGCTTAAAGCTTATTTTAGACTTAATTTTTTGTAGAATACTAAAGCCTTGCTTTTTAAGCTTTAAACTTAAAAATAGTTTGCCATTGACTTTAATTTTTAGGAAAACAGTATGAATACTCCATTTGTAGCCATTATCATGGGCTCAGATTCAGATCTTCCATTAGTTGAGAACACCATCAAGGTTTTAAAATCCTTTGAGATTAAGGTAGAAGTCAGAGTAGCCTCTGCCCACAGAACTCCTGATGTTGTTGCAAATTATGTAACTGAGGCTGAAAAAAGAGGCTGTCAGGTCTTCATTTGTGCCGCAGGTCTTGCAGCTCACTTAGCAGGCGCGGTGGCTGCCCGTACTGTGCGTCCGGTAATTGGTATTCCAGTTGACGGTGGTCCTTTAAATGGTGTGGATGCTCTATATTCAACTGTGATGATGCCAGGCGGAATTCCGGTTGCCACAGTGGCTGTAGGTAAGGCCGGTGCTAAAAATGCCGCTTATCTTGCAGCCCAAATTATGGCAGTAGCCGATCCTAAGCTTTATGAAAGAGTGATAGCTGACAGACAAAAAGCTGCCCTTGAGGTGCAAGCTAAGGATGCTGCCTTACAAGAGAAGCTTTCTAAGGCCTAAAAATTGTTAGATCTTAAAATTATTGAAGCCGCCCAAGTCATCAAACAAGGCGGCATTATTATTGCTCCAGCTGAAGGTATTTATGGCTTTAGCTGTGCTTTTGATGATGAAAAGGCCCTAGATCGTATTATTAAAGTAAAAGAGCGTGATCCGCACAAAGGGCTTATTGTGATCTCCGATACGCTCATCCGCGCTTTGCCTTTAATGGATCAAAAACGCATTCCACCAGTTTGCATGATGCAAATGCAAGATCTTTGGCCAGGTCACAATACCTTTGTTGTACCTGCAGCCCCTGAAATCTCAGAACTTCTAACCGGAGGGATGAGAACCATTGCCGTTCGGGTGACGGCCTTTGAGGTTTTGCGTAATTTGGTAGAACAAGTTGGCAAGCCTATTATTTCAACATCAGCAAATATTTCAGGGCAAAAATCAACTTCCGACATTGCACCTTTAATTGAGTGCTTTAAAGATAAGGTTGATTACATTTTAGATTTACCTTGCCAAGGCTTGAAAGGCTCAAGTGCCATTTATGATGGGATCACCGGTGATATTTTAAGAGCGCGCGGAGGCGCTTGATGATGTATAAGTATGCAGTATTTGGCAATCCGATTGCGCATTCTCTCTCCACTTTAATTCACAAGCATTTTGCCAAGGAATGCGGAATTGATTTAAGTTATGAGAAGATCTTAGTTGAAGATGGCACCTTTGTTAAAACCGCACAAGATTTTTTAGCAAAAGGTGGCTTAGGTTTTAATATCACGGTTCCATGTAAGATTGAGGCTTTAAACTTTGTAAAAGAGCACGGAGTGCTTTCTAATACGGCAAGCCTTGCAGGAGCGGTGAATACTATTGCCTATAAAGATGGCAAGATCTTAGGGGATAATACTGACGGTTTTGGCTTGTGCCTTGATTTAAAACGCCTCTCCTGCCCTCTTGAAGGCTCTTCAGTATTAGTCATTGGCGCAGGTGGTGCAGTGCGCGGGATTATTGAGCCGCTCTTTGTGCAAGGTAAGGTTGATAATATCGTCCTGGTTAATCGCACCTATGAAAAAGCTTGTGCTCTTGCAGGCTATTTTGCAAGTTTGGGCTTTAAGATAAGTGCTGAGGATTTTTCCTCCTTAAAAGGTGATTTTAAGGTCATTATCAATGCTTCATCATCTTCATTACAAAAGCAATTGCCACCTATAGAAGATGAGATTTTAAACAAAGCGCAATTTGCCTACGATCTTATGTACCATGTAAGTGGTGAGACTATCTTTACTCAAAAGATGCAAAGTTTAGGGGTTAAGGCCTATGATGGTTTGGGGATGTTAGTTGCTCAAGCCTCACGTAGCTTTGAGATCTGGCAGGGCGTGCGCCCAAGTATTGAAAATACCTTAGCCTATATGCGCGAGGTCTTAAAATCTCATGCTTGAGATTGCCTTTGCTAAAGATAGTAAGACCTATGCCCTCTATCAAGAATTAAAAGATGATTTGGCAGAGGTTCAAGTACAAGAGGGAGTTGAGCTTAAACTGTCTTTTCAAGATAAAGTAAGTTTAAGCTTTCAAGATAAAAGCTTTAATCCTTTGTGCTTGGATTTTGTAAGTGGGGCGACTTCCTCGCGTCTTTTTAAAGGTGGAGCTAAAGAGGCTGTAGTCAAAGCGGTTTTAGGAAAGCACAATCTTAAAAGTGACGGTCCCTTAAGAGTTTTTGATGTTACCGCAGGTTTGGGGCGGGATAGTTTTATCTTAGCTAAAGCTGGGGTAAAGGTTACGATGTTTGAGCGCAATGCGGTAGTGTATGCTTTGCTTAAAGATGCACTTTTGCGCGCACAAGTTTTAGATACACAATTGCCATTGCCAACCCTTGCGCCTCTTGGTTCATATTTAGCTCAGGCTTTAAATTATCAAAACCCTGAAGTGATTTATTATGATCCAATGTTTCCTGCTAAAAAGAAAAGCGCCCAAGTTAGAAAAGAAATGCAGTATTTTCATGCTTTAGTGGGTTTTGATGATGACGTTTTGGAAAATTTAGCCTTTTTCTTAGATCATGCTTTAAAAAAGGTGGTTTTAAAAAGGCCTAAAGAGGCCCCTTTACTTGAAGTTTCAGGGCGCAAAATCTCATATAGCTTAGATGGTGGCGTGTGCCGTTTTGACTGCTATGTCAATTAAGGCTCTAGAAAAGAAAAGAGCTCTTGGGGGCTTTTTAGACAATACTTAGCTCCCCAAGTTTGAGCACTGCCACACTCATTTTCCCCGTAACCCCATAAAGCGGCTACACTTGTCACCTGAGCACTGTTGGCAGCTTTAATATCGTTTAGATGATCTCCAATATAAATTGCATCGCAATCGTTCACTCCAAGTTTTTCTAAGGCAATTAAAATAGGTCTTGGATCGGGTTTGGAAAAAGGGGTACTGTCACAGCCTAAAATTAAGGAAAAGTCATCTTTAAAAGAGAATTTATCAATAACTTTGAGGGCCATATTTTCATATTTTGAGGTAATAACTGCAAGCTTAATGCCTTGTAAGGAGGCTTTTTTACAAAAATCTAAGATAGAGGGGAAGGGCTTGGTTAAATCTGCAATATGCTTTAAATAGTAATTAGCAAAGTAAGCGCGCATCTTACCTTCCACATCAAAGTCTTTGATTTTATCGGGGGCAATGCCCAAAGAGAGCATGGCGCGCATCCCAGAGGTGACTTTGGTTTTAATTAAATTAGGATCTATTTTTTGAAGACCAAAATGAACTAAGGTTTGATTACAAGCTTCAACTAAATCTGGAGCGGTATCAAGTAAAGTCCCATCTAAATCAAAAAGAATCGCTTTAAGAGAGTGCATAAATTATCCTAAATTTTAAAATGTCACGTGGATTATAACTTAAGCTTAAGGATGCTTAGGCTTTATAATAGCTAAAAAAATTTGAGGATTTGCTTATGCCTGAAATGGTTGAAATTGTAGATGAAAAAAATCAAGTTGTTGAAGTGGTAGAGCGCTCCGTAATGCGCAAAAAGCGTCTTCCTCATCGGGCCTCATATATTGCGGTTATGAATCGTCAAGGAAAGTTCTTAGTTGAAATTAGAACTTTAGCCAAAGACTATGCGCCAGGTCTTTTAGATGCCTGTGTGGGCGGGGTAATTCAAAGTGGTGAAGATCCAGATGAGGCCGCCTCCCGTGAGCTTTTTGAGGAAGTTGGCATTGAATCTTCAAGTGCTAAGGTTAAATACTATCCTTTAGGGACTTTTAAGATCCCCTCTGCACCGCTTTTTGTCTGGGGTTATTTATATTTGTGCCAAGGCGAGGTGATTACTATTCGCCAGGCAAGTGAAGTCTCTGGAATTATGTATTTAACAGAAGATGAGCTTTTTGCGCTTGAAGATAATTTTGCCCCTGACTCCTTGGTCGCTTTTAAAGAGATTTTAAAGCGCGCTAAAGAGCAAAAGCTTTTAAATTAAAGCCAACCTTTTTTCTTAAAGAAAAGATAGGTACAAAGCGCTGAAAAACCCATAAGTCCTATGGAGAGTGGGTAACCAAAATGCCAGTCAAGCTCTGGCATATTTTTAAAGTTCATGCCATAGATACTTGCAATCCAAGTAGGTGGCATGAAGACCACTGCCGCCACGGAGAAGATCTTAATGATTTTATTTTGCTTGTGATTGGTATAACCCATTGAGGCTTCAAGCTGAAAGTTAATCTTGGCGGCCAAAAATTGGGTGTGCGGCAAAATGGATTCAATATCGTTTAACACTTCATCAATACTGCGATTTTGCCTGTCATCTAAAGTAGTCTCAAAGGTCTTTTTTACAAAGCGCAAAGCACGACGCGTATCGTATAAGGCCTGCAAGATCTGCCCGTTTAATTCCTCTTGACGGACTAATTCTTTTAAAGTCTCTTCCATGCGATCTTCATCGATTATCTGATCTGCAGTGTCATCTAAGGTGCTGTAGGCATCCTCAATTAAATCAGATAACTGATCTACTTTTAAATCTTGAAGAAGCAAGAGAATATCTAAAGCATTTCTAATATCAGCTTTATCATTTCTTATGTAGTAGCGCAATAAACGTACAATTGAGACATCCTCTTCACGAAAGGAGATCAAAAGATTTTTGCGCATCGTAAAGGACATGTTAACGCCTTTAGTGTCGTTAGCAAGTCTTTGTGGGAAGAGGGATAAGATGTGTACGCCATCTGGACCTACCTTAAAACGTGAGGAAGATTCGATGTCGTCCATGTCTTCTTCATCTGGCACATCTTCAACGAAAAGTTTTTCCAACCACTCACGTTCTTCATCGTCGGGTTGACTTACATCTAACCAAATTACATCTTGCGGTAGAGGCTGACCGACGCTAATTGGGATGAGCTTTAAGCTATCATCGTCATCATTTAAAAGACAGGCTGTGATCATGGAAAACTCCCGGTTGAGAAGGCCAATGGCCGGGTTGTACATCTCGCACAAATGTTTATGCGGGCCTTTATTTGCGCGCAAATTGTCCCACAAAAAAGAGTCAATGGCAAATAAAAAAAGGACCTTATTAAAAAGTTTTAATAAATTTACCAAAGCTTTAAAAAGTTTTTACTTAAAGCTTTGTTTGATGAGTAGGTAAGAGTTTTTACGTGGGAATTTTAGAGACTTTACAAAAATAAGCCCGCATGAGCGGGCTTTTTTTAGGCATAGTAATACCAAAAATCTACGGTCAGTACGATGATCCAACCTAGAGTATGTAAGGTAATACCTAAGATTGTAAATTTAAACTCAGCGGCTACTAAACGAGCGTCACTTACGTTTCTTACAATTCTAACTGTAGATGCCATAAGTGGAATTAAGGTGATGGCTAAAATTGCAATTTCAGTTCCTTTGTGGGACATATAGCATGCGGCAAAGGAGGTTAAAACTACAATGCCAAATAAAATTGCATGATAGATGGCAGAAAGACGAGCTCCTAAACGCACTGCTAAAGTGTGTTTGCCATTTATCCTATCGGTTGCCATATCGCGCATATTATTGATATGTAAAACCATCACCGACTCAAGACCAATGGAGACACTTAAAGCGATGGTGTCAGGATAGATATCTGTACCACCACCTGAGGCTGCGGTAATCATAATTTGCGGACCAATGACCGATAAGGGGCCAAAGAAAATAAAGACGGCAATGTCCCCCAATCCTTTATAACCATAGGCTAAACCTATGGTGTATAAAAGAGCTGCCACAATTGAGATTACGCCCAAAAATAAAAAGAGGGCAATGGCATCTAAATTATTGCCAAAGGCCATGCACACAGCAATAAAACCCGTAAAGGCAGCACATAAAATGACCACTGCCATCCCGCGGCGCAATTGATTTAAGGTAATGCCCCCTTCCATAATGGAGCGCATCGGGCCCAAACGGCCCACCGCATCCGCGCCACTTATCGCATCGCCATAGTCATTGGCAAAGTTAGATAAGATCTGCAAAAAGGAGGCGGTAATGACAATTAAAAGCGCCAAAGTTAGGGTATAAAGATTTACCGCTCCATAGTAAAAACCTAAAGCAGCTCCTACAATGCAGTTTCCAGAGGCTAAAACTAAAGTTCTAGGTCTGGCCTCTGAGATCCACTGATTTAACATTAAAACTCCTATTTTATCTTGCAGCTTTTACAGTCTTAGGATCAGGTAAAATCAAACCACCAATTGGGTTTACTGGAGCTGCCACAATGGAGCGGGTGGTCTTATTGACATCGACAATTCTCACTTCAATAAAATCACCTAAGCGCAAGGCTGCTTTGCCATTTACTAAAAACTCACCGGTGGCAGTAGAGCAATCCATAGCCTCTTTGCTTGCGGAGATTAAAGCACAAGGCACGAAGACCATTGCACCATTATCTAAAAGGCTTACTCTAAGACCTCCTCTTACCACATCAAAGACCTCAGCTTTAAACACGGTCTTTTTCTCAATGTCTGGAGCTAAGTAATCTACATATAACCAATCTTCAACATCGCGCTCTGCAATGCGATTAGTTCTTCTTGCGGTATTCATGCCAAGTAAAATGCCATCAGTTGGTAATTTTGGATGATCACTTCCCATAATGATGGACTTTAAGAGGCGATGGTTGATCATGTCACCGTACTTTCTAATAGGTGAAGTCCAGGTAGCATAATTCTCAACACCTAAAGCATAGTGTGGACCTGGTTTTAAAGAGATCTGTGAGTACTCTTGTAGCTTTCTTACTCTACTGTCAAGATAAGATGACTCAAGGGAGGTTGCATAGCGGCGGATGGCACTAAAGCCTTCAATAGTTGCAATACTCTCTTTAGTCGCGCCTTCAAAACCTTCAGTTTTTAAAAGCTCTAAGATTTCATCGCTTTCTTTTAGATCAAAACCTTTATGGGTGTTAAAGACACCGGTGCCAAACTTTTTGGCTAAGACATCACCACAGGCGATATTCGCGGTGATCATGCACTCTTCGACAATTTGATTGGCAATACGTCTGAAGTTCACCTCAATATGATCTAAAGCGCCATCTTCAGTCAAGATAAAATCATAATCTGGGCGATTGCGGAATGGAGCTGCATGGGTGCGGCGGAAATTATCGCGAGCTTTAGTAAATTTAACTAAACGCTCTAAACACTGTTTAACAGTCTCAGTAGGAATAAAGGTCTCACAGCTTCCTTTTTCTAAGAAATCTGAAACCTTGTTATAGATAAGCTTGCCACAAGAGACGATATTGGCTAATAAAAATTGAGTCTTCTCAACTAAG
>CALXNU010000093.1 GCA_944389835.1 uncultured Succinivibrionaceae bacterium
AGCCTGTGGAGATAACCGTTAGGAAGTCTTTGAAGCAGGAAGAAGCCCTTAACCTTTAGGTTATGGGTGATTCACGGGTTACATCAGGCCTTCGATGAGATTGCTTTGTTTTATTTAATCAATGGCTTTAAACCTACGAATGCGCAATTAGATGAAGCTGAAAAATTGTTGCAAGTTGTGGTAGATCCGAAAATGGCAGCTTTAATGGTTTAAATTTATGAGTGAGAAGCAAAAAAATTTACCCTGGTGGAATGCTGATGGCGTGGACTTCCTTGAGGATGAAATACCTGAAATTACCGAAGAGATGCTCTCTGACGTGAATTTTTACGAAGGGCGAAAATTGCTTGCCAAGCGCAGAAATGGCCACACGGTGTTAGTTGCTCAAAAAGAGATAGTGCATTCTCAAGATTAAAAGTTCACTTTAGGGCGGCTAAATTACGCACCCTAAGTTTGGGTGCGAGAAAGCTTAAGTTTAGATGGCATTTAACCGCGATATTTTCTTAAGGTTATAGCCCCTAAGGCTACGATACAAATAAGTCCTAAAGGTAAAAAGAGGGCATTTAAAAGTCCAAAGTGATTGGCCAAAAATCCCAAGGATGGTGGCACTACCAAAATACCACTATAACCAAACATGGAAATGACGGTGGAGGCAGTGGCAGGGGTAATATCACTTCTGTGACCTACCTTACTTAAGACAATTGGCACTAAGGGGGCAAGACCAATACCGCAGATCGCATAACCAAATAAGGTTACATAAGGTGAGGGGACAAAAATTACCAAGGACATGCCGATAAAAGCAATGATGGACCCGAAAAAGAGCAGGTTAAAATCACCAAATTTAAGGCGCAATCTCTCTCCATTAAAGCGCGTTAGTGCGGTAATAAAGGAAAAACAGCCATAAACTAAGGCGGCTAAACTCTCGGAGGCTCCTTTTTCTTGATGCATTACAAGACCACCCCATTCGGCAATGGAGCCTTCAATAGTGTAGGCACACAAAGCTAGAATGCCACAGAAGATCACAAAAAGTGGGATCTTAGTGAACTTATTGCGACCTTCAAGATGGGAGGGGGCAAGATCGGGGAGCAGATGATAGACACAAAAGATGGTAGGCAGAATAAAAAAGGCGGCTACCGCAGAAAAATTACCTGCAATACCAATGGCAAAGAAAGCAAAAACCGCCCCGCTTAAAGATCCGGTAAGACTTCCTACATTATAGGCCGCGTGCATTTTAAGCATATAGTTTTTGCCGCTTTGTGTCTCAAGGTTTAGAATCTGCGTATTGAGACAAACTTCATAACAAGCAAAGAAAGTACCAATTAACGCAAAAACAATGCCTAAAAACAAAAGGTTAGTGGCAAGGGCGGTTACAAAAAATAAAATTAGGCAGGCAAAGGCTGAAATCGTTAAGATAAGCCTTGAGGAGAAGGCTTTAAGTAAAAAGGGGATGGAGGCAAAGCCAATAAATGATCCTGCGCCCATGCAAGCTAAGACAATACCCACTCCGGCCTCATCAATATTGGCATGAGCTTTAAGTGCGGGCATACGGGCGGTAATTTGGCTGTAGATAATACCTGCTAGTAAAAATAACACAAAGCAGGAGAGCGGGGTAAATCTACTTAATTTAGCTGTCATAGTATTAACCTATTAGTTTATAGTTTTAGAGTTTACTTAAGTTTTAAATTTAAGATTAGGTGCACTTAAAATAAAAGTTGTGATTTGGCTTTGACATGCCAAGAGATATAGATAAGATCCATAAGCGTGATAGAGTTAAATGTTGCCATAACCTGATCCTTATTTTGGAATAAACATCAACTTACTGACGGCGCTAGTATAGCTTAATTTGTTTGATAGTAAAGAGATTTTTTAAGCTACCTGAGTATTTTTTCTCAACTTTAAAAAAGGCCCTTTAATTTTTTAAATTAGACCACATGTACTTAGGTGTAAAAAGAATGAGGGGCATAAAAAAGACCCCGGGGAGATTTGAAATGAACGCATTAAAAAGACATCAATTACAAAAGGCTCAAGAGAACAGACCAACAACTATCTTTGATTTGATGACAAGACCGATTAGCGATTTTGGTTTGTTTTCCTCACCAATCTTCCAGGATGAGCCAAACTTTAAGGTAGATTTGAAAGACGGCGGCGATCATTATGAGTTAGTAGCAGATCTGCCAGGAGTTAAAAAGGATGATATCAAGCTTAACTTTGAAGATGGCGTATTAAGCATTAGCGCTGAGACTCACAGTGAGCTCAATAAAAAAGATGATCACGGTTATGTAGTCCAAGAGAGATCTTATGGCACAATGCAAAGACGCTTCTATTTAGCAGATGCCGATGAGCAAAAGGCTGAGGCCTCTTATGAGAACGGGGTGTTAAAGCTTACCCTAGGTAAAAAAGTACCAGCAACGCGCAAGAGCATTGCAATTAAATAAAGCTTAAAATTTTGGTTTAGTTTTAAAGGTTTTTAGGATAAAGGGCAAAAGCCCTTTTTAAGGAGTTTAAAATGGCTTTTAATGATCTTGATAAGTACACTGATGATAACGTTAATACTGCAAGACAGAATTTAAGACGTCAATATCGTTCACCTGCAACTATCTTAGATCTTTTTTCAAGACCACTTGCTGATTTTGACTTTTTCTCACCAGATAAGGTTTTCCAAACCGGTGATAATTTCAAAGTTGATATTCGCGATGAAAATGGCGCTTATGAGGTGGTAGCAGATCTTCCAGGTGTAAATAAAGAGGATATTCACCTAACTGTTGAGCAGGATGTGTTAACCATTAAGGCTGCCCATCACAGCGAAAAAGAAGAGAAGAAAGAGGGCTTCTTGGTTCGTGAGAGATCATCTGGTACCTATGAGAGAGCCTTTAGACTTGAAAATATTGATGAGAATGCCGTTGAGGCCTCATTTGAAAATGGCGTTTTGACGGTGAAATTACCACGTCGCAATAGTCAAAGCGGTAAGACCATTACTGTCAAGTAAAGCTTTAAGCTTAAATTTAAGCTTTAACTTTAAAAACTCCAGGGACTTTAGTGGTTTCTGGAGTTTTCTATTTGTTGTTTAAGATAATTTATAAGGGCGGGTGCCTCCTTTGTCCTCTCAAAGTTAAGACCCTTTAGGTAAGCGTTTTGAGCTTCAGTTAAAAGGGGCACAAATTTAGAAGGCACCCTGTCAATTGCGAATTTAGCCGCTAGATCTTTGGTAGTAATTTTTTGATTGTGCAAAGTAAACCACATTCTGCAAAGGGTTAAAATAACATTGCGCTCATCACCTTGAAAATTGGCAATTAAGCTTGGCAAAGAAGCAAAGATTGCCTCTTGTACTTGAGAAAATGCAATTTTAGGTAAGAATTTTGTGCAAGAAGGACCTTTTAGCACTAGGTGTGAAAGCTGAACTTGATAGAGCAAAACTTGAAGATCAGGATCTATAAAAGGTTGCGGTATTTGTCCTTTTTCAATGCTATCTCGCAACCACTCGCCATACATATAATCGCAGTAAGGCTCAATTAAATTAAGATCATCGGGATTGACAATGGTGATCTCCAAAGGTCTTTTAGATAAGTTATTAATAGCACCTGAGATCTGCAAAAACTCTTGAGTGAGAGACTTTCTTTGTGCGTCAGTGATTTTATGTTTGCTAATAATGAGCAAATCAAGGTCGCTTGTTGGGCGTAAGGTGCCTAAGGTGGCGCTACCATATAGATAGACACCTAAGAGATCTTCTGCAAGCAACTTTTCACAGGTTAGAAGTACTTGATTAATTTGCGCTAGATCATGACGATTCATACGCTTAAAACATAAACAAGACTAAAGCTAACACTACCGCGCAGGCAATTAAGGCGGTCTTTTTATTTAGCGTAAAATTAAAGCGGTTTTGAATTTTAAAATTATGAATTTCTTGTAGCTCTTTAGCGCTAAAGCCTTCAATAAGACCTTTTTGCAAATCATCCTTGAGATCATCGCGTTTAAAATCTTGCTCTAGAAAGTTTTTAAGATTTGACATCGCCTGATCAAGGCTTAGAGGATCACTTATCTCTTGAGTTTGATCTTTAAGCTCAATTGCCTGTGATTGTCTAAGACAAGTTAGAAAAAATAAGCTTAAAGATACGGCCTTAAGTGGAGAGAGAGTTTTGTGCAGATTTTTAAAGTACAATACAAGCTTACCCATCTCAAGGGCAATGGCATTTAAGATTTTTTGCTCAAGCTCCTCTTTATTAGTAAGCTCTTTATTTTCAGAGCGTACTTTTTGGCTTAGATTGCGAAAAATATCGTTTTTGCCGTGGCAGAGAAGATCACTTGCAATGCTAATTAGCTTTTTAGCATCGCTCTTATCAACTTCAAAAGTGGTAGCTTCGTGTTTTAAAGCCTCGGTAAAAAGACTTTCTAACTCTTTTTTAGCAAGGCTTAAATTAAATTGCCAATAGTAAGCATCAAATTCTACGTAATTAGATTTTTTCATAAAAAACTCTGGTTCAAATAAAACTTTGTTAGTTTAGCTTAAACTTAAGCTTTAAGATGTTATTTGGCACAAAAACCTTACTATTTGTTTAAAATTTGCTTATGATTAAACAAAGCTATAATCATAAGGGTAAAGACAAGTTATGGATGATTTTTTTAAGTTAAAACAATTATTACCAGACAGTCAAGATTTTATTGATTTGCGCTTAAATCATAAGATTTATGTTGATAAAACGGCGTTAATTTTCAGGTTGGTACAAGATCGTAGCCCAAAATTTTTTTCACGTCCAAGACGCTTTGGCAAAAGTACCATCGTCTCTCTTTTAGAAGAGCTTTTTACTCATGGGGTTAAACCTTACGATGGTCATGACTCTTATTTTAAAGGTTTGGCAATAGAGAACTTATATCAATATGAAAGTACTTATTTTGTGTTGCATTTTGATATGGCTCAAGTTCGTGAAAGTTGTAATAAATTTAATACATTTGAAAAAAAGTTTAAAAACTTTATTCAAAAATATGCAAAACAGTATCAAGTTACTTTAGATCCTCTATCTGATGATGTTCCTACAATGCTTGAAGAATTAGTTCGAACTTTAGGAAGGGGCAAAGTAGTACTTTTAATTGATGAATTTGATGCACCGCTAACTTATTTTTTAGATCATAAAGATTATCAAGACGTAGCATCCCTTATGCAATCCATATATGGGGTTATTAAACGTAATCAAAGTTATTTAAGATTTGTCTTTATAACTGGTATTACACGTTATAAAGATGCAAGTTTAATCACTGAAGGTAATACTATTAATGATATTTCCCAGGATGAGACTTATGCAAGTCTATGCGGTTTTACACGATCTGAGCTTAAGTTGTATTTTCAGGATCATTTAAGATATGTAGCAAGTCAACTTTTTAAACTTAAATATGAGCAGGTTTTAGATGCTCATCTTGAGCAATTACTTGATATTTTAGAGAAATGGTATGACGGTTATGCTTTTGGAAATTTAGCCGAAAAGAAAGTTTTCTCCACTTGGTCAATAATAAAATTATTCTCTAATGAGCTTGGTTCTTTGATTTGTTATTGGGTTGATAGTGCTCCTCTACCTTCAATTTTTAGAAGAAATTTTAATCTAGAAAGCTTTAGACCGTTTTTGGAACAAATTCTTAAAGAAGATTTGAAAGTTGCTCGAGACAAGTTTTTAAGTCCGACTTCGCTATCGCATATGGACAAGGCGGTCTTACTTTTTCAATGCGGCTATTTAACTTTGAAAGAGTCTTTTGGAAAACATAGTGGTCCGGATGATATTGTGTTGACTCTGCCAAACAAGGAGTTAACGACTATGGTTAATAATTTGCTGGCTGGATATATTTTTAATAAGAAAAATTTGCCACATGAAAAGGCTCTGTTCCAAGCTTTGCAAAGCAAAGATGTTTCTCAATTAGCTCATGTTTTAGGAATAGTGCTTGAAACCGTAGATTATGAAAAAACACCTCTTACAAGTGAGGCTCAAGTTGTAGCACTTATACAAGTTTATCTTGAAAGTCATAGTTTGCGTGTGTCTGTCAATGCTCATCAACAATCAGGGCGGGCGGATAGTATTGTTATTTGGGATGCTAATTTATATCTTGTAATTGAATACAAATTTATAGATAGTGACAATGAGGCAAAACTAGATGCCAAACTTGAGGAAGCGATCTTACAGATGCAATCTCACGCCTATGGCAAGACTTTAAGTTATAAAGAGCCTTGTTTGTGGCGTGTGTGTTTAGTATACTCCAAGCCTTTGCGCAAGATCGCCCGTTTTGCAACGGTAGATCTTGTGGAGGGTCCTTTTTAAATTCATCAGTTGCAACTGACGAAATTAGTCATCAGTCATAGTCTATCACGCAGCCTTTGCCTTGGCTTTTGGCTTGGTAGACTCTTTTATCGGCAGTATCGATTAAAGATTGCAGATCATTTACTTCATTGTTAAATGAAATACCCACAGAGGCTGAGATCCTATAGTGGCTATTTTCATCAGGGACAATGCCTTCAATGCGTCTAATAAGTCTTAAGGCGACTAATTTGGCGTGATTTTTATCTTTAAGATGTGAGACGATGACTAAAAACTCATCTCCTCCAATGCGTCCTGTAAGATCATCTGAGGCGCGTAACTCATCTTTAAGGACTACTGCCACATCTTTTAAGACGCGATCGCCAATTGGATGCCCTAAATTATCGTTAATGGGCTTAAAATTATCTAAGTCGATAAATAATAAAGCAAAAAACTCGTTGGTCTTGCTACTGTTAAGACGGGCTTGAACTTGCTCTAGCATACCTTGACGATTTAAAAGTCCGGTTAAGGAGTCGGTGTAGGCGCGACGTAACATATCTTGTAATTTGCGCACCTTAAGACGCTCTTCATTGTAGGCTTCCGTGATATCTGAGCGGGAGAGCAGAACAATTTCTTTATCTTTCTCATCAAGGTATCTAAATTCAAGCTTTTTACGTTTATAAATGCCATTTTCAAACAGGCCAAAGAAGATAGAAAAGGATTCTTGTTGTGACAATCTCTTGATAATATTATCAATTTTCATCTGCTCAATCACATAATCTTGATCTTCATGCACTACATAAATTTTGGCGTATTTTATAAGCTCAGATGAGTATTGGCCCTCAAGGGGCGGGAGCGATAAACAATTTTCAGATGCTGAGATGGTCGTAAAATAATCATCTTTAAGGGACACTCTGATGAAGTAATCGCTGTTATTGAAAACGAAAGTATTAACAATTGATTGTAATAAGCTTTGCTCAGTATCTTGTTTTAGCGTGATATAAAAATAGTTAGTATTATCTTCTTTAAGATAAGTTAATTGCAGATATAAAGATGAGCTATATTGTGTACTATGCAAAAGCTCAATGGTAAAGGAGAGATTCTCCTGATTATAGTGTGAGTTAATTAATCTTTGCTTTAAGACTTCAGGTTGAATTTTTTGCCAGGCTGAAAGATTAGTTGCAAATAAACCATTAAGGCAGGTATGGGTATAATTACTCCAGCGAAACTCAAAACCAACCTCAATTGGGCGCATAGAATTAGAGAGCACTAAAACGCGATTGTTATCGACATCGACTTTAAAAGCGGCAATGCAAAGTTTATCAAGTAAAAAAGAGCTTTCATCAAACATCATGATCATTCCTCTACATTGCAATAATGGTTCTTTTACCTAAGCGCTTTGCCTCATAGACTCTATCATCGGCAACTTTGACTAAGTCTGGAAAGGTCTTAGCATCTAATGGCGCAAAAGCAATGCCAATTGAGCAAGAGAGTTCAGTTTCGATCCCATGATCGTAAGGGATCCTCTCAATACCCTCTAAAATGCGTTTACCGATTTCAATGGTTGCTCTATGAGATTTAACATCGTCAAGTAAAACCTCAAATTCATCTCCACCAATGCGACCTATAACATCTTTATCGCGGGTGCAAGATTTTAAAACCTCAGCTACGGCTTTTAAAATTTCATCACCTTTTAAATGTCCATAGGTATCATTGACAGCCTTAAAGTTATCAAGATCTATAAACATTAAGGCTTTTGATAAGTACTCGTTATTTTTAAGATTTGTGGTGGCAAGTTCAGTCATGCCCTGATAATTTAAAAGAGTAGTTAGAGGATCGGTGTAAGCTCTATTGACCGCAGCTTGTAACTCTTGGGCATAATGGAAATTTTGATCATAGATCTCAGTGACATCACTTCGATACAGCAAAATCATGCGCTCTTGCTTATTATAGTAACGATACTCAAGTCTTTTGCGTGAGATCCTGCCGTTTTCTTTTACCGAGGTATAAAAAACATGAGATCCTTTTCTATCAAGTTGCTCGGTAACTCGTGCGAGCATCATCTCGTAAATCGTATGATCACGGTCCTCTTGAGTGACATAAGTATCGGCATAGAGCACAATATCTCTTTCATAATCATCGCTTATGAAAGGAGGAGGGGTGGTTGAATCTTTATTAACCGAGAAGGAGACATAGGAATTGCGTCTTCCATCTAAGAAGATAAAGTAATCACAGTTATCGTAAATATAGCGCTTGGCGATCGCAGTTAAAATATCTGATTTTTGCTCACGGGTGAACACCAGATAACAATAAGAGCCTTGCTTTAAATTGGTAAAGTAAAGAGTAAGTTTTAAAATGGAGTCTTGAATTGAGGAGATCTCAAAATTAAATGAGATTTCATTTTTCTCTTGCTCTGCGTATTCTCTAAGTTTTTCAAGGCTTATTTTGCGCAAGAGATCTATATGATCGCTTAGTTTGCCGTGAAAAGCATGGGCGCAATAATCTTCATAATCAAAGCTTGCCATAAAGTCTTGTAGTCTACTGTTATTGACTATTACGCGCATTTGCCCGTTATTTAGATCTACACAAAAGGTTGCCAAGCAAAGATTAGCTAAGATCTTAGCTAAAATCTCTTTATTTAATGCAGTATTATGGCGTAAACTTTCTTTTTTAGGAGTACTCATCATTTTTGATAGCCCACCATTAACTCCAATTCAGGCCTAAATTTTACTCATGAACTACCGCAGACTTACGTCAGCGGTTTCGCAGAGTCGGTGCCCTGCTTCTAGTAATGATCCGCAATCTAATTTCTTATGTAGATTACGGACCACTACGGGCTTGTCCACAAATGGCAGATTATCTGCCAAGCCCCCATTGGCTAAGAGCGCATGAAGCCACTCGTCACCAAGTTCTTTTCTGCCGATATTTATAGCTCCAGTGAATCACCCATAACCTAAAGGTTAAGGGCTTCTTCCTGCTTCAAAGACTTCCTAACGGTTATCTCCACAGGCT
>CALXNU010000094.1 GCA_944389835.1 uncultured Succinivibrionaceae bacterium
CATGACCTTGCTCCTAATTTTACTTAGGTTCTAATTATATCAAATAAGAGGCCTACAATTTTAAATTTAGTTGAAACGCATACAGCTAGTCATTACGCATGAGAGGTTACCACATTGACTAACCTCTTGATTAGAAAAAATTTTCAAAATTTAGGTTCCTTAAATTTTCACAAAAACTGAAATGAGGTCAAAATCGACGGTTTACGGCCTAAAATCATCGACACCGGGGCTTAGCACCATTGACAGCCAAGTGGTGCGCATCGGGGGCTTTGACTAGACCTCGGTAGCCATTTTCCACCGTCCGCGTATGTTTTCTTTAACTAGCTTGGATAGGGTTCCGCGCTCCGTCATGTTGAGCCATTGTCAGCAGATTCTTAGGCTGGTCGTCAAATCTAATTCGTGCAGCCGCCTTGGTCTCACCTAAGAGTGTTGCGGCAACTTTGTAGATGGCTTAGGCTACGTTATTAATGACGGCCGTCACTGCAATGGCATTCTTATCTGTTAATGTGCAGTCGTCCTCCTTTAAAAAATCGTCCTTGGTGCGGTGGAATGACCCTTCAATAGATAGGAGCAAAAGGCTCGTTCCTGAATTCTTAGGCTTATTGTACACGCTCAAAAAGCGCAGCATCAGCCGCTTACATCCCAAAGCTCACGCAAGGGGAATTACGCGGCATCAGTTAAACCTAATTTTCTTAAAGAGAGTTAAGTCAAGAGTTTTTTGTGCTAAGCTAAATTTTAAGGAGTTTAATTTATGCAACGCAAAAGTCCTAAAAGCACGCAAGTTTTTTTATACATAAGAGATCAGATTAAAGATGGTATCTGGCCTTTAGGGGAAAAGATCCCCTCTGAGGCAAGTTTAACGTCAGATCTTAAAATTTCGCGATCTACTTTGCGTGAGGTTTTAGCGCAATATGTAAGTTTAGGCATATTAGAGTCAAAGCAGGGTAAAGGGACTTTTGTCATTGATGATAAGGTAGAAGAATTAACTGGCACGGTAAGTGAAAATGCCTCAAAAGCGCCAACCTTGGTGAGGGATGTTTTAGAGTTTCGCTTATTACTTGAGCCGCAATGTATCAAAATGGCGATGCAAAGAGATCGTCAAACCTTAAATAAACTAATTTTAGAGCTTGAAAAATGCAATGAGAGCATGGAAGAGAATGTAGGGGTAGCCTCAAAGTTTATTGCAGCCGATATTTCCTTTCATATTTTAATTGCCGAGGCCTCAGGCAATCAGTTTTTTGGAGAGTGTTTGCATATTCTTTTTGAAAGAACCTTAAAGCAGCATCAGCAAATCAATAGTCTTTTTGGTTTTCAAGACGGACTTCGTTGTCACAAAAAGATCTTAACTTATCTAAAACAAGGCGATCTTGTGCGGGCGCAACGGGAAATGAAAGCGCATATTGAAAGTGCTCTTGAGGCTTTAAAAGCCTAAAAAATTTACAATTTTTTAATATAAATTACAAATTAATTCAAGATGTTATATTTAATTTTATAAACATCCTGCTTTAACTTGTTTGGTCAAATTTTTTGCATTTACCTACAACTTAAGCTTTTTTGTGACCAAGATCGAAAGATTTCACCCCTAAAACTTAAAAGATCGTCCTTAAAAAAGGCTTTTTGTATAACTTATAACAAAGCTTTTTTTTGAGGACTTGCCATGAAAGAAGTAAAGATCCGTGATATTGAGGTGATTAATACCGCACCTGAGGGCATTAATCTTACCGTGGTAAAGGTTCTAACCACAGAGCCTGAGTTATATGGTTTAGGCTGTGCCACCTTTGCTTATCGTCATGAGGCGGTTACTAAGTACATTTTGACTTATTTAAAGCCTTTAATGGTTGGCAGAGCAGTTAATACCATTGAAGAGAATTGGGCTTTAATGCATCAAAACGCCTATTGGCGCAATGGTGGTATTGAAAATAACGCGATTGCCGGTGTCGATTTGGCACTTTGGGATATCAAAGGCAAGATGGCAAATATGCCAGTATATGAGCTTTTAGGCGGTGCGGTAAGAAAGGCCGTTCCGGTGTACCGTCACGTTGATGGCTCAAGCGTTGAGGAAATTGTAGATCAGGTTCAATACTATCAATCCTTAGGGGTAAAGCACCTTCGTATACAATCAGGAGGCTATGGTGGCGGTTTAGATTTAAAAGCCCCTAAAACTGCTCCTGTTGGTGCCTTAGATGGCATTTATTTAAATTCTCGTGAGTATATAAGAAAGACCGTTGATTTATTTGATAAGTTAAGAGCAAAGCTTGGCTTTGAGATGGACTTTGTACATGATGTGCACGAAAGAATTAGTCCTGCCGAGGCCTTAGTGTTAGCTAAAGCTCTAGAGCCTTATCAATTGTTCTTCTTAGAAGATCCGCTACCTTTAGATCAAACTGAATACTTTAAGCTTTTAAGAGCCCAAACTTCAACGCCAATTGCCGAAGGTGAGCTTTTTAACAATCCAAAAGAGTGGCGCGATTTAATCTCTCAAAGATTAATTGATTTTATAAGAGTGCATATCACCCAAGTAGGAGGTTTAACTCCAGCGCGCAAGCTTGCCATTTTAGCAGGGGAGTTTGGCGTGCGCACCGCCTGGCATGGACCTGGGGATATGTCACCTGTAGCTCATGCTGCCAACATTCACTTAGATTTAGCCTCACCAAACTTTGGTGTACAAGAGTGGTCAGGCATTGAGCCGCCAAACTTTGTAATTCAAGAGCTCTCACATCAAAAAGGTGCCTTACTTGAAGTCTTTGATGGCTTACCTGAGTTCAAAGATGGCTTTGTTTATCCAAACGAGAGACCTGGCTTTGGTGTCTTAATTAATGAAAAGGCGGCCTTAAAGTATCCTTGCAAGACTGAGGTTACTACTTGGACGCAAACCCGCAATCGCGATGGATCATTAGTTTTACCTTAAAAGGATTAAAGGTTTAGGGCCTAAATTGAGCCCTAAATTTCAAGGTTTTGTTAACAATATTTTAAGGAGTAGATATGCAAACGCTTAAAAAATTAAAGTTAAGCCTAGCTCCTTTAGCTTTGTGCCTGATGTCAGCATTGACACTTTCAGGCTGTAGCGAGGATAGTGCGGATCATTTAGTTTTGCGTATGTCACAAGCCTCAGCCGCTGATGGTGCTATAGGTCTTTCTATGGATCGTTTTGCCAAAGAGGTCAATAAAGCCTCAGGCGGTAAGATTGAGGTTTTAACCTTCCACAACGGACAGCTTGGCAATGAAAGAGAGAACATTGAGTCCGTGCAGATGGGAAATTTAGATATTGCCGTGGTCAATCAATCGGTATTAGTCAATTTCTTACCAGAGCTTGCCGTCTTTGACTTGCCTTATACCATCACCTCCACCGCCCATGCAGATCGTGTCTTCTTAGGTGAGATAGGTCAGGAGATGAGAAAAAAGCTTGAGAATGTAAGACTTTATGGTTTGGCCATATGGGAGTCAGGCTTTAGAAATTTGACTAACTCAAAGCGTGATGTCAACACGGTTGAGGATGTCGCAGGGCTTAGAATTCGCGTCATGGAAAATAAAATCCATCAGGACTTGTGGATAAGCCTAGGTGCTGATGCCGTGCCAATGAGCTGGGGTGATGCTTACACCGGTATGCAACAAGGTGCCATTGACGGTCAAGAAAATCCTGCCACGGTGATTGATAAAAATAACGTTGTTGAGGTTAACAAGCACATGGCTATGACTGAGCATTGCTACTCAACGGTATTTTTGGTGATGTCACCTAAGACTTTGGAGAATATGACAGACGAGCAAAGAAAGATCGTCTTAGAGTGCATGGAAAAAGCCAATCTTTATGAGCGAGAGTTGTCTCGGAAGATGGATAAAGAGGCCATTACCACTTTAGAGAGCAAGGGTATGGTGGTCACTTATCCTGACAAAAAAGGTTTTATCGAAAAGTCAGCTTCAGTGCGTGAAACTCATGGTGCAAGATTTGCAGATCTTGCAGCGAGGATCGCCGCGATTGCTGATTAGGAGGTCTCATGGAACAATTTAGAGCTATTTTCAACAAAGTTCAGGATGTAGCCCGGGTAGTGATTGGAATTTGCATGATGGTAATGATGACGGTCATTTTCGTGCAAACCTTAACTCGCTACGTGGTGTTCTATTCGATCCCCTGGTCCGAGGAACTCTCGCGTTATCTATATGTAACTTTAACACTAATTGGCGTGAATTTAGCAGTCACATCCAAACAATTAGTAAGAATTGACATTATAGATCAGTACTTAAAAGGTAAAAATGGCCTTTATTTAAAGATGCTAAGAGAGCTTTTAGCTGTCTTAATTACGGTAGTGTTCTTTTACTCATCCTTTGGCATGATCGATGTTTCACAATATCAAACCTCACCTGCCATGGGGCTTTCGATGCAAGTTATGTACTCAATTTTAGGCATTGGCTTTTTCTTATCTGCTCTAGCCTGTATTTTTGAGTTCTATGATGCTTGTGTGGCTTTAAAAAATTATCAAGAACATAAGGAGTAAAGCCATGGATGTTGCTGCAATTTGTATGCTTTTAGCCTTAGTGGTCATGATGGTAATTGGAATGCCGATTACCTGGTCCTTAGGCGGTGCAATTATTGTTGCCTTAATGATTGATCCTAATTTGTCATTAGCCTTAATTACGCAAAAGATGTTCTCAGGCTGTGATAACTTTAGTATGTTAGCCTTACCTGCCTTCTTCCTGGCAGGTGATTTGATGGCCAAGGGTGGACTTTCAAGGCGCTTGGTGAAATTTGCCGATAACTTAGTAGGCTGGATCTCAGGTGGTATTTCCTTGGTATCCATTGTAGCCTGTACTTTCTTTGCGGCAATTTCAGGATCATCGGTAGCAACTACCGCCGCCATTGGTGGCATTATGTACCCGGAGATGGTAAAGCGCGGTTATCCAAAGGATTATTCAGCCGCCTTGCAAGCTATCGGTGGTACTTTAGGTATTGTAATTCCACCCTCTACGGTGTTCGTAATTTACGGTAATGTAACCGGCACTTCAGTAGCCGATCTTTTAATGGCAGGTATTGTTCCAGGTGTCATTTGCGGTATAGCTTTGTGTATCTGGGCTTATATTAAGGCTAAAAAGGATAACTTCCCTAAAGAGAGCGGTTTTTCCTTTATAAACTTCTTATATGCTTTCCGCAGTGCCGTATGGGCCTTGTTAATGCCAATTGTGATCTTAGGTGGTATTTACTCAGGTATTTTCACACCAACTGAGTCTGCGGTGGTGGCAGTGTTCTACGGTCTTTTAGTGTGCATGGCCATTTACCGTGAGTTAAGTGGTAAAGATACTTGGGAGATCATCAAGATGTCCTCAGTTACTACCGCAAACATTATGTTCTTGGTGGTAACCGCGCAGATGTTTGGCTATCTTTTAACCTACTATCGCATTCCAGTTTATGTCACCGAGGCCTTTATGTCCGTGGCAGCAAATGGCGCAGTCTTCATGATGCTTATCGTCTTATTGTTGACCTTGTGCGGTATGTTTATTGAAGTTGGTGCCACCAACTTAATTTTAGGCCCAATCTTAGCACCAATTGCCATTCAATTTGGTATTGATCCGGTGCACTTTGGTTTAGTCTTCGTCTTCTTACTTGCTATGGGTCAGGCCACTCCACCATTTGGTACCACCTTATTCGTAGCCTGTGGTCTATCTGGCGAGTCGGTTGCTAAAGTCTCCAAGATGGTCTTACCTTTTGTCTTAGTAGAGCTAGCTTGCGCAGTTTTATTTGCTTACGTGCCAGTGTTATCCACTGGAATTTCAGATCTCATGAAATAACTTAAGGGGCGAGGCCCCTTTTTTAAAAGGAGTTTTTAAAAATGGTACATCCATTATTTGATATTGAAGGTAGAAAAGCTATTGTCACCGGTGGTACTCGTGGCTTAGGTTACGGCATGGCCGAGGGTTTAATGGAAGCTGGCTGTGAGGTAGTCATCGTTGGTACCTCAGATAAAGTTTATGAGGTGGCCAAGGGCTTTTGCGATCGTGGCTTTAAGTGCCAGGGGGTTAAGGCCAATTTAGCCGTGCGGGAGGAGACTTTACGCTGCTTTGATGAGTGCTTGGAAAAATTAGGTGGCACTTTAGATATTTTAGTGACCGCCCATGGCATTCAACGCCGCCACTCAGCTGAAGTTTTCCCATTAAACGAGTGGGATGAGGTGTTAAATGTTAATTTAAACTCGGTGTTCTTATTGTGCCAAAGAGCAGGTCAAGAGATGCTTAAAAAAGGTTATGGCAAGATCATTACTATTGCCTCCATGGTCTCTTGGTTTGGCGGTCAAACCGTACCTGCTTATACTGCCGCAAAAGGTGGTGTCACACAGCTTACTAAAGAGCTTTCCAATGACTGGATCTCCCGTGGCATTAATGTCAACTCTATTGCCCCAGGCTATATGGCAACTGAGATGAATGCTGCACTTTTAGATAAGAATAATCCACGCTATGCCCAAATTACCGAAAGAATTCCAGCTAATCGCTGGGGTACCGGTGATGATATGAAGGGTGCCGTGATTTTCTTAGCCTCTCATGCTTCAGACTACTTAGGTGGCGCGATTATCCCAGTTGATGGCGGCTACCTTGTAAAATAGTAAAGAGATCCTAAAGACAAACCTCAAGTCAAGTTTGCCCCCCAAATTTTGCGGGGGGATTTTAAAAGAGGCTTAAGTTATTTTCCAATCTCTCTTTAATAATTTGCTCCATTAACTTAGCACAATATTCAACGGCTTTAAGATCTAATTCATTTATCGTAAGATCGCCTGAATTTATCCTGTGATCTAAGATTTTCCCCAAATGTGAAGTATTAAGCTCTAAGCCTTCAGCGGCTTCATAAGGCTCGCGATAGACTTTAGTATTTTTTAAAAGAGGACCTAAGCGGCATAAGGTTTTCTCGGAGATGGCCCACACATCTTGATAAATGCCATACTCTTTGGGGTAGACATTAAGCATAGAAGCTGAGACGATCCACGAGGCTTTGTGCTGTAAGCCTTTGACGATATACACCGGGGCGAGAGTTTTCTCTGGAATTTGAATTTGATCTTGCTTTTTTTGATAGGCTTTAAGGCGCGTTTTTTTAGCTCCTTCCAAGCGTCCTTTGGAGGTCGTGGCTCCATCTTGGCATGAGTAATCAATTTTTTGATTTAAAAGTAAAGATCCAATCGTGCGCGAGCGATTAGATTTTTCCATCTTGGTTAGAAGATCAAGCTTGACAATTTCATCGGCTGTCAAATAGATGGTAACGGCACGGGCCTTTTGCGTTAAATCTTTACTAGGTCGCCCGCGCGCTTTAGGCTTTAAATCTTTAAGATCACTCATCACACTTTCCTATTTTAACCATGTGGTTAAATTATAGGCGAAGGCTTAAATTTAAGCTTTGCGTGATCTCGCAAAAAATAAAAAAGGGCCTTATGGCCCTGAGTCTAAATTAGTCAAACTTACTCAAAACAAGTTTGATAGAAGCTTACGATCTTATCCATGGGAATTTTATCCATTTGATCGTAAAGATCTGTGTGATTGGCCCATGGCACAATATAAAGCTCCTTATTCTCGCCCTTTAAAAGCTTAAAAGCTTCCTCTGAGAAATAACGGGAGTGTGCTTTCTCGCCATGGATAATTAAAACTGGATTTCTAATCTCACCTGCAAAGGTGTGCTGAGCGGTATTAAGTAAGGATAATGCTGAGGTGACATTCCAACCGCCATTGGAGTTTAAAGAGCGTGGGTGATAGCCGCGCTCAGTTTTGTAGTAGGCATAATAGTCTTTGACAAACTGTGGTGCATCAGAAGGTAGCACATCAGGAAGGCCGCCTGCTAACTTATATTCACCGTTTTTAAAATCCTCGGTACGCTGGGCATTTAATTGCTCTTTTAGCGCATATAAGCCGTCTGCATCAAGGCTATTGAAATAGCCATCATGGGTGACCTTGCTCATATTGTACATAGTCACACAAACCGTACCTTTAATGCGAGTTTCAATGGAGGCGGTATTTAAGGCAAGACCACCCCAACCGCAAATGCCTAAAATGCCAACTTTATTAGGATCTACATCCTCAAGGCTTAAAAGATAATCGACTGCGGCTTGGAAATCTTCAGTGTTAATGTCAGGAGATGAGACGTAACGCGGCTGTCCACCACTCTCGCCGGTAAAAGATGGGTCAAAAGCTAAAGTAATAAAGCCCCTCTCGGCTAAAGTTTGGGCATATAAACCTGAGGCTTGCTCTTTTACAGCCCCAAAAGGACCTGAGATGGCAATCGCCCCTAATTTGCCTTGGGCATTTTTAGGTACATAAAGATCTGCGGCTAGAGTAATGCCAAAGCGGTTTACAAAGGTCACTTTTGCGTGCTTGACCTTATCACTTTGAGGGAAAGTTTTATCCCAGGTGGAAGTTAAAGTTAAATTTTCTTTGATCATTTGACTGCCCTCAAAAGTGTTGTTATCAATAGCAAGTGCGCTTTGACTCAAACCCAAAGCTAAAGCAAGACCTAAAGCTAAATACTTGACTTTCATAACAAACTTCCTCTATGTTGATTGACTAATTTAGTGTTTTTAGTATAAAAGGATCAAAGTAAAATAGAAAATACTATATTTTTATTGTCAGATATACGTTTTAGCTATAGCTTTTCTGTGGGTTGTGATCTAAGCTTTGGTAAAGCTTACTTAACTTTAAGCGCTGTTTAGTCCATTATAAGAGGAGTAATTTTTATAAGGATAGAAACTATGGCTTATGATCTGCCACCTATTGAGCTTAATAAGTTAAGTTTAGGTCAATATTTAAGAGAGCAGGCAAGCGTTATTGCTTTGGAACTTAAAAAGGGGGTTGAGTACTTAAATTTTGATTTTAAAGATCAAAGAGGCGTGCAAAAGTGGGTTTTGCGCAATATCGACAGTCACATCAAACATGATCTGCACTTGCCTTTAGAGGATCTAACAGATTTTGCCTTCCCAGTCAATAAAATTAAAGAAATTTGGTATTTTAAAGGCTTAAAGCTTATGAAAGTGCCCAATGAAAGCGATCCTACGCTTTTTATGGAGTTTTATGCGACCGAAAAAATTCAAGGACTTATACAGGTGGTAAGGGAAAATTCCCAAGGTCAAATAGAGGAAGTTTTATCGGTAAGCGCCTTTGAAATAAATGTCCGCGCAATCCCATTATCTTTAGATGATGGGTCAAGCGGACTCAATGTTATAATGTGACACA
>CALXNU010000095.1 GCA_944389835.1 uncultured Succinivibrionaceae bacterium
CGAAATTAGAAAAAAGGAGGACGGCAATTCCTCCCCCTCCTAAAGAGGAGGGAGTCTCCTTGCCGTGGATTGATGAAATTAGAATACACGCTTAAAAAACAAGTTGGCAAAGCGCGCTTAGGTCAAATGAAATTTGCGCGTGGGGTAGTTGAGACCCCAGCTTTTATGCCAGTTGGCACCTTAGGTACGGTTAAAGGCTTAAGACCTGAGCAGGTTAGTGAAACTGGTGCGCAAATTTTACTTGGCAATACCTTCCACCTCTGGTTGCGACCTGGGATGGAGGTTATCAAAGCTCATGGTGATTTGCATGATTTCATGCATTGGGATAAGCCTATTTTAACTGACTCAGGTGGCTTTCAGGTTTTCTCTTTATCAGGTATTCGCAAGGTAACCGAGGAGGGCGTTAAATTCCAACACCCCATTAATGGCTCCAGGCTTTTTTTATCCCCTGAAATTTCCATGCAGGTTCAATATGACCTAGGCTCAGATATTGTGATGCAATTTGATGAGTGTATTGGTCTTCCTGCAACCGATAATGAAATGCAAAGGGCCATGGAATTATCCTTAAGATGGGCTTTAAGATGTAAAAAAGAATTTGAGCGCTTGGGCAATCAAAATTCACTATTTGGTATCGTCCAAGGTGGCACTAATCGCACTTTACGTGAAAAGTCAGCGCAAGGCTTAAAGGACATTGGCTTTGATGGCTATGCAATTGGCGGTCTTGCGGTAGGTGAGAGTAAGGATGTGATGTATGAGGCTTTATCTTATATTCCAGACTTACTTCCTCAAGATAAACCTCGTTATTTAATGGGTGTGGGACGACCTGAGGATATTATCGAAGGCGTTTTAAATGGTATTGATATGTTCGATTGCGTAATGCCAACCCGCAATGCGCGCAATGCCCACTTATTTACCAGTGAGGGTGTGGTGAGAATTAGAAATGCCAAATACGCCAACGACACTTCACCTTTAGATCCTAATTGTGATTGCTATACCTGCCGCAATTTCTCTAAGGCTTATTTACATCATTTAGATAAGTGTGGAGAAATTTTAGGGGCGCATTTAAATACTGTGCACAATTTGCATTACTATCAAAAACTCATGCAAAACATAAGACAGGCTATTGCTGAAGATCGTTTAATTGAGTTTGTAAGAGAGTATTATCAAAAAGCCAAAGTTGAAACGACAAGTCATGTTTTAGCCAAGCTTGAGGGGAAAATGTCCTAATATTAAGTTTAGTGGAAATAAGATGTGCTTTTTTCTTTGACTTAAGTATGTTTTAGATTAAAGCTTTAAAGGATCTTTTTACACAAGCGTGTAAAAGGATGTTTCTTTCTGCTAAACTATGGCAGTTTCATGCTGTGAAGTCACAGCCACGGTTTTTTCAATGTTAGCCAACACAGGAAAATATTATGTTTATTTCTGATGCCTTTGCCGCCGAGGGAGCACAAGCTGGCGGAGATATGAGTATGATCCAAGCTGGCGGAGATATGAGGATGATCATCGTACTCACCGTGTGTATGCTCGCGGTTTACTTCTTCGTGATGCGTCCAAACTCCAAAAAGCGCAAAGAGATGCAGAAGCTTTTAGATAATCTTGCCGTAGGTGATGAGATTTTAACCAACGGCGGTATTGCAGGTAGAATCGTTAAGTTACCTGACAATAAGGAATATGTTTTAGTTGAGATTGGAGCTGGTATGGTTATGCAAATTAAGCGTAACTATGTCGTAGCCGTATTACCAAAGGGCACTTTAGTTGCAACTGAAGCACCAGCTGTCTCCAAGAGTTCTTCATCATCCTCCGCTCGCCGTCCTGCAAGACGCGCTCGTCCTGCCCGTCGTAAGGAAGAGGTCAAGGAAGAGGCAGTATCTCAAGAGAAGAAAGAAGAGAGCGTGGAAGAGAAAGCTTTAGAAGCTAAAGCTCAAGATGAGAGTGCAAAGGAAGTAGAGCCTGCCAAAGAAGAGGCCGCCTCAGACACTCAAGCTCAACCTTCTAAGGCCGAAGAAGCCCAAGCTACTGAAGATAAGAAAGAAGAGTCTAAGTAATTAACCTTTTCACCGCCGCAATTTACTGCGGCGGTTTCATTACCTGACTTACAGAGAAATATCGTGATTAACAAGTTTCCTTGGTGGAAAAACTTACTTATATTTTTAGTAATTGCAGTAGGTTTTTTCTACGCTTTACCAAATCTCTATGGTGAAGATCCTGCAGTTCAGATCTCAGGTACTCACGGCTTATTAGTTGAAGCCCCAGTACAAGAGCAAATTCAAAATTTGCTTGAAGAGAAAAATATTTCAGGCGATTATGAGCTTGAAAATGGACAGCTTTTAATTCGCTTTGCCACAATTGAACAACAAATCGCCGCTCGTGATTTAATTTCCAAAGCTTTAGGTGATAACTACATTACCGCTTTAAACTTAGCTCCTGCCACTCCTTCATGGATGAGAGCTTTAGGTATGCATCCTTTAAAGCTTGGCCTTGACTTAAGAGGTGGTGTGCACTTCTTAATGGAAATTGATATGCAAGAGGCTATGAATAAGCAGAAGACCCAATTAGTCTCTGACTTTAGATCTGAGCTTCGCAATGCCAATTTACGTCTGTCAGGTGCCCGCGTGGAAGGTGATGCGGTGGTAGTCGCTTTCCGTGAAGAGAGCGTCAGAAATGAAGCCTTAGATTTATTAAAAGACCGTCATCCAGATTTTGTCTTCCAAGATTATGCTCGCGATGGTCGCTTCTACTTACGCGCTGAAATGACTCAACAGAGAATTTCTGCCATTAGAACAAGTGCCGTTGAGCAAAATATCAATATTATTAGAAACCGTGTTAATGAATTAGGTGTTGCAGAACCTCTCGTTCAAAGACAAGGTGCCGATCGTGTAGTAGTAGAGTTACCTGGTATTCAAGATACCGCAAGAGCCAAAGAAATTTTAGGTGCTACTGCTACCTTGGAATTTCGTTTAGTTGATACTAATGCCGATTTAAATGCCGCACTGCAAGGTCGCGTCCCACCTGGGGATGAGCTTCACTACGACAGAAACAATTATCCAGTCGTCCTTGAAAAGCGCGTGATTTTAACCGGTGATCATATTATTGATGCTTCATCTTCAACAGATGAAAATGGCCGTCCTCAAGTAAATATCAGCTTAGACTCACGCGGTGGCTCTATCATGTCTGATTTTACTAAGGATAATATTGGTAAATCCATGGCCACCAACTTTATTGAATATAAGGTTTTACCAGTTACCGATCCTAATGCGCCAAAGCCTGGTGAGGAAGGTTATAAGCCTAAATTTGAGAAAGTTGAGTCAGTAATTAATGTTGCAACCATTCAATCTCGTTTGGGCTCTAACTTTAGAATTACCGGTATCGACTCCTCACGTGAGGCTCACAACTTAGCCTTATTATTAAGAGCCGGTGCTTTAATTGCCCCAATTCAGATTGTTGAAGAGCGCACCATTGGCCCATCTTTAGGTCAGCAAAACATCGACTCAGGTGTCAGAGCCATGCTCTATGGTTGCGGCTTCCTCGCTTTGTTTATGCTCATTTACTATAAGAGCTTTGGTTTTGTTGCCAATTTAGGTCTTTTCTTTAACTTAGTGTTAATTGTCGGTATCCTCTCCATGGTTCCAGGCGCTACCATGACCTTACCTGGTATTGCAGGTATTGTGTTAACCCTTGGTATGGCGGTGGATGCGAACGTTTTAATCTATGAGCGAATACGTGAGGAACTGCGCGCGGGACGTACCGTACAACAGTCAATTAAATTAGGTTATGAAAAAGCTTTCGTGACGATTGCTGACTCTAATATTACCAGCTTCTTTACCGCCTTCATCCTCTTTATGGTGGGAACCGGCGCAGTTAAAGGCTTTGCTTTAGTGTTAATGGTAGGTCTTGCAAGTACCATGTTTACTGCTGTTACCGCCTGTCGCGCCGTGGTTAATATCGTCTGGGGCGGCAGAAGTGACCTTAAGAAGCTTAATATTTAGGAGCTTTTAAGATGCTACAGTTTATTAAAGATGGTGTTGTAATCCCTTTTATGAAAATTAAGGGGATCGTAGAAATCTTCTGTCTGTGCTTAGTGGTAGCCTCCATTGTCTCCATGTGCACGAAAGGCCTTAATTGGGGCTTGGATTTCACCGGTGGTATTGTGATTGAAACTCGCTACTCTGAGGCCATTGAACTTGATAAAGTTCGTGAAGCCTATGCTGCACAAGGTGTTGAGGGTGTCGCTCAGCACTTTGGTACGCCGCGCGATGTAATGGTAAGAGTCGCTCCAAAAGAGGGTTTAAATCAGCAAACCGTAGCCGAGCAGGTGATGATTGCCGCCCACAAGTTAGACCCAAATGCTACCCTCTCACGCTCTGAGTACGTAGGTCCATCGGTTGGTGAGGAATTAGTGCAATCAGGTGTACTTGCAATTATCGTCTCTTTAATTGCCATTCTAGCCTACATTGCCTTCCGCTTTGAGTGGAGAATGGCCACCGGTGCTGTGATTTCTCTTGCCTACGACGTGATTATCGTGATGGGAGTCTTCTCATTTTGGCAAATTGAGTACGATCTAACAGTTTTAGCTGCCGTGCTTACTGTGGTAGGCTACTCATTAAACGATAAGATCGTAGTATTTGATAGAATTCGTGAAAATGCTTCACGACTTGCTCGTGATATGTCGATGCAAAGATTGTTTGATGTCTCCTTAACACAAACTCTTTCTCGTACTATTATTACTTCAGGTACTACTTTAATTACGGTGGTCTGCTTATTACTCTTTGGTGGATCACTTATTTTTGGCTTTGCATTAGCTCTAACCATTGGTATTGTTTTTGGTACCTTCTCTTCAATCTATGTAGCCTCAACTTGGGCTCTATTGCTTAAGATTGAGCGTAAGAATCTCATTCCAGCTAAGGTTGAAAAGAAAGAAACAGATGGGATGGAGTCTATGGATTAAAGGTGTTTATGTCATCACACCCTAAGATCATCTTTAAGGCAAGAGTGCTTAAGGCAGCTCTTGCCTTTTGCCTCTGTGGCACCTTACTTATGGGCTGTCAAAGTAGTTCTACTCTTGATCAAAGTGCCTTTTTAGATAATCCCTTACCTGCAAGCGAAATTGTCTTAACCGCCCCGATTATGGAGCTTTCAGATTATGATCAGTTAATGGTCTTAAAATTATCTGAGCTTTTAGATAAAGGCAGTGTCGATGAAAATGAGCGGGCGCAACTTTTCTATGAATTAGGTATCGTCTACGATCGCATGGGACTTGAAAGCTCAGCGCGGGTGATGTTTATGAATGCCTTGTTTGAAAAGGCTGACTTTGCACCAGCTTATGATTTTATGGGCGTTTATTTAGCCTCGCATGGGATGTATCAAGACGCTTATGAGGCTTTTGACAGTGCTTTAGAGTTAGCTCAAGTGCAAGGTCAAAAACGCATTTTCACCCATTTCTCACGCGCCATTGCCCTCTATTATGGCAAAAGACCTAAAAACGCGATGCAAGATATGCTCATTGATTATAACCAAAGAAAAGGCGATCCTTATAGGATGCTTTGGACTTATATCATAGGCGTAGAAACTGAAGGGCAAGAGGTAGCACTTGAACAATTACGTCAAAGAAGAGCTGATGCTAATGAGGAACAAGAAACTTCCTTTGGCATGAGCATTGTCGATTACATCTTAGGCTCACTTAAAAAAGAAGAGCTCTTCTCTTTAATGAAAGATCCTAATCTTACCATGCAAGAGCGTATTGAAAGGGTGTGTGAGGCTTACTTTTATTTAGGCAAACAAGCACAAATTGCAGGCGATGATAGGAAAGCTTTTTGGTATTATCATTTGTGTGTTTCAACTGCTAAATATGATTTTCTTGAACATCGTTATTCACGAGTTGAAATTGATAGGTTAGCTAAAAAATATCAGCTTAAAACTTATCTAACCCCAACTGTAATTAGCGCCAACAATGGATATGAAGGAGAGGAGTAATACGTTAATGACTGAAGTGGTAAGTAAGAGTTTAGTTGAGGAAGTAAGATCGAAGATGATGGCCTCAGATGATGTGGCTATTGCCTGTGAGTTTTTCAAAGCCCTCTCAGATCCTACCAGGGTTAGTATTGTGGATGCCCTGCAAATTCATAAGTGGCTGTGTGTAAGTGATTTAGCGGCGATTTTGGGGATGAGTAAATCCGCCGTCTCCCATCAATTGTGTTATTTGCGTTTAAATAATTTAGTTAAAGTGCGCCGTGAGGGCCGTCGCGTATTTTATGCCTTATGTGACTCACATGTTGAGCAAGTCTTTGCTCTTGCAATCTCTCATATTCATGAAGATGAGAAAAGAGGGGTGGATTAATGGCACCTAAAGTTGTAAATCGCCCGGTTTATTTAGATTATGCGGCTGCAACTCCTGTCGATCCTCGCGTAATTGAGGAGATGGTCAATTGTTTAAAGATTGAAGGTAATTTTGCTAATAGCGCCTCACGCGATCATGTGTATGGTTGGGAGGCTTTAGATAAGGTTGAAAATGCTCGATCTAAGGTTGCAGATTTAGTAGGAGCCTCACCTTTGGAAATTTACTTCACCTCAGGGGCCACAGAAAGCAGTAATCTTGCAATTTTAGGACTTGCAAAGGGGCTTTTTAAAAAAGGCGATCTAAGACGGCATCTTATTACCACAAAAATTGAACACAAAGCTGTGCTTGAAAGTTGCCGTGTTTTAGAAAGTGAAGGCTATAAGGTCACTTATTTAGACACGCTACCTGACGGCTCGGTTACCCCAGAATTGTTAGAAAAAGCCTTAAGTGAGGATACTTTTTTAGTCTCAATTGCTGAGGCTAACTCGGTGGTAGGTACGGTCAATGACATTCACGCTTTAGCCAATCTTTGTCAAAAAAGAGAGATTTACTTTCACAGTGATTGTGCCCAAAGTGCAGGTTACTTTACCCATGATCTAAGTCACAGCGCTATCTCTTTAGTCTCACTTACCCCAGAGAAAATTTGTGGACCTAAGGGTGTGGGAGCTTTGTTTGTCAATAAAGAGCAAGATATTCCTTTAAGTCCTTTAATCGTAGGGGGTGGGCAAGAGCGAGGCTTAAGATCTGGCACCGTGGCCACCCATCAAGTAGTGGGTATGGGTAAGGCTTTTGAGATTATGCAAAAGGAAGGTCAAAGTGATTTTCAAAGAATAAATGGCCTTCGTGAGTACTTAAAAAATGAATTAAGTGCCCTAAAGGGCGTGGTGATAAACGGCTCTGACACGCATCACTTACCATCCGTGCTGTCGGTGACTTTCAAAAGCGTTGAGGCGCATGTGCTCTTAGCCTCGTTAAGAACATTAGCCGCCTCTACAGGTTCTGCTTGTAACTCAAAGAGTTTGGAGCCTTCCTATATACTTTTAGCCTTAGGTGTAAATGAGCAAGATGCTAAATCTACTGTGCGTTTTTCCTTAGGGCGTTTTACTACTTTAGAGGAACTTCAAAGAGTAGTAGCAGAGATTAAAGAAAAATTACCTCTTTTGCGTCAGAAATAAATTAAAAGGACTTAGTATGCACCTTCAAAATCACCATCAAGTTGAAATTTTAAAAGATAGTAAAGATTTACCTACTGTCGTTTTAGTCTCAGGCAAAGCCCCGGCACCATTTGCTGAAAATTGCCAAATAGCTCCTGCAGATGATGGTTCTTTAGAGCTTTTTGTTGATCCTAAAGATTTTAAGTATGCGCAAATGGCAGGGCGGGTACTTGCCAATTTTGGTTTATTTAATCTAAAGCTTACTGTCAAAGAGCCTTTAACTTTAAGTCTTTTAGATGCCTTTTATTTTATTCAAGGCCTTTATGATGTGCGCCATGATCTAAAAATTGCGCTCCCATCTTTTAGTGACGAACAAAGAGCTCTTCTGCAAACTCTAGCCACGCAAATTCTTTTAGCCCGTGAGGTTGCAAATTTAGATGCCGCAACCGCCTCACCTCTTGAGCTTGCAAGATACTTTAAAGCGCTTTTAGAAACATCAGCCAAAGAAAGTGCAGGTACTTTTAGCGCAGAGATTGAAGTAGACGGTCAAGATCCTTTCCCATATACCGGTCTTAAAGCAGTGGGTGCAGGTAGCAGTGAAGATAGAAAAGCTGTGATGTGCCGCTTTGAGTTTATTCCAAAAGGCAAAGAGACAAGTAGCGTTGATTATGCTTTAGTAGGAAAGGGTATTACCTTTGATAGCGGTGGTTATGATCTAAAGCCTCCCAAGTTTATGCAAGCGATGCGCACCGATAAGTGTGGTGCAGTGTATTTAAGCTTTGCTTTAGCACTTGCTTTAAAACTTGGTCTGCAAAAGAGAGTCGTATTATATGTAGCTTTAACTGATAATACTGTAAATTCTAAAGCTATGAAGCCAGGTGATCTTCTAACCTACCCAAATGGTACCACGGTTGAAATTATCAACACCGATGCTGAAGGACGTTTGATTTTAGCTGATGGTTTACTTGAGGCCTCAAAGTTAAATCCTCAAGTTTTAATTGATGCAGCAACTTTAACCGGTGCTGCTAAAAATGCTTTAGGGCGTGATATTACAGCTTATTTCTGTGATGATTTAAGCTTATGTGAAAAGGCCGAGGAGTATTTTGCCGCCAATTATGAGGCGCTGTGGCGTTTACCTAAGCCCGCCTTCATGAGAACTTATCTTAAAGGTAGAAGATCTGAACTTAAAAATTCAACTTCTGCAGAGGCAGGAGCGGGCGCAAGTACGGCAGCTTTATTCTTAAGTCATTTTGCTTCCAATAAAAAAGAGCATTTGCACTTTGATTTAAGCTCAGCCTACTCTCAAGAGAACTCTCAATATTGGGTGGGATCTATGGCAACAGGTGCTACCGTGCTCTCTATTGCTTCCATGCTTTGTGAGAGAAAATTTGCCTAAATTTTAACAATTTATGCCAGAAGTCTCCACCTTCTATAAGGTGGAGATGAATGGCATCAATCTTGACATTCCTAGTAT
>CALXNU010000096.1 GCA_944389835.1 uncultured Succinivibrionaceae bacterium
AAACTCACTGATCCAAGGTTAAGAATTTAAGTGATCCAAGGCTAAGAGACTACGATCCATATACTAAGAAAATTCACGCAGATCTTCTGTTCTACCTTACTGCCCTTAAAATCCTCGACCCAGCCTCATACCTCAATGCCTATGAAAGCAAATCTCAGTTTCTTTTCTGCCCGTGGGAAGGGATTAACTTGGATAACTATTACCGAGGCTTAGACTTTGTCTCTAAGTTTGGTGACAGGATCATTACTCATGCCGTAAAGCGCCATCTTGATCATACCAAAGGCGAAATAAAGATGGCTTTCTTTGATTGTACCAACTGTTATTTTGAGACTCCTTACGATGACAAGACTTGGCAAATTATCAGGTATACAAGGAAGCGCTGTAGTGAGTTACAAAAGGCAGGCTTGTCTAACGAAGACATAGACAATTGGCTTGAAAGCGAAGAATTTGAAAACGAACTTAAGAGTCATCTTGATGCCAATGAAGATCTCATACTCAGGATGCGTGGCAAATCAAAGGAAGGCCGTTTTGGGCAACCCATTGTCACGGTGGCTCTTGCCATTGATCAAACAGGACTTCCCATTGATGCAAAAGTTTTTGTAGGCAACCTCTCAGAAATTCGTACCCTAAGCGTCATGCTTGATTCGCTCAAAGAAAAATACCAAATTAAGGACATTTACTTTGTCGCCGATAAGGGCCTTAATTCTACGGATAATCTCAGGGAAATTGGAGATCGTGGTCTAGGCTTTGTGGTTTCCCAAGGCGTCCTTAATAAAAACGCCAATTTTGTATCGGAAATGCTTGATTTGAAAGGATATCAAGGCTTTGAGTTTGATGGCTTAAATTTCTCTGTTAAGGAAGGTGAAGTCGATCCTGAGCGTGCCCGTTTCAAAGTATGTGACCATGAGCAAAGTAGCTACGTCCCATTAAATGATGGATCATTGACATTATCAGGAAAACCCAAAAAACATAAGGTAACGGTCAAGTGCAAAGTCGCCTTTGTGTTTAATCCCACGCGAAGAGAGCGTGAGCTACAAGACCTGAAAAATCAACTAACTCGGGCACAATTAGCTGTGACCAACGGGGAATTAATGGGAAATCCTTACTCGACAGGATGGCGTGCTTTTATCCAGACCAAGAAAGATGCGGCCAAAAACAAAAACGATAAAGATCAGTATCGTGCCACTGGCATCAAGGAAGACGTTTACAAGAAACGCGAGGAGCTAGCTGGTTACTCTGCTATTGTTTTTAGACACCCTGACAAACTTGATAAAAAGGAAGTGCTTAAAGATGAGCAAATTCTCGGCACCTATCATAAGCTCGTTGCCATTGAAGACTGTTTTCGCGTCATGAAAAACACGTTTTCAATCCGTCCCATGAACGTGAGAATTAAATCTCATATTGAGGGGCACTGCCTGATCTGCGTACTTGCCCTGATGCTGATAAAGAGTCTCCAAACAAGGCTTGCAGCTGATGGCGGAAAGGTTCTAAGTGCAGAGACTATCTCCGAAGCTTTGTCATCTGCAATGGTGGTACCAGATCCAACAGGAGAGATTTTTTTGAATGTCAATCCAAGATTGAAGTTTGCTCTACTTGAAGATCTCCACAAACATAAGACAGCGATTTCTGAGGCGGAGATGGAGGATCAAGACAAAATCTGGATGAATTTTATGAATAGGCAAGAATCAGGGCCAATTGATATTGATAGGATTCTTTTGGCCGTAGGATGTACCCCAATTTCCGTCGCAAGCAATCGAACCGATCTTAGAAATAATTTAAAGCTCAGGGGGTACGATGACGAGGTACTATTTTCTCCTTACATTAGCAGGTACTGTAGCGAAATGTCTCGCAAAGTGAGCTAAAAAAAGTTTTCCTACATCTCCGGAGCGAAAAAGTGGTTTAAAACCGCTTATATAAGCGGTTTTAACTCGCTTTGGTATCTAAAGTCGGGTAAAGCAAGATCAAGGTGCGGAGAAGGAGTCTGACGTAAACTCTTGAGTTGAAATGGTGATGCTGAACCATGCAAATGTAGGCTAGTGAACCGATTTAAACTCTGTCATTAGTCCTGCGATGGTAAATTTAAGTCTCAAAGGTCTTAAAAAAGCCTGCTGAAGTGGTGAGATTCCATTTCATCAGAGAGCCATTTTCTGGTCCAAGAGAATCCCCCGTCGTAAGACGGTGGGAGCTTCAAATTTGCTGAAAGTTCAGGCATGGCCCCAAGTTGTGTACACACATAGGCTGAAATTTCTACTGCTTTTTCGTGGGTAAAGTCTAAAGATTTGCCTTGCATAAGTATACTTATGATGGAGGCAGTAAAAGAGTCTCCTGCACCTACAGTATCTAAAGCTTCAATTTTTGGAGTAGGCTTCATAGAAATTTCATTATTTAAAAATACGGTACTTTGTTTGGCACCTTCCGTGAAGATAAAACAATCAATGCCTCTTTTTTGTAAATAATCAAAATAGGCAATAGGAGAGATATTTGTAACTCCTGCAAGATTGCACAAAATTGGCAATTCATCTTCGTTGCATTTGAATACTTCACAGCGTTTTAAAGACTCATCAATGATCTCTTTGGAGTAATAATTATGTCTTAAATTTACATCAAAGATCCTAATCTTAAATTGATGATCCATGGTATCTAAAAATTTCATATTGTTATTTAAATATATTTAAGTAAATATTACACAAGTAAGTTAAAAAGGTACGTTTTTTAAGTAAATTTGTATAAAGAGCATGGTAAACTTATCTTTAAGGTGAGTTAAGTTAAGTGACAAGGAAAGTTTGATGTCAAAGTTTAGAAAAAGTAATGTAGCGTATGAATACCTTTTAGAGTTCATTGAAAAAAATCTTTTTGCAATGAACAATAAGCTCCCCTCTGAAAATGAACTTGCCTTAAAGCTTGGACTGTCTCGCTCTACGATTAGAAAAGCTTTAGAGCGCTTGTGCTCAATGGGGGTAATTTATAAAAGACAAGGTGCAGGTACTTATATTGATAAGCACAGATTCATAAAATTAAGTACCAGAACTAAATTTTTAGAGCTTAAAAAAGAGCGCGGAAATGAGCTTAAAGTCGCTTTAATTGTCCAAGGCCAAGATAAAGATGCGAATGCTGATTTTCAGCGGGGCGTGTTAAGTGTTTTTGAGAGCAATAAGGTAACTTTAAAGGTCTATGTTACAGATAATCGCTTTGCTAATGAGAGATTTTGCCTTGAGAATTTAATGCAAAATAATTTTGATGGCTTTATTGTCGACGGGGTTAAGGCCTCACTTTTAAACCCCAATTTAGCTTTATATCGCAAGTGTTATGAAGAGCTTGAAATCCCCATTGTCTTTTATAACAACTACTATAAAGAATTAGCCTATCCACATGTTGTAACCGATGATAGAAAAAGCTCTCACCTTTTAACCTCACATTTAATCTCTCAAGGTCATCGCAATATTGCAGGAATTTTCGTCTGCGATAACTATCAGGCCTTAGAGAAATTTCATGGTATGTATGAAACCATGCTTGAGCACCATATTGATTTAGATGATGACTATATTAAATGGTGTGTGTCAGATGAGGCACATAATGAAAGATTTCAAAAGGAAATTGAACGCTTTTTAGAGCAATTACCTCATTGCACGGCGGTGGTGTGCTGTAATGCAATTATCTTTAAGCTTTTACAGCAAGTTAAAGATAAGTTAAAAGAAGAAGGGCGTGATTTGACGATTGTCTCTTTTGATTTAAATCAAAAAGTAGCTCAAAAATATAATGTCACCTGCTCAATCCATCAGGGTTTTGAAATTGGCAAAACGGCGGCTTTAAATTTATTATCCATGATAAAAAGCGCTAACTTTAAAAAAGATATCGCCTCTTATTCATGTTTTGTAGAACCGCAATTGCGCCTTCTTGGCAAAAACTAATCAATTGAAGCACGATCTTCTGCTAAGGTTATAGGAATTTCTAAGGTTTGAGAGCCGCGCTTGACACTAAAGTTTAAGACAGTGCCAGGTTTATTGCTTGAGATAATGTCAATTAGATTGCGCAAATTGGCAATTTGCTTGTCATCAACGCCGATTATCACATCGCCCAAACGCAAATTAGAGTTAGCAGCCGGGCCTTGGGGGTCGATATAACCTACTTTAACTCCTACGGTTTTATTATCTAGGACCGTGGTCCCATCATCTGAGATCCCAAGATAACCGCGAATGACTCGACCGTGCTTTATGATCTCATTCATGACATGTACTACAAGGCGGGTTGGGACTGCAAAACCGATGCCATATGTTCCATAGCGGGCGCTTGTAAAGGAGGCGGTGTTAATGCCTATCATATTCCCTGAGGTATTAATTAAAGCACCACCTGAATTGCCTTGATTAATAGGGGCATCGGTTTGAATTAAATCTTGAAGACCCTCGCGAATATGCATTTGCTCGCGGGTTAAAAGTCCAGAGCCTGAGCGGGAGGTGGCAGAGACAATACCGTGAGTTACGGTTTGTCCTAAATTATTGGGATTGCCAATGGCAAGTACCACGTCTCCGACATTAGTTTTCTCTCGCAAATCAATTGGAATTGGGGAGATGTGATTGTGTTGGATTTTTAAAATTGCAATATCGGTGCGCCTATCATAGCCTATGACAAAGGCTTGATAGACTTTACCATCGCGAGTTTGTGCCCAAATGGCTTTATTAGGTTCATTGCCTGAAGGGACTACGTGATAGTTAGTGACAATGTAACCGTCTGAGCTCATGATAACGCCAGATGCCGACATGGTAATGGTACCTGCGCTATCTGCTGCTGAATAATCATGATTTAAAGTTGAAACATAGATATTAACAACACTAGGTGCTGCTTTTGCTACGGCATAGGAGTAGGAAGTAGGCTCTTGTCCATGGGAGTAAATAAAAGATCCCAAGTTTTCACCAAGATTTGGGTAAAAAATTAAAGTACCAGCTCCTGCAACTAAACCTATGGCCACAGGTGAGAGCAATTGTAGCCAAAACTTTTTACCACTCACAATCCTACTCCTTTAAATGAGGGGAGTTACCTCCCCCTTTCTTTTAGGTTTAATTTATTAGCGCATAGTAATAAAGATGGTAGTATCACCACGTTGAATGCGCAAGGCACTGACGCGACCTTCGTTATCTTTTAGAAGATCTTTAAGTTCAGCAATAGAGCTTACTTTACTTCTATTAACGCCAGTTATGATATCACCCTCACGAAGGCCTAAAGCTGCGGCAGTGGAGCGAGGCTCAACAGCTGTGACCTCAACTCCTCCTTGATCACTGTTGGCAAGGGAGGCACCATCAAAGAGCTCAGAAATTCCAGAGCTGTCAGCTGAAGATAATTGTTGCTCCTCTTGTAAGGTGACCGTAACTTCAATTTCCTTACCATCACGGAAAATACCAAGTTTAACTTTAGCACCAGCCCCTAAGGTTGCAACCTTAGCTCTAAGCTCACCAAAGGATTGGATCTTCTTGCCATCAATAGAGGTGATGATATCACCTGATCTAATACCAGCTTTGTCAGCGGCAGAACCTTCTATAATCTCATTAACAAAGGCACCGGTGTTGCTGTCATAGCCAAAGTTCTTGGCTAAATCCGCATTAAGCTCAGTACCGGTTAAGCCTAATTGTCCGCGTCTTACCTCACCGTATTCTTGTAATTGATGAATAATGGTTTTAACCATATTCGATGGAATTGCAAAGCCAATACCAATATTGCCACCGTTAGGTCCTAAGATAGCGGTATTAATACCAATTAACTCACCTTTTAAGTTAACTAAAGCACCGCCTGAGTTACCTGAGTTAATGGCAGCATCGGTTTGAATGAAGTTTTCAATGTTCTCAATATTAAGTCCGGTACGACCTAAGGCTGAGACAATACCTGAGGTTACAGTCTGACCTAAACCAAAAGGATTTCCGATAGCTACGGCAAAGTCACCTACTTCAAGATCATCTGAGTTGGCAAGTGGGATATCTTGGATATTGTCAAAATCTTCAAGTTCAAGTAAGGCAAGATCGGTGTGTGGATCTGAGCCTATCTTCTTAGCATCAAATTCACGTCCGTCGCTTAAGGCAATTCTAATTTCATCAGCGTCATCAATTACGTGGTGATTAGTTACGATATAACCTTTTTTCGCATCAATGATTACACCTGATCCTAAGGCTCTAAACTCCCTTTGACGTGGACGGTCAAGATTTGGGAACATGAAGCGAAATTCCTCAGGAATATTTAACATCGGTCTTACATCTTTTTTGCCTTTCACTGAGATATTTACTACCGCTGGGATTACTTGTTTTAACATTGGGGCAAGAGATGGGGTATCTTGTCCATTATCCATAGCACGAATTAAAGGTGTGGCATCTGCTGTAGCTTGAGTACAAAAAGTGCCTAAAACTAGGGCGGCAGCTAAGGCAACACCTAAGGATTTGCGGCGTAAATTCATAGTCATTTTGTTATCTCCTAAAAAGCTTGCGCTTTGTCTTTCTTTCTCTTCTCTGACTTAAAAAACTTGCTTTAGTTCACAAAATTTCGCACTTTTCACAAGTTTTTGGGTAAAAAGATGCCGCTTTAAAAGCGGCACCATAAGTAATTCTTATCTTAAGGGGCCGTGAGTTTAGATCTTTTGCGGCTCTTTGCTTTCGACAAAGTCTTTTGGCGGTTGCGGCAGATCTTCTATGCTCTCTTGAGAGGAGCTTTTAAGATCTGGCATCGGCTCAACTTTAGTCTTTGGCACACTCTCTTCAGCTTTCGGAGCTAAAGTAGGTTCTTTAACCTGAGGTTTTTCATCTTTAATGATGATCTCCTCTTTTTCTTTAACCTCAACTACGCTATTTTTCTCTTCTTCTTTGGCAGGTGCTTTTTCTACAGCATCTTTGCTTTGCTCTTTGCTCTCCTCAGAAGGTGCAGACTCTTGAGCTTTTTGCTTTTCGTCTTTTTTCTCTTCCTCTTCAATTGAAGCGGTGATATCAGAGACTTGCTCTTGTAGAGCCTTAAGGCTTTCTTTTAAGGATTGCTTAGAGCCATCTTTTGCATCTTGAGCACCTTTAGCAAGCTTTTGCGCCTCTTTTAAATCGAGGTTGAATAAATCCTGATTATCAGGGGACAGCTTTGCGGCTGCATCTGCCATGAATGAAGCATAGGAGACATAGCTTTTGGTAACTTGTGAAAAGAGTTCACTTGAGTTTACAAAGAACTCATCAAGCAAGCGCTTAGCATTGGCCAACTCACGTTTAGACCTCGTTAACTCATCCTGAATTTTGTGTTTTGAGGAAAACCTGGTAATGACAATAAAAGCCACCACTACGCCTAAGACAAAACCGACAATTACGGATAATGAAATATACATTAAATTCATAAAAAGCCCTTAATTTTTTCCAAAAGTTGTTGTGCCAATGACCTCTTTATTATCGCATTGCTTAAGCTCTTATTACATTGAGCTATCGCCAATTTTTATCAAAAATCCAAAGATTTTTATCTTTGATGGCTTTAAGAATAGAGTTTTTAACTTAGTTTTAACTTAGAACTCGACTTTCCGTGAAGAAAATTTAATTCAAAGCCTTTCTAGCAAAGGCTTTCAGGCTCTTTAAACGTTAATTTCCTAAAAACTGGTACACCTCAATCAAAATATTCATAATATTTTTGAGCTAATTTGATCTAAGGTGTACCTCCATTTTAGATCATTTTTGGCGTATTCTTGCTATCCTTTGGACGTCCTGGTTTACGCCTTAAATGTTGAGCCTCTTTTGCTTCTCGCTCAAGTGTTGTTTTGTTTTTGCTTCCTTTAGGTCTTCCAGGGCGAGAATGCTTTACTATAGGCTGGGTATTTAACCCCATTTTTGCAAGTGTCTTTTTATTAAGGCTTCCCTTAGGTCGACCTGGTCCTCTATTTGACTCGTTTTGTTCAAGGGCTTTTGTGGACTCTTTCTCTAATGTCACTTTATTTTTACTTCCTTTAGGGCGTCCAGGTTTTCGTCTTGGAGTAGCGCCAGGTTGAGAAGCATCAATAGGAGAACTTAGAATGTGATATTGAGAGCTTTGAATCTTATTTCCTTTTAAATTAAGTTCTTCAGCAAAAGATATAAAGCTTTCATGAGAGACACCAAAATATTTAAAGAGATTTTGGATCTTTTGAGGGTGATCAAAGATACTTTGATATTTGCCGTTAGGCATTAATACAATGCGAGCACGATTTACTTCGCGTAAAATTTTATTGGTGTCATACCTCATTTCCTGACATGCCAACATTATCTCGGTGCGTAAAACACTAGCAATAAAGGCAGTAAAAAAACGACCAAGCATAGCACTATCACTGTGAACTCTAATTACTCCACCGTTAAGTTGACTTTTTAAAATAGCATATTGTTTTTCTGAGCAATCACGCAAACTGTAGCGCATCAGCATTTCCTCAGACGAAATCTTCTTGGAAGAAGCGATTGCGCTATATCCTTTGGTATCAATCAACTTTTGAATATACTTTTCTTTAGGTTTAATCCCAATAATCTTTCCATCATCCTCAAAGTGAATCACCCATAACCTAAAGGTTAAGGGCTTCTTCCTGCTTCAAAGACTTCCTAACGGTTATCTCCACAGG
>CALXNU010000097.1 GCA_944389835.1 uncultured Succinivibrionaceae bacterium
TGTGTCACATTATAACATTGAGTCCGCTTGACCCATCATCTAAAGATAATGGGATTGCGCGGACATTTATTTCAAAGTTAAGTTTTTTGCTCTATACTTGTTACTATCTTAATTTAGGAGTTATTAATATGGCCGAAGAAACCATTTTTACTAAAATTATCAATGGCACTATTCCATCAAAGATCATATATCACGATGATTTAGTCACCGCCTTCTCAGATATTGCGCCAAAAGCTAAATATCACATCTTAATTGTCACCAACAAGCCAATTCCAAATGTCAATGAGGCTCAAGAGGCTGATGAAAAAGCCTTAGGTCGTCTTTTTACGGTGGCCGCTAAAATTGCCAAGGATTTGGGCATTGCAGAAGATGGCTATCGTTTAATTGTAAACGTAGGTGAAAACGGCGGTCAGGAAGTTCCGCATATTCACATGCACCTTTTAGGTGGTCAAAAGATGGGTGCTTTTGGTTTTGTAAAAGCCTAAAACTTTTATACGGGGTTTGAACATCATGCTAAGATCTCAAATTTTATTAAGCATCTTTTTAAGCTTAACTTTAGCCTCCGGTTGTGCGCAATTAAACTCTCTTTTGCAAAAACCGCAAACTCAAAATACCCCTCAAGCAAAAGTTGAAGAAGCCCACACCTCGGTGGTGGAAAATCCAAATTTCATTGAAAAAAAGGCAGAACCATCCTTAGGTGCTGAATTTGAAAACAATGAGAATGTTGAGATCTTAGTTTATGATAAAAAAGAGGAGAAAACCCCAAGCATTGGTGAGAGACTTCCCACCTTTGCAAGTGGCTCTGAATTTGCCACCACACAATGCCAAGATCTAATTGCCGATAATGTTGAGGCGATTGCCCAAAAACTTACCTTAAGAATAAGCTCACGTTTAAATATTGAAAGTGCAGCAACTTACATTGCCCCAACCACTATTCCAAGCTCCTATCAAGAGTGCGTAGGAGATCTTAAAAATACCATTAAAGATGCTTTAATTTTAGCTAAAAGTCCTTTAATTCCTCTGCAAAGCGGGGCTTCAGATGAAAGACTTATAAGTCAGAATGTAGGCTCAAGTACGCTTATTCCGCAACTTATTCGTATCTGCCGTCAGCATCAAATTCCTTATTTAGTGGTCTCATCAATTCGCGAGATAGGCGGCAAACCTGCCCTTACCATTCGTGCCGTGCGCGTTAAAGATGGCGTAACTTTAGCACAAGCTTTAGAGCAGGTGGCAAGCACTCAAAGCCCACAAGAGTAGGCTTTTTTTACTATTTTTCAACAGGGATTAGAATAGGCTCTTTTCCCAAATAGCTTGCAATAACCTCTGTCACACAGCGATGATCTTCTAAGTGTGGCAGACCTGAGATACAAATTACGCCGCGAAACTCCCCTTTAACGATTAAAGGAAAGCCACCACCACAAAAAGCGTAAGTATCCTCATTGCTCATCCAAGGCGAGGTTACTCCAAAAAGCTCACGTTTTACTAAAGCTTTAAGCGATGAGCCATGAGTTCTTAGCACCGTGCGACACTTTCTGTCCATCCACCAATTGTTATTAGCCCCGGTGCCGAAATTAAAGCTTTGATAGACTATAAGATCATCTAAAATGATGCGACAGGCAATAGGTTTTGCCTCAAATTTGCTTTGGGAGAACAGCAAATCGCCTAAAGCTCTTGCATCTTGAAGATCGAATTTCTCAAATTGAAATTCTCTTTCGGCCTTCTCTAAAGCCTCTAAACTCTCTTTAGTAAACATAAGATCTCCTTATTTTGTTTAGTGGGTCAATTTATTTTGCTCAAAATTTTTCCAAGAGACATAGCCGCCATCTAAATTGTAGACATGCTCAAAACCTAAGCCTTTTAAGATACAGCAGGCGATATAACCTCTGACACCAACTTGGCAGGTTACCACATAATTTTTCTCTTTTGAAAGCTCTTCCATGCCAATTTTGACTCTTAAATCGCACAATTTGACATTAATAAAGCCTGGGATTGAACCTTGATTAAACTCCATCTCCTCTCTTACATCTAAAAAGACGGTATTTTCAGGATCAAAAGAGCTTAAATCTTGAGCACTTACATTGTGGACTAAATTCTCAAGCTGATTTACAGCCGCCGCACCTGCCATATTGACAGGAGATCTTGGTGAGGAGAAAGGCGGTGCATAAGCACTTTCAAAATCAACTAAATCATAGACCGTGCCATGCTTTAACTTAAGCATCGAAACAACTTCTAAAGCCTTATCTACATCATGCTCACCGACAGCTTGAGCACCTAAGACTCTGCCGTCTTGTTTTGAAAATAAAAGTTTTAAATGTACCGGGTGGGCAGTTGGATACCATGAGACATGATCTGCGGCATGAACGGTTACAAACCCAACATCTTCCCTTCCTTTTAACCATAAGGAATTAAAGCCCACCGATCCTGCAGTTAAACTTAAGACTCTCACAATTGAAGTGCCAAGTGCTCCTTCATAATGGTGTTCTTTCCCTTCATTGGCAACTAAGTTGTAAGCTAGAATTCTTGATTGCTTTTGCGCAGGGGAGGCTAGTGCCATCTTAGCGTAATGCTCATCATCACAGCCTTTAAGATTTATGACATCACCTAAGGCATAGATATCAGGATCTGAGGTTTTTAAGGTCTTATCGACCATAATAAAGCCTCTTTCATCCACCTCAAGACCACAATCTTTAGCAAGTTCACTGTTAGCTCTCACGCCTGCTGCCATTACCACTAATTGAGTCTTAAGCTTATCGCCACTATCAGTTATAGCAACAAGTCCTTCATCCTCTTTTTCAATTGAGGAAATGCCGGTATTTAAAAAGAGCTTTACCCCTTTATTTCTAAGCTCTTGATGGACATAGCCTGCCATTTCAGGATCTAAAGGCAATAAAACCTGTGGGGCTTTTTCAAGTAGAGTGACATGAATGCCTAAGTGGTTTAAATTCTCGCAGGTTTCAAGACCGATAAAACCACCACCTACGACAATGGCCTCTTGTACCGGATGCTCTTTTAAATAATCTTTAAGTAAGCTTGCCTCTTCAACACTCTTAAGACAAAATACGCCCTCTTTATTCTCTGCAAATGAAGGCTTAAAGGCACGAGATCCGGTGGCGATTACTAACTTATCGTAATAGACCTTTTCACTTTGTCTTAAGATATTCTTTACATAGACACATTTTTCTTTTCGATCTATAGATACTGCCTTAGTATTGTCTTTTACTCTTACGCGATAGCGACTATCTAAAAGCTTAGCGTTGGCAACATATAAAGAGTCCTTATCATGAATTTCATCACCTACATAATAAGGAAGAGCACAGGCCGCATACGAAATAGATGGGGACTGTTCAATAATCGTAATTTGTACCTTCTCAGCAATTCTTCTAAGTCTTGTGGCAAGTGAGGCACCGCCTGCGGCACCACCAATAATTACAACCTTCATAAAATAACCTTAAAATAGTTTAAGTTAAAAACCTAAAAACCCTAAAGAGGTAATGATATACTAGCGCAACTTTTATGCAAAAGATTGGGATTAAAAAGTGATAAGCCTCTCTCAAGTAACACTCATGCGCGGCACTAAATATTTAATGCAAGATGCAAGTGCCACTATTTATGAAAAAAGAAAAGTTGGGGTCATAGGTCGCAATGGTTGCGGTAAATCATCTTTATTTGCCGCCCTCTTAGGCGATTTAAGTCCTGAACTTGGAACGATTAGTATTCCCAAGAACCTTACCATCTCCACGGTAAGCCAACAAACTCCCGCACTTGAGATCTCAGCTTTAGAATATGTTATAGACGGGGATAAAAAATTAAGATCTTTGCAAAAGCAAAGAGAGGAAGCGTTAGCTTTAGGTGATGGCAATAAAATTGCTTTAATTGAAGAGCAATTAGGTCTTGCCGGGCAATGGACGATTAAATCTCGCACCGAGCAGCTACTGCACGGTTTAGGCTTTGGCGATGATGAATTTAACCTTCCGGTTAAAGATTTTTCAGGTGGTTGGAGAATGCGCTTGAATCTTGCGCAAGCTTTGATTTGTAACTCCGATTTACTGCTTTTAGACGAGCCTACTAATCACTTAGATTTAGATACTGTCTTTTATTTAGAGAATTTCCTTAAAAATTATCAAGGCACCTTGCTTTGTATCTCACACGATAGAGACTTTTTAGATACCTTCTGCACCGATATCTTGCACTTTGAGCAAGGTAAAGTGGTTATGTATCATGGCAATTACTCCGATTATGAAAGATTGCGCGCTGAAAGAATTAAAAATGAAGTAGCCTCACGTAAAAAGGAAGAGGCCATTTTAAGTCACATGCAAGCTTTCGTAGATCGTTTCCGCTACAAAGCCTCCAAAGCACGTCAAGCTCAAAGCTTAATTAAAGCTATTGATAGAATGAAGCTTACGGCGGTTACTGCTGAGGAATCACCTTTTTCTTTTTCATTTCCAGAGCCTGAACGTACCGTAGAGGTGCTTGCCACCTTCAATCACGCCGACATGGGCTATGGAGATAAAAAAGTTTTAGCTGATGTAAACTTACAAATTTTCAGAGGCGATAGAATTGGCCTTTTAGGTAAAAATGGTCAAGGTAAATCTACTTTAATTCGCACTTTAGTAGGTGAAATTAAACCTCTTAATGGTATCGTAACTTTAGGGCGGGATTTAAAAATAGGCTACTTTGCCCAACATGAGCTTGAATCTTTAAATGAAAATCAAAGCTTACTTGAGCATTTTAGAAAATTAGACCCTAATGCGCGTGAAAGTGATTTGCGCAAGTTTTTAGGCTCCTATGCCTTCAGTGGCGATAAGGTCTTTGAGGAAGTTAAAAACTTATCAGGCGGTGAACAGGCAAGATTGTGTTTAGCTTTAATTGCTTATCAAAAGCCAAACCTGCTACTTTTAGACGAGCCTACAAATCACCTAGATTTAGATATGCGTGAGGCTTTAACCATTGCCCTTTCAACCTATCCTGGCGCTTTAGTTTTAGTCTCCCACGACAGGCACTTAGTTGAGGCCATTGCATCTACTTTATGGTTAGTTGATAATGGTAAAGTCTCTGAGTTTTCAGGTGATCTTAACGATTATCAAAATTATCTTTTAGAGAAAAATAAAGCTTTTAATGAAGCTAAAAAAGAAGAGAACAAAATAAGCGCTAACCTTTCTCAAAGTGCTTATAAGAGTAAAGAGCAAAAGCGCGCTGAGGCTTTGTTTAGAGCACAATTGCGTCCTTTAAAGCTTGAAATTGAAAAGCTTGAAAAGAGTATGGAAAAAGCTCGCAAAAGGATCTCACAAATTGAGGAGATCATGAGTGATCCTCTTTTATATCAAGATGAAAGTCGCAAAGATGAGCTTGAAAAATTAACGATTGAGCGCTCAAATTTAGAAAAAGATCTTGATGCGTGCGAAGAGCAATGGCTTTTAAAACAAGATGAGTTAGAGGAAAAACAAAAAGGAGAGATCTCATGTTAAGTTATCGTCATGGCTTTCATGCAGGCAATCATGCCGATGTTTTAAAGCACTTAACTTTATGTTTAATCTTGCGCGCACTTTTGCGCAAAGATAAGCCTTTTTGTGTTCTAGACACTCACTCAGGGGCAGGTCTTTATGATTTAGGATCTGAAATGGCTCAAAAAAACTTAGAATATACAACGGGCATTTCAAAGATCTTAGAAAATCAAAACTTACAAAAGCTCGTACCTGAGTATTTTGAGATTTTAAAAGAATTAAACCAAGGCTCTTTAGACCCACTTAAAACCTATGTGGGCTCACCTTTTCTTGAAAGCAAACTTATGCGAGAGTGCGACAGACTTACTTTAATTGATTTGCATCCGCGTGAGTATCAAAGCCTGCTTTTATTATTTGGCAAAGACAGACGCGTCAACATTCAGCAAATTGATGCCTATCACGCCCTCTCAAGTGCCCTACCGCCACCTATCAAGCGCGGTTTAGTCTTTATAGATCCTTCCTATGAAGAGAAAAATGAATACCATCAGGTGGTCAAAGCCTTAAAACAAGGCCTTATTCGTTTTAGAACGGGAATTTTTGCCCTCTGGTATCCAGTGCTAGCAGGTCTTCAAGATGAATCTAAAAAGCTTGTACAAGATGTAAAGCATCTTGGACTTCCTTTATTGCAAGTCGAGCTTTGTGTTGAGCCTCAAAAAGAAGAGCGCGGCATGATAGGATCAGGAATGCTTATTTTAAATTTCCCTTATAAATTAGATGATGATCTTGAACCTGTCTTAGGTGAGCTTTATGAAAATTTAGCCAAAAACTCCAAGGGTAATGCCAAACTCAAAGTCTTAGTAGCGCACCCCTAAAAACTTATGCGACGTCCTCACTTTCTTCCTTAATTGAAAGAACTTTATAATTAAGTCTTTGCTCAAGTAAGGTCTTAAGTGTGGCGTCATCTATTAGATCGGGTAAAACCACGGTCGCCTTTTTCTCTTCTAAAGAAACACTCACCTCATTCGCACCAGGTAATGAAGAGAGAACTTGAGAGAGTAAATTAAGGCATTGAGCATCGTGCATGCCCTCAATTACTAAAGATCTTTTTGTCATTGCTTTTTCCTTTAAATCTTCATTTGCTTTATTAATTATAAACTCTAAACCACCTAGAAAACGGCATGTATATCGCATTTTAAGAAATTATCTCAACTATTTTCTAAATTAATGGATCTAAATATTAACTTCAAAACCGAAGCATTTTTTACACAAAGGTAAAAATTCTTTTAAAGAATTTTGTGCGATTTTCTTTGCAATGTGAAAAATAAATTTTAGCTTATTTATGCCCATATAACTTTAAGTTATCACCTACCATGAAAATTAAATTCTAGACTAAGTAAGAAAACTTAAGTACATTAGCACTAACGCCAACACACTCACTAGGCGCTAATAAAAATTATAATAAAATTAAGGATTAATTATGGCTTACAGTTTAAGAACGACCGCTCCTTTTAGAGCTGATTTAGTAGGTAGCTTTTTGCGCCCTGCCAAGTTAAAACAAGCCCGTCTCTTTTTTAGAGATGGTATCATCACTAAAGAACAACTTACTCAAGTTGAAGATGAATGCATCAAAGATCTTGTACAAAAGCAAATTGCAAGTGGCCTTGAGCTTATCACTGACGGTGAATTTAGACGTTCTTGGTGGCACTTTGATTTCTTCTGGGGCTTAAATGGCGTTGAAAAGCGCATTATTAAAAAAGGCTATGCCTTCCACGATGAGGAAACCCGCCCTGAAACTGCAAGATTAGTAGGCAAAATTAGCGGTGAAAATCATCCTTTTGTCGAGCACTTTAAATTCTTATATGCCCTTAAAAATGATAAGGTTTTACCTCGTCAAACCATTCCAGCTCCAGCTCAGCTTTTAGCCGTGCTTTTAAATGTCAGAAACAATGACGAGACCTCAAACTTACGTGATATCTACCCAGATGATCAAAGCTTAATTGATGATATTGCCAAAGCCTATCGTCAGGTAATTTTAGATCTTTACAAGGCAGGCTGTCGCAATGTGCAATTTGATGATTGCACGTGGCCAGTGCTTTGTGATGAAAACTTTGTTAAAGCCCATCCTAATTTAAATGTTGATGAGCTTTTAGAAAAATATTTAGCCGCTAACAATCAGGCTTTAGAAGGTGCCCCCTCCGATCTTAGCCTTACCACCCACATTTGCCGTGGCAATTATCACTCAACCTACTTTGCCCAAGGCGGTTACGATAAGGTTGCAAAGCTTTTATTTGGAAGCGAAAAGGTAAGTGCCTTCTATCTTGAATACGATGATGAAAGATCTGGTGACTTCAAGCCTTTAGCTTTAATCCCTCAAGATAAATTAGTAGTTTTAGGCCTTATCACCAGTAAAAGACCTGAGCTTGAGGATAAAGAGATTATAAAAAAGCGTATTCTTGAGGCTTCAAAGTATGTTGACTTAGATAGACTTTGCCTCTCCCCACAATGCGGCTTTTCCTCAACTGAAGAAGGCAATAAGCTTACTGAAGATGATGAGTGGAAAAAAATTAAGTTGGTGCAAGAAATTGCCCACGAGGTTTGGTACTAACATTGCACATAAAAGAAGGCGTAAAGCCTTCTTTTTATATGAACGCTTGCAGAAAACCCGCAAGCTTCAGCTTGCGGGATGAATGCGAGCCTGCTAAACAGCAGTGAACTATGATATAGTCATAAGCTTAGGTAGAATTCTTTGGGAACTCAGGACATGGCATATAAGGCTTTCACTTACCGAATTAAGCCAAACGACAAGTAGCAGGAGCTGCTTGTCAAGTATACGCATGCCTGCAGAAGTGCATGGAACAGAGTTTTAAGCTGCCATGAAGCCGCAACCTAGCAGGAAATCCCTATTTAAAAAGCTTAAGAGCCTAAAAAAAGAATATCCGTACCTTGAAGAGCCCTACTCACAGGTCACACAGCAGAAGCTCCAGGACTTAAGCAGTGCTTTTGAGCGCTTCTTCAAAGGAGATCCCAGATCTCCACAGTACAAGAAAAAATACTATGATAAGTCAGGCTTTAGATA
>CALXNU010000098.1 GCA_944389835.1 uncultured Succinivibrionaceae bacterium
GGGTAAAAAGTGCAACGACAGGTTTTGATCTCATCAACATTAATATGAAGCATGGATGAGATCTGGGCGACATCAAGGCCTCTGTGCAATAAATGTAAGATCTCATTTGTATGTGCAATTGGTGGTATATCCATAAGGACCCCTTTTGTTAAAAACTATGGCCCAATCCTGCCACAGCTTGAGGTCTCTTAGAAAGAACGTCTTTTATCGACGGCTGACAATTAAAGTCTTAATTCAAGCTTTAAAGCTTGTAATTGAGCAATGGACATTTGAGTATCCTCAGCAATCTCCTCAAGTGCTTTTCTTTTTTTAGCATTCTGCTTGCTATGGTCTTTTGTTCTCTACTTTCGCCTATCTCAATACCTTCCTTGCGACCTTCAGATCTTGAGGCCTCAAAGCCAAAAATACGCTCAAATTCCTCTCTATCTAAAATAGAGTATTTGCTAAGTGGCTTAATTTTTTGATCTGCCATATTTTATCTTCATAATTAAAGCTTTAATCAAACTTGCCGCTTAAATCGCGGCAAGAATTAAAATTTTAAAAATGCTTAAATTAAATTTAGTGACTTTACTTTTTTAAAGCGCAAAATCACAGTCCTAACTCAAGCTTTAAAGCTTGTAATTGAGCGATGGACAGCTGAGTATCCTCAGCAATCTCCTCAAGTGCTTTTCCTTTTTTTAGCATTCTGCTTGCTATGGTCTTTTGTTCTCTACAAGCACCTCTCTTATCGCCTATCTCAATACCTATCTCAATACCTTCCTTGCGACCTTCAGATCTTGAGGCCTCGTAACCGAAAATACGCTCCATATCCTCTTGATTCAACTTATAATATTTGCCCATTAACTTATTATCAGCTTTAAAAGCTTGTTCTGCCATAAGTACCCCCTTGAAGATTTGATCACTTTCAGCAAAAGTAGCAAAATCTTCTTCAAAAATTCTACTAAAGTACTGCAACCATCTTACTTAACGGCTATGGTTTTTGTCACCTATAGATTGATAAGTTTTTTAATTTAACCACATGGTTAAAATCATCTAAAGCGCTTTTTTATGGGCTTTTTGAATTTTAATCTTTCTCATGCCCCAAAACTTTTGAGACTAATACAAAGAAAGCTGGCACGAGCACAATACCAAGAGTGGTGGCAAATAAAGTTCCGCCTATAACTCCAGTGCCAATTGATTGTTGTGATGAAGCACCTGCACCTTGAGCAAAATACAAAGGCAATACACCCAATAAAAAGGCTGCCGAGGTCATCACAATCGGCCTGAAACGAATTAAAGCTGAGGTTTTAGCACTATCTATTAAAGACATGCCCGTTTTTCTAAATTGTGTTGCATACTCCACAATTAAAATCGCATTTTTAGCCGCCAATCCTCCGGTAGTTAAAATACCTACTTGCAAATAGATATCAAAACTAAACCCTCTAAGCATTACAAAGCTTAAAGCTCCAAAAACGCCAATTGGAATAATTAAAATCACTGAAAGTGGAATCGACCAACTCTCATATAAAGCCGCCAGACATAAAAAGACCGTTACAGCTGAAATAATAAAAAGCAAATGAATAAGATCGCCTGTTACCACTTCCTGATAAGAACCACCTGACCAAGCATAACCATAATTGCCAGGATGGGCATTGATAATTGACGTGATCTCAGCCATAGCCTCACCTGAGCTTACCCCCTCTTTAGGATCACCCGTAATACCAATAGCCTGCACGCCATTAAATCTTTCAAGCTGCTTAGGTCCAAAATTCCATTGTGTATTAGTAACTAAACCTAAACTTACCATCTCACCTTGAGAGTTTCGCAAATAAAGATCATCTAAATTTTGCGGTAAGGAGCGAAATTCAGGAGCTGATTGCACATAAACACTTTTAATTCTGCCCCTGTCTATAAAATCATTAACATAATCACCGCCCCAGGCAATTTCCAAGTTGGTATTGATAGTTTGAGGACTTAAACCATATTGCCCAGCTTTTAGATCATCAATATTAATCATAAGCTCTGGAGCATCATCTTGAACTTCATAGCGCACATTACTTAAACGCACACTATTGTTCGCCCGCTCTACAATCTCTATAACATCGGCTAAAAATTGCTCGTGAGAATGTCCACTTACATTTTGCACATTGACGCTAAAGCCTGCCGATGAGCCCAAGCCTCTAACTGATGCTGGTAAAAAGAAATTAATTTTGGCATTAGGGTAATTGCTAAAGCGATTTTTGGCTCGCTCTAAAATGGCCTGTGCTGAGGCCTCTTGACTTTCACGCTCCTCCCAAGGCTTTAAGCGAATACTTAAAGAGGCTGTAGACTGACCTGAGGCTGAGCCGCCACCTGAGCCTAAAGTTAACATCACCCCTTCGACATATTCTTTTTCCTCAAGTAAGAAGTAATCTTCAATCTCAAGGGCTAATTTTTTAGTTTTCTCCTGCACAGTACCTGCAGGTAAAATAATTCTGGCGCTTAAAACCGACTGATCTTCAACTGGTAAAAAAGAAGTTGGAATAGTTAAAAATAAAGCAGCACAAGAGATGGTAATTAAAATTAACAGTGCAAATGCTGTTTTTAAATGATTTAAAAAGAAAGTACTTACTACAAGATAAAGCTCTCTTAATTTTAAAAAACCATTTTCAAAATAATCTAAAAAAGTCTTTTTATCTGAAGTGCCTTTGGAGACTTTTAAAAAGCGCGCGCATAAACTTGGGGTTATGACAATAGCCGCAACCACTGATAAAAGCATCGCTGAGACAATGGTTACGGAAAATTGCCGATAGATATTACCACTTGCCCCAGGGAAAAAGCCCATTGGCGTGAAAACTGCGGCAATCACTAAACCTACACCAATTAAGGCCGGAGCAATTTGCTTTAAGCTTACCGAGGCGGCCTCTTTTACCGTTAAATTCTCATCTAAAACTAAACGGGTGATATTCTCAACTACCACAATGGCATCATCAACTAAAAGGCCAATGGCCAAGACCATGGCAAACATGGTTAAGGTATTTATCGAATAGCCCAAAGCCCATAGCACACACAAAGTACCTGAAAGTACCACTGGAATGGTGGTGGCAACAATTAAAGTGGCCCTCAATGATCTTAAAAAGATAAATAAAACTGCCGAGACTAAAAGTAGCGCTTCAAATAAGGTTTTTGAAACCTCAGCTAAAGAGGCTTTAACAAAAGGTACCGTATCATAGGCATAGGCATATTCAAGCTTATCTGGAAATAAAGGGCGCATTTTAATAAGTAAGGCCTCAATTTCATTGGCCGTATCTACAGCATTTGCACCTTCTGAAAGATCTATAGATAAAGCAGCCATCGGACGGGCATTGTAATTACCAAAATAGGTGTAACTCTCACGCCCCATTTCAACTTTTGCGACATCTTTTAAAAAGACCGTCTCACCGCCTTGGCCTACATATAAGATTAAATTTTCAAAATCCTCAATGGTCTCTAAAAGCTCACGGGATTTAACATTAATATTGATAACCTGCCCTTCAACGGAAGGCAAAGCTCCTAATTGTCCTGCTGAAACCTGACGATTTTGTCTTGAAACGGCATTGACGACATCTTCAGGATTTAATTTAAAGGCTCTTAATTTTCTTTGATCAAGCCAAATGCGAATGGCATATTGCGAGCCTTGTAAATTAACCTCACCCACACCATTTAAACGACTTAGCGGATCTTGAATAACCGAGGCTAAAAAGTCTGCCACATCCTCTTGGGATAAAGAGCCATCGCTTGCAAAAAAAGCAATGCGCTGTAAGGTATCATCAGAGACTTTGCGGATCCTCGCCCCTCTTTGCTGCGCGGCCTCAGGTAGTTGCGAGATAATTGAATCTAAGCGATTTTGCACCTGCATCTGTGCCACATCAGGATCTACTTTAGGATCAAAAGTAAAAGACATGGTCACCGAGCCTTCAGAGTTGGCACGCGAGGAGAAATACAAAAGATTATCTAAACCGGTCATCTTTTGTTCAATAACCTGCGAGACGGTGCGCTCTAAAGTTGCAGCTGAAGCTCCAGGATAAGAAAGTGAAATTCTAATTGAAGGCGGGGCAATGCTTGGATAGCGTGAGATCTCAAGTTGGGGGAGCGCAATTAAACCTAGCATTAAGCTAAAGCACATAATAACTGCGGTCAAAACAGGACGATCAATAAAAAACCTACTGTTCATCCGCAAGAGGCTCCACTAAATTTACGATCTTAACTAAAGCTCCATCCTTAAGGGCACTTTGTCCTTCAACTACAATCTCATCGCCCTCTTTTAAACCTTGCAAGACACTAAAACCACTTTCGGTAAGCAAACCTAATTGCACTTCACGTCTTATCACTCGCGAATCTGAGCTTATTAAATACACAAAGGTTTGGCCGCGCGCGGTTCTTACCACCGCCTCAGTTGGAATTACTAAGCTAAAAGGATTAACCCCAAGCATTACTTTGGCATCCACTGCCAAACCTGGCACTAAAAGATGCTCACTATTATCAAAAATTGCCCGTAAAGTTACCGATCCTGAAGCTTCATCTACTAAAGGATTAAAAGAAATAAGCTCACCCTTTGATGGCCATTCTTCATTATCAATATATAAAGTAACCTCAGAGGTTTCTTTATCGGAAGTTAAAGTGCCAAATAAGCGCATTTTGCGCAAATTTTGCCATGCTAAGGCATTTTGTTCTAAATCAACATAAATCTTATCTAAATTTATCACGGTAGTTAAAGGGTCTTGTTGATTGGAAGTCACTAATGCGCCTAAGGGGACATTGGAAATTCCAATAAGCCCGGTAATTGGACTTAAAACCTTTGTATACTCAAGGTTTAACTGCGCCTCATTTAAAGCACTTTTAGCACTTGCTAAAGAGGCTTTTCTCTCCTCAAAGTTAAGCTTGGCATCTTCAAGCTCTTCTTCTGAGACACTAAAACTATCATAAAGCTCTTCATAGCGCTTTAAATTGTGGGAGGCTAAATCAAAAGAGGCTTTGGCCTGTTGTAATTGCGCTTTAGCACTTTCAAGGCGGGTTTTATAAAGCCTTGGGTCAATTTCATATAAAGGATCACCTTTTTTAACTTTTTGTCCTTCCGTAAAAAATTTTTTAATGATGATCCCATCAATGCGCGGTCTAATTTGCGCCTCTTCAATGGCTACCGTGCGCCCAGGGAGGGTCTCACTTATCTTAAGATCTTGGGCCTGAACTTGAATGGTTCTGACATCAACACTGTCTTTTTTCACGCGCGGGGCAGGAGCTCCCTCATTAAAACAAGCCACGATAAGGCTTGAACTTAGGATAATTAAACAAATTTTCCAAAAATAATTAAATATTCGTGCGTCCATCGTCAAGATTTTAATACAAAATTTTAAAAATTGTCAATTTAACCACCATCGTGCACCTAAAAGCTAAAGGATCTCCAAAATAACAGATCTAAACTTTATGTTTTAGCGCTTAAAACCTCAAAGCGCTTTAAGTTTAAACCTAAAAAAAGCGCGGTGATAGCAAATTACGGCGTTTTTAAGTTTAAAAAACTTAAAAAAAGCGCTTAAAAACTTCAAGATCTTAAAAACTGCTTTCCCTTCTTTAAGACTTTCTTGCCAAAACTTAGCTTATCGGACATCATTTTGCTAAAATCATCTCAAAAAATTAGGAGATCATTATTTATGGCCAAGCAAGAAAGATTAGAAGCCCAATGCCCACCAGATGCCCACAAGGTAATAAGACCACCTGAGAATAAGGTTAATGCATCTTTAGTAGTTAAAGTTGCCGACTTTGAGCTTGAAAAATATGGAGATCGTGATGTAGCTGAGGTTTTATCTTTATTCTCACCAAAGCCTCAAATTTTATGTTCTAAAAAGGTTGAAAAGGCCATTGTTGAGAATGCTCAAGATGCGGAGATTAAACCTTCATTTTTAGAGCTTAAAGATGAGCAAGGATTTTTACACTATCATGACGGCTCAGTTTCAAGTGTGAAAAAAGTTGTCGATTTTTCAAATGATTTTAAGTCTTATCAAAACTTTTTAGACACTTTAAGCGAGGATTGCTACTTAGTTGTAGATAGTCTTTCCATGTTAATTATGAGATCTATCTCAACTGTCTATCCTTGGGATAAGCTTTTAGCTTCAGATTTTATAAGACAATACTTAGGTGCCTGTGAAATCTTAGATGACAAAGAAATCCAAGACTTATTTGACGTCCGTTACGGAAGACAAGAAGGCTCAGCCTTAAAAGATGCTAAAGCCTTTCACTTTTTAAAATTAGAGCGCAAACTCTTTTTACAGTATCCAACTGATGATGACTAATTCACAAACTATCGCTCTTGCTTGCTCTTTAGTGGCAAGAGCTTCTTTAACTCCTGATGACTGTGGTTGTTCTTTTTTAATTTCAAGACGCCTTGCCGCCGCAGGTTTTAATATTCAATGGCACAACTTTGGGGAGTGTACTAATCTTTTAGCCACCCATGGTGTTGGCAGTCCCTTTATTCTCTTTTTAGGACACACCGATGTAGTCCCTGCAGGAGATGAAAAGCTTTGGGATCATGGTCCTTTCTCAGGGGCAATTTTAAACTATCAAGGACAAGAAGTACTCTTCGGCCGCGGCAGTGCCGATATGAAAGGCTCTGATGCGGCAATGTGTATCGCCCTTGAGGATTTTGTAAAGAAAAATCCTAACCATCAAGGCACTATTGGTCTTTTGTTAACCTCTAATGAAGAAGGTGATGGTAAAGGTGGTATTAAGGAAGTTGCGAGAATATTAAAAGAAAGTGGCAATATCCCTGATTTTTGTATTGTAGGTGAGCCTTCTTCAGAAAAAGTTTTTGGGGATACAGTTAAAGTGGGACGGCGCGGCTCTTTATCGGTTTTAATTACCGTTGAAGGCACGCAAGGTCATGTCGCCTACCCTGAGCGCGTGGACAATCCCATTCACAAAGTCGCAACTTTAATCTCAAAGCTCTCCTCGCGCATTGACAATGGCAATGAGTTCTTCCCCCCAACTTCCTTTGAAGTTACCAATATTCATGCCGGGACTGGGGCTGAGAATGTAGTACCTGCTACGTGTGAGTTTTTGTGTAACTTTAGATTTAATAACCTGCAAAGCAAAGAGTCTTTAGAGCAGCTTATTAAAGCCTATCTTAATAAGCTTAATATTAAAGCGACTTTAGATTTTCGTTTAAATGGCTTGCCCTTTATTACCGAAAACTCACAAGATCCACAAAGCACAGCTTTTAAATTGCGTCAGGCGATTTCAATCTCCATTGAAGAGGTTACAGGCCTTAAAACTCAATTTTCAACCTCAGGTGGGACCTCAGATGGCAGATTTATTGCCCCCTTAGGTGCCCAAGTAATTGAATTTGGACCATTAAGCGCCACCATTCATAAAGTAAATGAGCATGTTTTAGCAGAGGATCTCAATAAACTTACCACTGTGTACTTTAAGGTTATAGAAAAGCTTTTAACTTAAGGAAACTCAAATCCTTTTTGCTTTTATATGACTTAGATTTTGGTAAGAATACCGATACGGGGTGTTGGTGCACCACACCCCGTACATGTTCCTATAAGTCAACCCCGATACCGTAAGGTCGTAAATGGTGTTTAGAGTCTCATCAACCTTCTTAGACTCTTAGTCAATGCCCCTCATGTCTATGAGTTCCTCCTATTAACTACCACATGCTCACGCATGGGGTTTAAAAGATTGTTTAAAGCAGAAGCTTCCATATGATAACCTATTCCAAGACAACGTTATCCCACAGGGATATATCCTTTGCGTAGCATAAAACCTCCAAATTTAAGTCGAAGATATTGTGTTATGCCAAGCTCCTCGGAGCAAGAATGAGAGAAGAGATTTTTACAGTAAGTTAAAAAATTAAATAGGAACATCAAAGAATGATGTTGTCTAATAGTCACCTACTAAGATGATCCGAACTTCAAATTCAATTATGGAAAAATCACAAACATAAGATAGGAACAATTTCCATCAAATTATCATAGGTTCTCTTAGGTAACTTCTCGGATCTTCTTAGTAATGCCCAACAGAAGGAGGAAGATGTCTCCCTGGAAGGATGATAAAAAAGGCTGAAAATGAATAGAAACATTTTTCATATGTTAAAATCATAAGCAGTTTTTGTTGGGCCGAAAGGCCTTGCTGTGGCCCCCTTTAGTAACGAGAAAGGGGGCATTTAAAACCTATCATAAATTGCCTGGGGCAAATCTGATTATAGCCAAGTTTCCTTTCTAAATTAAGCGCATATATAAGCCAGCTTCTTGAGTAACATCATAATTTTTCTAAATAAAAATGGTCTTTTTCACTTATTTGAAATAAATGTCCGCGCAATCCCATTATCTTTAGATGATGGGTCAAGCGGACTCAATGTTATAATGTGACACA
>CALXNU010000099.1 GCA_944389835.1 uncultured Succinivibrionaceae bacterium
TGTGCTCCACGAGCTGACTTCAAAAGAAGTCTCGCGCAGTAAGGAAGCTCCCACCTCTTAGGTGGGAGAGTGGTCACAGTCTTGCATAAGGAGTAAGTTATGGACTTTAAACATATCGTGGTGTTAACTGGGGCTGGTATTTCAGCTGAGTCTGGGATCCCGGTATTTCGCTCTGAGACTGGTTTGTGGGAGGAAGAACGCGTTGAGGATGTTTGCTTTCCTGCTGCTTTAAGAAAAAATCCGCAAAAAGTCCATGACTTTTACAACAAATTAAGAAGCAATCTTAAAGATAAGAAGCCTAATGCTGCGCACCTTGCTTTAACTAAATTACAAGTTGAAGGACAAAAACAGGGTAAAAAAGTTACTTTAGTGACCCAAAATGTAGATGATTTGCATGAAAAAGCAGGATCTACTGACATAATTCACATGCACGGTGAGTTAAATAGTATTTTATGTACCTCATGTTTTAGACGCTATCCTTATTTTGAAGACTCAAGCCTGAACAGTGTGTGCAAATTCTGCGGCAAAGAAACCTTACGTCCGGATATTGTCTTTTTTGAGGAAATGCCTTATCAATTAAATAAGATTGGAAAAGCCTTAAATGAATGTGATTTGTTTTTAGCCATCGGCACTTCAGGCGTAGTTTATCCTGCGGCAGGTTTTGCTCAAGCTGCCCGTCAGGTGGGAGCTTGTACTGTGGAGTTTAATTTAACTCCGTCTGCCGTAAGATCATCTTTTACTAAAGCTTATTATGGTAAGGCAAGTGAGACGGTACCAAAGTTTGTAGATGAGCTTTTAGAGGGAAAGCTTTCTTTTAATTAAAGAAAGAAAATGTCTTAAGCTTATTCCCTCAAAAGAAGATGAGGGAATTTAGGTCTTGGGATCACTTAATTAAGCTATTGCAAAGAGTGTGATCTAACCTCCTCAAGCGCTGCCACTTCATGCAAGGCTTTAAGGCCTTTGTCCTTATCTTGTTTTTGATTGATAAAAACTAAGGCTAGGGCAATAATTTCTTTATCTTTAAGTACTCTATCATACTTTTTATCGATAATTTGCGCCTTAGCCTCTTGAAGCTTTTGGCTTATTTCTTCTTCACAAGTGGCAACTTTTATCTCAAAGACGTAAAAGTAATTATTAACTTCAAGGCTTAAATCAGCCCTGCCATGCGCACATGGAATTTCAGTACTACTTAATACTTTTAAAATCAAGGCAGTATAGTTTAGAAGCTCAGTGAAAGTAGCCTCATTAAAACGGTTGATTGTAGCGTAGCTGAAGGTATTTACCATGCTACTAAAAAGTTCAGCAAGTTTTGGCAAATCCTTGTGATTTAGATGCTCAACTAAGACCTTTTTAAAAGTTTTAGAAAACTCATCAATGGTTTTGTGTGCAAGGGCTTCAAGAATAATCTCTGCAAATGCTTCTTTAATCTCTTGATTTGGAATTCCAATATCAAAACCAGTCTCTCTTGCCTCTTTAATGGTGAAGTAACCTGCCTGATATAAAATAGCTAAAAACGGGAAATTAGGATCATTAAGGCTTGAGATCTTAGGCGATAAACCATTGATAGTAGTTGAGATGGTTAAATCAAGGTTTAGAAAATCCTCAAATTTAGTTTGGGTTAAGACCTCTTCACTTGCAGTGTTTAAATAGTTTACCAACAAAGAAGGCTGAGAACCGCCTGAATCTACCCAATAGCGTTTAAAGTTATTTTGCGGACTTGTTAAGAAGTTTAAAATTGACCAAGGATTATAGACATGAGTTTTACATTTTTCATCAAAAGAGTAACCATCATAATTATCTTTTAAATCTTTTAAAATACTTGCATAAGAATTCTGAGTAGTATTGTTTACTTGATTTAGAATATTTGCTGCATTTTCAAGATAATCTTTAAAGTAGAATTCAAGTTCTTCTTGGGTATAGCCCACAATGGTACCAAAGTCAGGATCAAAGCTAATATCTTTTAAATTATTAAAGCCTGAGAAAATAGCAGTATGAGAGTAACGGGTAACTCCGGTGATAAAGATAAATCTAAATTTTACGGAATATCTTTTTATGGTTAAAAAAAACTCGGAAAATAATTCTTTTCTTTTCTCAAATTCTTCTTTTTTATCCATAACCGCAGTTAATGGAGCATCGTACTCATCAATTAAAAGAACTATTGATCTATTTTCTACTCTTTTTATGGCATTATTAAATGAAGCTATTGTATAAGAGCTTTCCTCAAGTTTTATGCCTATATCATCAAAACTAGATTTTAAAGCTTCATAAAATTTAACTGAAAAAGAAGTATCGACTGAGTATTCTTTAATATAAGAAAAATCAAGATGTAAAACTTTATAGGTTTTATCTTGCCATAAGTTTTGCGTCTCAATTTTAAGACCTTTAAATTTTTCAAGGCCATGTGAGAAGAGCTCTTCAAAGGTGTTTACTAAGGTTGATTTGCCAAATCTTCTTGGGCGTGATAAAAAAATTGGAGTTCTAAATTTGGCAAGTTGTGCGATTAAATCTGTTTTATCAACATAAATTAATTGGTTTTCGATAAAATCTGAAAAATAAGTATCGCCTAAAGGAAGTTTTTCGATATCAACCATCGCTTTCTCCTTTGCTTTTTAAACTCAATTTAAGCTTAGTATAAAGTCAAAAGAAAAGTCTAACAAGATCCATAAACTTAAGTTTATTACATGAACTGTCTCATAAAAGGGGCTCGTGCGACAAAGAAGCTCCCACACCTTAGGTGGGCGTGGGTTCACACTATCACAAAGAGTGTGATCAAACCTCCTCAAGCGCTGCCACTTCATGCAAGACTTTAAGGCCTTTGTCCTCATCTTGTTTTTGATTGATAAAGACTAAGGCTAGGACAATAATTTCTTTATCTTTAAGGACTCTATCATACTTTTTATCGATAATTTGCGCCTTAGCCTCTTGAAGCTTTTGGCTTATTTCTTCTTCACAAGTGGCAACTTTTATCTCAAAGACGTAAAAGTAATTATTAACTTCAAGGCTTAAATCAGCCCTGCCATGCGCACATGGAATTTCAGTACTACTTAATACTTTTAAAATCAAGGCAGTATAGTTTAGAAGCTCAGTGAAAGTAGCCTCATTAAAACGGTTGATTGTAGCGTAGCTGAAGGTATTTACCATGCTACTAAAAAGTTCAGCAAGTTTTGGCAAATCCTTGTGATTTAGATGCTCAACTAAGACCTTTTTAAAAGTTTTAGAAAACTCATCAATGGTTTTGTGTGCAAGGGCTTCAAGAATAATCTCTGCAAATGCTTCTTTAATCTCTTGATTTGGAATTCCAATATCAAAACCAGTCTCTCTTGCCTCTTTAATGGTGAAGTAACCTGCCTGATATAAAATAGCTAAAAACGGGAAATTAGGATCATTAAGGCTTGAGATCTTAGGCGATAAACCATTGATAGTAGTTGAGATGGTTAAATCAAGGTTTAGAAAATCCTCAAATTTAGTTTGGGTTAAGACCTCTTCACTTGCAGTGTTTAAATAGTTTACCAACAAAGAAGGCTGAGAACCGCCTGAATCTACCCAATAGCGTTTAAAGTTATTTTGCGGACTTGTTAAGAAGTTTAAAATTGACCAAGGATTATAGACATGAGTTTTACATTTTTCATCAAAAGAGTAACCATCATAATTATCTTTTAAATCTTTTAAAATACTTGCATAAGAATTCTGAGTAGTATTGTTTACTTGATTTAGAATATTTGCTGCATTTTCAAGATAATCTTTAAAGTAGAATTCAAGTTCTTCTTGGGTATAGCCCACAATGGTACCAAAGTCAGGATCAAAGCTAATATCTTTTAAATTATTAAAGCCTGAGAAAATAGCAGTATGAGAGTAACGGGTAACTCCGGTGATAAAGATAAATCTAAACTTTCCAGAATAGGTTTTTATGGAGGAGAAAAAATCTGAGAGAAGTTCTCTGCGATCTACAAATTCCTCTTTGTCACCAATAACCACCGTTAGTGGAGAGTCATACTCATCAATTAAAAGTACTAGTGATCTATCTGCCACATTTTCAAGAGTTTCGTTTAATGAGGCAATTACATCTTGATCATTATCAATTTTTAATTTTGTGGTTTTAAATTTTGTATTCAAATGTTTTAAAAATTTGCTTTCAAAGGAACGGCTTTTTCTGTTTCCTTTAATGGATGAAAAATCTAAATGGATGACTTCGTAGGTTTTATCTTGCCATAAATTTTGCGTCTCAATTTTAAGGCCTTTGAATTTTTCAAGGCCGTGTGAAAAGAGCTCTTCAAAGGTATTTACTAAGGTTGATTTGCCAAACCTTCTTGGGCGAGATAAAAGAATTGGAGTTCTAAATTTGGCAAGTTGTGCAATTAAATCAGTTTTATCAACATAGATTAATTGATTTTCAATAAAAGCTGAAAAATAAGTATCGCCTAAAGGAAGTTTTTCGATATCAACCATAGTTTTCTCCTTTGAGTTTTAAACTCAATTTAAGCCCTAGTATAAAATTTAAAAGTCGCTTAAATAAGCTTAAGCTAGTTTTGTGAGTTAACCTTGATCATAATTTTAGCTTGATATTGATTTTCTCTAAAATTGATAAAATTAATTAAATCAAAAAGATAAAATTGAGATTCAGCCTTAAGATTATTCTTTTCTAAAAATACGAGCATATTTTCTAAAGCCTGTTTGAAGGTAGTGATAGGTCCTTTTTTAAGCATTACTGCGTAGGTACCTTTTTCTAAAACGTGGAAGTTACTTTTGTTTTCATCTGATATTTGCGCCCCATAAAAAACATCGCTTGGGTAAAATAAGCCTTCTTTTATGACCTCAGCGGAGATTATCATGCCAAGTGGCAGATCTTGGGGATTAATATGCTCAAAAGGTAAAGAGGCAAAATCTAAAAAATCCTCATAACTTACGGCATTAGTGCTAACGCCTTGATTTGGGTAGGTGATGATCTTAATGGGCTTATCTAAATTCTCAAGGCTTATCTCATCTTGAGGACGTTTTAGATCATCACAGGCGGCAATTAAGTTAGACAGAAGATTAATTCTTTGCTGGACCTTGGTTAGTTCTTGTTGTTGCTCCAAAAGTTTATCTTTAAAAAACTTGCCATCAAGGTGAGTAGTTTTTTGATAGGTCAAAATTTCCTCTAATGAACTTCCGGTGTCTTTAAGTAAAGTTATGAAATCATATTGAGCCCATTGTGAGAGCGCGTAATAGCGATAGCCGTTAGCTTTTACAAGTTTGGGGCGCAAAAGTCCTAATTTTTCGTAGTGCAATAGTGTGTCTTTGGTGGTGCGGCAAATTTTAGCAAACTCGCCTATTTTAAGGTATTTCATAGCAAACTCTCTTGACTCCTGGGTTACACAGTAGTTTATATTACGCCCCGCGTTTTGGCACATGGTGTTAAAAAATTTTTATACATCAACATTGTGCAAGTAAAAAGGAGAGTTTTATGACCGCAATGTCGGATTTTTTTAAGACCAAACTTGCAGGTGCTTATTACTTTGCTTGCGTGGGACTTGCTTATGGTACTTTTACCTCGCGCTTGCCTGCTTTAAAAATACAAACTGAGATTAATGAGGCGCAATTAGGCCTTATTTTGCTGACGGTGGGTGGCTCAAGCTTTGTAGCATTACTTACCGCCAAGCCTTTGATTTTGCGCTTTACAAGTAAAAAAGTTTTAAATATAGGTGCACTTTTAATAGCTTTGGCACTAGTGTGTCTTTCTTTGTCGCCAAATTTTTTAATTTTAGCTCTCGCCTCGGTATTTTTTGGCTTAGTAATTGGCTTTTTAGATGTGGCCATGAATACACAAGGTGTTTTAGTTGAGCAAGAGTTTGGCAGATCTGCACTTTCTAGTATGCATGCTGCCAATAGCGGTGGTGCAGTAGTAGGTGCGCTTGCAGGATCGTTGTTTGCTATGCTTTCAGATCAGGTACTCTATCAAGTTTTAGTACTTGAGATCATCTTTTTATTATTTTTGCCTCTTGCAAGTAAGAGATTGTTATTAGAGAAGATCACCTATAGCCCAAGAAGACTTAGAAAGCCTTTAGCTACTTTAAGATCTGCTTTAACGCTTAAAGGTTTTCCCCCAAGCTTTATCGTCTTGTGCGGCTTAATGTCAGCTTGTGCCTATGCTGTGGAAGGTGCGATAGCAGAGTGGGGCGGTTTGTTTTTGCATTTAGAGCACTCAACAGATCAAAGCATTGCAGCCTTAGTTTATGCCATTGTCGCCTCAGTGATGGTGCCAACAAGACTTATGGGCGATTATTTGCGCTCCAAGTTTAACGATCTGCTTTTGGTAAGGGTTGCGATTACTTTGTTGCTTGTAGGCTCAGTTGTCGTGTTATACACCAATACCTTAGCTTTGATCTTTGTAGGTTTTGCTTTAATTGCCGTGGGTATTGCACCATTAGTGCCGATTTTCTTTAGTCGTGCTGGATCATACAAAGACACAGATGCCGTGCAAGCAAGCTCATTTGTGGCAATTTTCTCATATACAGGCTTACTACTTTTCCCACCGGTTTTGGGTTTTGTGGCAGAGCTTTCTTCTATTGCAAGTGCTTTACATGCTTTATTTGTAGGAGGGCTTTTTATTTTAGGCGCGTCAGTAATTTTTAAATCTCAATCCTAGAATTTCTAGAGCAACATCTAGGCAACCTTACATTCCCACAAACATTAAGGTTGCCTATTTGCGTTCTTTTGCCTTATCTTAACCAAAAGATCTTATCTTTAAGTTAAGCTTTGTAAGTGACAATTAACTTAGCTTAGACCTGATATAGATCTCATGACTAAATCGATGTCCTTATTCTCAAGTTCTTGGATAATGTGCAAGTAAGTTTTTTGGGTGGTGGTCATACTTGCGTGACCTAAGCGCCTTGCAACACTTGCAATTGAGACTCCTGCAAATAATAAAAGTGAAGCATGGGTGTGCCTTAAACCATGAATTGCAATTATAGGAATTTTAGCCTCCTTGCAATGCCTTGCTAAGATAGTATTGATCGTTGAGTTATAGATCTTCTTATCTTTAACAAAAATAGGCTTATCATTTGGAAGGTTCTTAACAAGCTCTGAAAATTGCACCACGGTTTGCCAGTCAATTTGAATTTTTCGCACTGAAGAGTGGTTTTTAGTTGGCAAAAAGCCACCATTACCTTTGTAGTCCCAAGTTCGGCTTATAGATAATGTTTGGTGTGAAAAATCAAAATCAGCAGGTGTGATAGCTAAAGCTTCAGAAAAGCGGATACCAGTTTTTGCAACCAGTAAGATCAACCAATCCCAATTGATGTCACCCTTTAAATCAAGTACAGACAGCAAATTATGTAGCTCAAATTGGCTTAAGTACTTAATTTTCTTTTCTTTAGGTTGCTTTCCTTTAATGATGGCTTTTCGGGTGGGATCTTTAGCGATTAAGCCATCATCAACTGCATCCATGATTGCACCTTTAAGTTGATGGTGAAAATCCATGGTTGTTTGTCTCTCATGAGATAGGGCGTATTCATTAAGCAATTGCTGATATGTAATACGCGTCAGCTCTGAGAGCTTTAAGGTTGGTGCAATTTTTTTGACCCAAGACAGTGTCATGTAGTACTTTTTCATGGTGACTGCACGAACTGCTCCCTCTTTATAGACTTTTATCCATTGTTCAAAGAATGAATAAAAGAAATCATTACAACTAATATCACTTAGCATAATGATGCCTCCTTTTGTTATTATTTTTGGGGAAAACTTAGTTAAAAACTTACGCTGATGAAGGGTGATAAGATTATCTAGATTTAAAAATATATCTATAATTTTTATTTGTTCTGAAGTTTTTGTTAGAAGAATGTTTAAACTTTGAATGTCAGTATTATGTATATGTACTACAGATTTTCCTTGAGCTTTTTGAGCAAGAGCTTTTTTTATTTTATTATTTGAAATTTCAAGTGCTAAAAATTCTGATTCTATTTCAGGATTAGGGATCATTATATTAAGATCTCCTCCTAAAATAATACCTTGCTTTTTAACTGCAGAAGCGCGTGCTATATCTTCTGCTGTTTCTCCTGATGCAGGAAAAATAATTTCATGACCTTTACTAATAACTGAATTTTCTTTAAGTTGCGTAAATGTTGATACATTCTGGATGGAAAATTGGTAATTAGTATATAAATTACCATAAAGTATTATGGGGGTACCTTGAGGGGTTAGATCAGATTTAGAATAACCTTTCCCTTTAAAAAATTTACCTAATTTTTCTAATTTACGCTGTTCCCAAGC
>CALXNU010000100.1 GCA_944389835.1 uncultured Succinivibrionaceae bacterium
GGACCACAATGCTAGTGTTAACATTTTAGAGGCCGGACGGGCCTTTTTAGCCGCTGAAGCGAATAGCCAAGGACTTTCTGCCTTAAAAGGCAGAGTAGTTACAGCTGTCGGCAAGCTAAAGCCCACCAAGCTTTAGTTGTGGGAGCGTCACGTAACTATTCAAAAGGTGTAGGATCGCCACCACCGACACGTCTTATGATAGGTTGTCCCTCTTCAAAGCGAATTACGGTAGTTGGCACGGCAGGCAACACACCGCCATCAATAATCACATCTACTATCGAGCCAATGCGATCGTTTATTTCCACCGGATCATTTAAAGGCTCACTCTCCCCTGGCATAATAAGTGAGCAAGACAACAGAGGCTCATCAAGTTTGGCAAGTAAAGCCTCAATGATGGCCCCTTTTGGCACCCGAATGCCTATCGTGCGTCTTTTTTCATTCATAAGACGACGTGGCACTTCACGAGTTGCAGGCAAAATAAAGGTATAAGCCCCAGGCGTATTATTTTTTAAAAGCCTAAACTCGCTGTTGCCTACTTTTGCATAAGTTGATAATTCAGATAAATCTCGACACATTAAAGTAAAATTGTGTTTTTTAGAAATATCTCTAATTCTTGCAATCCGCTCCATGGCCGTTTTATCGCCTGTTAAAGCACATAAAGCGTAAGCTGAATCTGTAGGGACTACCCCTACACCGCCGTCTTTGATGATCTCCACAAAGCGCTTTACAAAACGGGCCTGCGGATTATCAGGATGAACTGATAAAAATTCCGCGCTCATAATTTCCTCACATAAAAAACTAAAGGCTAAATCATATACCTAAAAAACCTAAAGTTCCAACTTGCCAACGTTAACCCTAATTTTAACAAAAAGTTAATTTTGTGATTTAAATCACGTTTTTACAGATTTGATACAATTTTTACCAAATTTTTAACAAAATTGTCAGAGCTTTTTCTTTAATACTCTTAAAAATTAAAGCCAATAAATTAGACTTAGCAACATTAAAATTAAATTTAATGCAATTAGTATAAATTAAATTAATATAAGTAATATTTTTATAATAATTTTACATTCCTTTTTCAATCTCACACAATTTTGGCTTCATAACCTTGTAAAATCTGAGCGTGTTACAATAACCGTGGCTAAAATATTTTTTAACCTATTTTAGGTAAGACCTTAATTTAAGAAACAAAATGCCGTTACTTAGGATAGGTTTAGATCATGCCTTTAAGGGGTGCGTATGTCTTTTATTATTAACCTTCCAGTGCGTGTGAAACTTATCTTATGTTTCACGATTGTCATTCTTTTTGCACTAATCGTAGGTGGCGTTGGCTTGAACTCTATGTTCAATGCAAAAGAAACGTCGGTTGAAGTACACTCAATTTTAGAAGAACGTTACGGTCGCATAACTCGCGTCAGAGATGAATTTACAATTTTAAACGATACTATTTCAGAGACTATCGCCTATAAGACCGATTCTAAGGCTGCAGATAAATTAATGCCATCTATTACTGCTGCCGTCGACGCCTTACAAACTGCAAGATATCCATCTGAAATTACTGCGGTAAAAGAGGCAGGTGGTACTTTTATTAATGTTTACAACAATGCCTTTAAAGTTGCCGTAAATTCTCAAAATTACGATGAGGCCACCAAAATTTTTATGGAGCAACTCCAACCTGCCTCACGCATCGTGTTTACTAACTTATCAATTGTGGTGGCAAAACAAATTCAAGAGACCACTTTTTTAGTTGATTCTCTTACTTCAAATCGCCCCATCTATGGCATCAGCGTCATTCTTGCAGTTGCAGTTATCTTTGCCATCTTGATTACCATGTTCTCAAGCCGCTATATAAGCAATGCTTTAGGTTATGCTCAAGAGCAAGCTAAACTTATTGCCAATTCCAATCTGTCAAATCCAATTGAGATTAGAGGCAAAGATGAGTTTGCACAGCTTATGGGCTCTTTAGAGCAGATGAGAGTCTCTTTAAAAGATCATATTTCAAATGTCTTAACTGTCGCAACTCACGCTAAAGATTTAGTAGGAAACGTTAAAACCGGCTCAATTGAGACTGCCAATCAAGCTCATGATGCTGAGTCTCGTGCCATTACCGTTGCCGCAGCTTCAGATCAGATGGTCTCTACCACTCAAGATATTGCTAAAAACTGTGAGAATGCGGCTAATACCTCAAATACCTCAAGACAGATTACTGAGCATGGTGTAGCGCAATTACAAGAGTCCGTAAATGATATTCACAATCAAGCCGAGCGCACTCGTCAAGATGCTGAGCAAATTCAGCGCTTAGTTGAGCAATCTAAGAACATCGGTAAGATTGTTGAGACCATTGAGGATATTGCCCAGCAAACTAACCTCTTAGCTTTAAATGCCGCCATTGAGGCCGCCCGCGCAGGTGAGGCAGGTAGAGGCTTTGCGGTGGTAGCTGACGAAGTTCGTGCTTTAGCCTCAAGAACTAGCGCCTCAACTCAAGAAATCACGGGCATGGTAAATCAAATCCAATCCGATGCCAATGTAGCCTCTAACTCTATGCAAAATAGCGTGAGCAATATGGATGCAGTAGCTTCAAATGCTGCTACTCTTGAGAATGTACTTCAAGACATTATCAATCACGTCAATGAAGTTAACACTCAAATCACACAAATTGCAACCGCAGCTGAAGAGCAGACCACAGCTACTGCTGAGATTTCAACTAATATGCAAAATATTACCAATATCACACAGCAAGTGGCAAAATCCTCAAATGATGCTTGCACGCATGTAGACAATACGGTGGCCCTTTTAGACAATGTCTATGATTCATTGAATCAATTTAAGCTATAACTTAAAAGTTTTTTAAAGGTGGGGCGTAAGGCCCCATTTTTTTATCTTAACCAAAGGAGTGAAACTTTTAAATTAAACTTACATGCAAGGCGCAAAGCCTTATTACACGCTACTTACATTTTGTGGACGTACTTAACAAAAATGACTTAGAACTCTTTGCATTTAAGACTTTTTTTTGTAAATTTCACACATTAAATAATTTTTTAAAATTTTAGGAGTTCAAAAAACCATGGTTTTAGAAGGAAAGACTGCTTTAGTTTCTGGCGGTAGCCGCGGTATTGGTCGTGCCATCTCTGAGCTTTTCTACAAAGAAGGCGCAAAAGTCATCATTATGTCACGCAATGCTGAGAAGTTAGCTCAAGCTGCTAAAGAAATTGACAGCAAGAACGAGGGCCGTTGCATTGCTATTCCTTGCGATGTAGGTAACAAAGAGTCTGTTGATAAGGCTATGGCAGAAGTTAAGGCCAACTACAAGGTTGACATTTTAGTTAACTGCGCTGGTATTAACTTAAGAGGCCCACTTGAGACTATGCCATATGAGACTTGGCAGAAGGTCTTAGATGTTAACTTAACTGGTGCTTTCCTTTTAACTCAACACTGCTTTGAGATGATGAAGGACACTGGCGGTAAGATCGTCAATATCGCCTCCTTAATGAGTGAAATTGCACGTCCTACCATCAGCCCATATGTGGCTTCAAAGGGTGGCATTAAGATGTTCACTAAGGCTATTGCTATTGACTGGGCAAAATACAACATTCAAGCTAATGCTGTAATTCCAGGCTATATCTCAACTGAGATGAACACTCCATTAATTGAAGATCCAAAGTTCAACAAGTTCATCTGCGACAGAACTCCAGCTGGCCGTTGGGGCAAGCCTGAGGAAGTAGCTCAAGCTGTGCTCTTCTTAGCCTCTCCAGCCGCTGACTTTATCACCGGTCAATTAATTGCTGTTGACGGTGGTATCTTAGCCGCTCTTTAATCAAACTTTGCATTTTGCAAAAAGAGGCCTCATGTGAGGCCTTTTTTATCCCACCTTAATTGTTATCTGCCCATTTTTAGAAACTTTTTTAAAAAAAGTTTAGTCATAAGCTTTGTTTTTTCGTGTTTGTTTTGGAGATCCAAAACTGCAAGAGTATAATAAGCTATTCAAAGCTATACACGTTTAGATAATTTTTAGGTGTCATATGACCTTCTCAAAAATAAGTATTTTAGCCTTAGCCGTAAGCTCTATAACCTTATTAGGTTGCAATGAGAGTCCAAAGGCTCAAAGCAATACTACACAACCTACACAAGTTGTCGCCTCACAAGACAAAGTTATGCAGACTTCACTTTTACAAAATAGGATCCCTGCAACCTGCTTTGTTAAAGATTCAGATAACTTAGCTTTTTGTATGATTGGTGATACCTTAATTTATGAGCGCGATGCTAAAAAAGAAGAGCAAGCTACCATAAATGAGGTAATTGGTAATTACTGCGATGTCAATAAGCCTTATACTATTAATGGCGAGTCTGTAATTTGCTCCTTCCATCAAAATCGCACTTACAATGCCAACCCAGTAAATCAAAGAGCAATTGTAGCCTCTAACATTCAAACCGGCCGCGATTACTTAGCACAAGTTGCCACTATCCCTGGCATCCAAGAAGTTGCCCCTGGTTTATATGTGTTACCTTTAAAGAAGGCTCCAGAAGGTGCCCCAGCAATTACTCGCGATGTAGCTGTACAGCTTGAGACTAAGCTTTTAACTCCAGATCTTAGAGTTCACAGCTATATGTTAGATGATTTAGTCACCTTAGATGGCTTAGCTCAGGGCAATCCATTTGCTCAGATCTTCCCAAGCTTAAAGAAAGGTGATGTAGTTCGTGTTTACATTGACTTTGCTCATTATCCAAATGTTTGGAATGTTGACAGCAGCTTACAAGGCTTACCATATATTTGGGAAATTAATGTCTTAAATATTGGTCCAAAGCCAGTGGTAAATCCACAACAAGTAGCTCCAGCACAGCAAGTACCGGCAAATGCAACTCCGGCCACTGATGCTACTGACAACAAAGCCACTGATGACAAAGCAAAAAACGACACTAAAAAATAGTTAAACCCAAAAAGCGCCTTTTAAAGGCGCTTTATTTTAAATAACTTTTGAAGAAAGAATAAAAACCTATGAGTGAAATTACGCGTCAAACCTTTAATTTACTTGCCTTAAGTGCCATTGAGCGCATGGGAATTGGAGCTCAATTTACCCTCCTTGCAAAAGTAAATTTAAACCAAGAATTAGAAGAGATTGTTGAAAATCTTAATACCGCCTATCAACCCTTACATTTACCTTGCGGGCTTATTAATCCACACGACCTCGAAGAAGCTAAAGACTTCGCTCAAAGAGAACATGAAAAAGCCAGCGAGCAAGGCATTAAAATTCTCTCTATCTTAGATGAAGATTACCCAGAATGCTTACGCTACAGCCCTTATGTAAGACCAATTTTACAAATCAAAGGCCCACTACCTAAAGCTCAAGCAAAATTAGTCTCTGTAGTAGGAGGTGCACAAGTTACCGAACATGGAACTTTAATTACCCAAAGAATTTGTGAATATTTAATTAAAGAAGGCTGTCAATTAGTTTCAACTTTAACTGAAGGCTGCAATGCTACCGTGCACAAATGTGCTCTTGATGCAGACTCACCTTCAATTGCCATTTTAGGTCATGGCCACAATTTCATGCATCCCAAAGAGAATGACTCACTTGCCGCAGCCATTGTCGCCTCAGGTGGTACTATCATCTCCCCATTCTCCTTCTACACCGATGCTAAACCTAAACTTTATGGCTATGCATTCAAGCTCTTAGGTGCTATCTCTAAGGGTACTATTTTAGTGCAATCAGGAGTTGGGGATCTAATGTTAAATGCCGCCCACGCCGCTTTAGTTTGCAATCACCACTTAGGGATCATAAGTCCTACCGCCTATGACAGACAAGCAAACTTTAATGCCGTAAGTGCTAACTTAAGATTATGCGATAAAAATAGCTTCCACGCTTTACCTACAATTGGTTTGCATAACTTACGAGAAGAGGGCTTAAATTACCTCAAAAAGGTGGAGATCATCGAATCTAAAGCCGATTATGAGAAGATTTTAAGCTGGTATTAATTTATATTTTTGGGGTAAGTAAAACTTGCCCCTTACAAACTTAGGCTTTTGTATTTAGTCTTAGCTAAAGTTTATGTCCACAAAAGATCCAAACTACCAAAAGCTACAACGCTGGGAGAGGTGGATTGAGGCTCATCAGCAAGAATTAGAGCATGTCGTAGGCTTTGAGGAGCGTTTTGTTCGGGACATCTTAACTTACATTCCAATTTTAGATCCTGAAGATCTTATCGCCCAATACCCTTTTTATGATCGAAATGGACGCCGCCGTCGCGTAGATTTCATGATCTTAAATGAAAATAAAGGTTATGCTCTTGCCATTGAGATAGATGGGCTTAGCAAAATCACCGAACGAGAAGACCCCTACGAGGCCTATACCGATATGCTACTTCGGCAAAACGATTTGCTTAAGCGCTTGCAATGCCTGTTACTTCGTTTTTCCAACAAAGAGTGGCTCTATCACACCGACTCTGTGATCTCTGAGATCTCACAGTCCTTGCAACAACAAGCGCAAAATCACAAAAAACTTCAAGAGCAAGCTCAAAAAGATACCCAAGAGAAAACTAAGCTTCATACTTTAGAGGAAGAAATAAATAACCTTAAAGCTTTGCAAGAATCCCAATCGAGCCTTAATAAATCCCTATCCTTGAATATAAAAGAACACGAAAAACTTATTGATAAAATTAAAAATTTAGAAGCTGAGATCTCAAAGATTAAAGCCCAAGACACTAAAGCTCAAAAACATGCTACAGACTCTCTACAAGAGATTGTGGCAGATGCAGAGTTTAACTTTAAACACGCTCAAACCTCCACCCAAGCTTCTCGTTTTCCCAAAAAGGCTCTGTGGCTATTAACGCTCTTGCCACTTTTAATTTTAGCTTATATTTTCTTGCCTCAAGAGAACTTAAATGTAGAGCCTCAAGAAAAGCCAAGTACTCAGAAAGTAGTAAGCGCCCCTCTTAGCACAACACAAGAAAGTTTTAGGCCTGTTGTAAATCAAAACTCTCATCGTGCATATACTTCAACAAATCTTTCCTCAAACATTACCTTAAGCAAAAGTCCTAGCATCTCTCAAAAAACTTATCTCACCCCATCCGAGACACTTCTACATTTAGGTGAAACGGCTATCGTCTGTGGCAGACTTTCAGAGATCTTTTTTGCTAAAAATCGCACTTTTTTAAATTTTGAGGCAAGTTTTCCTGATAATATTTTTACTGTGGTAATTGAGGATGCGAATGTGACTCACTTTAAAGGGATCAATCAGCATTTGCATCAAAAGCTTTGCGTACAAGGTCTCATTGAGCCTTATGCAAAAAGAGCCCTGATTAACCTTAAGGAGAAAAAACAATGGCTGCACTCACTTTAAGCTTAAAAACTCTTCTCTCTTGCACCTTATTAACAGCTTTTTTGTTTTGCACCACTGCCTACAGTGCCGATAAGATTGACTCAGTAAAGGCCTCCTTTCACGTAGGTGAAAAGCTTATGGTCTGTGGCGATGTGGCTAAAACTTCCAAATTAAGAAAAAGTACGGCGCTAAATTTAGGTGCTGCCTACCCTAACGAGCATATTGCAATTACCGTGTGGGACGAAGATCTACCAGGGTTTACCCAAAAATTTGGCTCACTTGAATCTTTAACCGGACAGCGGATCTGCGCAGTAGGCAAAATTGTGCTCTCAAAAGATCATCTTTATCTTTCAGTTAAAAATCCACAGCTTTTAAGATTAATGAAAAATTAAGAATTAAGTTCACGCTAAACTTTAAAAGAAGCCCCCGCCTTTTTAAGGCGGGAGTGATGAGAGGAAAAAGGTTTTACTATAAACCTAAAACCTCACGCATTGAGTAGAAGCCTGGCTTCTTATCTTCAAGCCATAAAGCTGCGCGCATTGCACCGCGAGCGAAATTAGCGCGGCTTGAAGCATGATGAGCGATTTCTACGATCTCCCCATCACAGCAGAACATGGCAGTATGATCACCTACAATATCGCCACCGCGAATGGAGCTAAAGCCAATGGTGCCATATTGTCTCTCCCCGGTGATGCCTTGACGACCTTGCACCATCACATCGGCTAAATTAACATTGCGACCTGCAGCGGCAGCC
>CALXNU010000101.1 GCA_944389835.1 uncultured Succinivibrionaceae bacterium
GCCGTGTGCGGTAGAGACGCACGCACGGTTCGGAGGGAGGGGCAAGGCGCTAAACGCCATCCCCTACCCCTATTTATAGATTTTCTACAATCTTCTTTATCACATAAGGTCCTTGATAGACAAAGGAGGAGTAAATTTGCAATAAACTTGCCCCCTTTTGTAATTTGCTGCGGGCGCTTAGCGGATCTGAAATGCCACCAATACCAATTAAAGGGATCTTACCTTGAAGATGAGCTGAGACTTGCTCTAAAACTTGAGTACTTAAAGCCTCAAGTGGTTTTCCAGACAAACCACCCCACTCTGAGGCATGACTCATGCCGTGAATGACCTCTCTTGAGACAGTGGTATTCGTACAAGACATACCATCAATTCCAAGTTTTACACAAGCATCACAAATCGCCTCAATTTGTACCGGCGTAAGATCAGGTGAGATCTTAACTACTAATGGTACATAGCGGGCATTTTCACTTGCTAATTTCTTTTGCTCATCTTTTAAAGTCTTAAGAAGGGCAATTAAAGGCTCAGCCTCTTGTAGCGCCGTCAAGCCCTTAGTATTAGGACAGGAGATATTCACCGCCACATAATCACAAAGATTATAGACTTTTCTTAGGCAAAACAAATAGTCATTGGCAGCATCTTCAAGAGGGGTAGTTTCATTCTTGCCAATTGAAACGCCGATAATACCTTTGAAAGTGCGACGGGCTAAATTTACACAAAGATAGTCCACACCCTTATTATTAAAGCCCATGCGATTGATTAAGCCTTGAGCTTCAAGAACGCGGAACATGCGCGGGCGCGGGTTACCCTCTTGTGCCTTAGGAGTTACAGTACCTAACTCAAGGTGCGAAAAACCCAAAGATCCTAAATAGTCAATGCAATCGCCATTTTTATCCATGCCTGCGGCAAGGCCTAAAGGATGAGCGAATTTAAGTCCCATAATCTCAAGTGGCTGACCTGTAACCTTTTGTGAAAACAAAGGCTTAAATGGCGCTTTACCTAAGATTTTACCCATTTTAATGGTAAGAGAGTGCGCATCCTCTGGATCTAAGGCAAAAATAAAGGGACGAATTACATAGGGGTATAAAGCATAAATTGACATTAGGCCACCTGTTTTAATGAAATAAATTTATTTTCGGCATTAACCGTTAACACAAATTTACCAAAGATCCCCTGCATGGTCGTAAATTGCCTTAGATGATTGGCATCTAATTGCAAAGTTACCCCCTCATAGGTTCTAACTACTAAAACCTGAGCAGATCCGGTATAGACTCGCATCAACTCATCTTTGGAGATGTGCAAGTCAAAGTGATATTTCTTAATGCCGTACATATAAGATCCTAAGACAAAGCAAGTTTTAACTTCTCAAAGACATCTTTAGCTAAGTTTGGTAACTTGTAAAGACGCTCTAAACTCTCTTTAATTAAAGCCTGACGCTTCTCATCATAACGCTTAAAGCTAATTAAAGGAGTGATCATTTTTGAAGCCACCATTGGATTTAGAGAATTTAATTGGCGTACCACATCCTCAACTAATAAATAACCTGAGCCATCTTTGCGATGTAAGGCTTTAGGATTATTTAAAATAAGTGAACCTACTAAGGCGCGCACGCGATTTGGATTATCTAAAGCAAAGTTTTGATCCTCACGCATGAGCTTTCTTACATTGAAGATCACCTTTTCACTAGGAGCCGTGCCTACAGTTCTAAAGTAATTATCATAAACTAAAGGATCGTCTTTAAAGCGCTCTTTAAAGGCTTTGACGATTTCATCTTGGCACGGTAATTCATAATGCACAGCAAGGCGCATGGCCTCTAAGATCTCAGTTAAGTTATTAGCCTTTTGATAATGCTTTAAAACTTTTTCATTAGCAAGATCTTTATGACCTTGAGCACAATCGTTAATGCATAACATCTTAAGGCATAAATTACCCACTGAGCGGAAAGCATAGCCTTTAACATTATAACGATAAGCACCTTTTAGGCGGGTTACCTCATAAAGCTTGCTAAACTCCTCATTTAAAGCGCGAGCAACTTCTTCTTCTAATTTATCATGCAAAAGATCTAATGCATCAATGTCAATGTTATCAAACATTTGCATCATGGTATTTAAGTTTGGCAGGGCTAAAAGCTCGGCGGTTACAAGCTTATCTTCTTCATCATTAAATCTTGCACAAACCTTCTTTAAAGCATCAATTAAAGAGTCAGGGACGACAATCTCCTCCCCTTGTGTGGCTTTTGCCAAATTCTCTTTTAGATAACGCTCAACTAAACTTACCTGAGAGTTTTTGCGAATGAAAGGATCATCTGCAAAACTTACCATTAAAGCATAATTATCTTGCGTATATGGGGCCTCAAAGCGCACCGGAGCTGAGAAATCCTCAAAAATAACTGGCACTAAGCTCTCTTTTACGCCGGTAAAGACAAAGTCCTCACGCTCTTTGGTAAAAAGAAGGACGCTATTTTGTGGCATACCTTGAGGGATAACCTTTTCACCTTTTTCATTTAAGAAGGAGAGGCGCACTGGAATTACAAAAGGCTCTTTTTTCTCTTGTTTTAAAGTAGGTGCCGTACTTTGGGCTAATTTTAAAGTTAAGGTCTCTTTTTCTAAATCCACATTCCAAGAGGCGCTAACCTTTGGGGTACCAGCTTGTGTATACCAGCGCATAAATTGCGTGAAATCATAACCTGAGACTTCATGCATGGCTTGGATAAAGTCATCAATGGTCACGGCTTTGCCATCATTGACCTTTAAATAATGCTGCACACCTTTAATAAAGGTCTCATCGCCGATGATCGTATCGATCATACGAATTACTTCAGCGCCTTTATCATAAATAGTTACGGTATAAAAGTTATTCATTTCCGTAACTTCTTCAGGGCGTACTGGGTGGGCTAAAGGTGAGGCATCTTCTGCAAATTGCGGACCGCGAATGACCTCAATGGCTTTTAAGCGGGTTAAAGCCTTAGATACGGTATTGGCTGAGAATTCTTGATCACGAAATACGGTTAAAGACTCTTTTAAGGAGAGTTGGAACCAATCGCGCAAGGTTACCCTATCTCCAGTGTAATTGTGGAAGTACTCATGACCTACCACACTTTCTACATTATAGTAATTAGTATCGGTGGCACTGTCGCCATCGACTAAGACAAATTGTGAGTTGAAGATATTTAAAGACTTATTTTCCATGGCTCCTTGATTGAAGAAATCCACGGCCACAAGCTTAAAATTATCTAAATCATATTCAAGGCCAAAGTGCTCTTCATCAAACTTCATGGCCGTCTTAATTGACTCTAAAGCGTAAGCACCGCGTGATCCTGCGCCGCGGTCAACATATACCTCAACGCTTACCTCACGGCCACTTTTGGTTTTATAAGTTGATTTTAATACATCAAAGTTACCTGCTACGAGAGCAAAAAGATAAGATGGCTTGGGGAAAGGATCTTCCCAAACGGTATAGCGTCTGCCATCTTTTTGCCCTTCAGCGACTAGATTGCCATTACTTAACATAATTGGGCAGCCATACTCTGGGGCGATGATGGTCACTTTATAGCGGGCAAGAACATCGGGGCGGTCTAAAAAGTAAGTAATTCTTCTAAAACCCTCAGGCTCACATTGCGTACAAAAGACGCCATTTGATTTATAAAGGCCCATTAAGGTGGTATTTGAGGCCGGAGCGATGGTATTTTCTATGGTAAGTTCAAAGTCATCTGGGACATTTTCAATGATAAGTTTATCCCCTTTAACCTCCGCTTTAATACTTACGCCATTTAACCTTACTTCATTTAACTCTAAATCCTCACCATCTAAAACTAAAGGTAATGATCTATCTTCAGTTAGACGCTTATAGCGGGTGACTTGTTTGACCTTGGTATATTCATCGGATAAGAGAAATTCAAGTTCCGTGTCAATTGCAGTAAATTCAGGTGCTTTATAGTCAAGGCGCTTTTTAGCCTTAAAGCTTGGAGTGGTCATGGTTTGCCTCACAAAATTAAGGCGGCTTGGGCCGCCTTGTTAAACTATTGAGATACTAACTGTGTTTGAGGATCTACATCCTCTTTGTTTTTTTCACCTTTTGGCACAGTATTAGTTAAAGAGTAACGCGTAAAAAGCGGGGTATCTTCAGCTTCATACTTATGCTTGGCAATTAAATCGGCAAAATCATTGGCAATATTGACAGCCTCATCTAAAAGAGTATCTGGGAATTCAAAGTCATCTGGAAGATCTGAGACTTTTTTCACCGGATCTTTACCCATAAGCTTCAATCTTGCATTCACATTCTTTAAAGCGCGGGCATCGTCCTCTTTCTTTAAAGCCTGTCTTTCCTTTAAATTTACCGTAATTGAGCCTTGGGCTTTGCGCTCTAAATAGCGCTGCATATCCTCTTTTATAATATTAAAGGCTAAATTATCTTTAATACGCTTTTCATGACGCAAGGTAAGCTCAGGCACATAAGCGTCAATATTTAAAATGCCATTGTACTCAGTAGGATTAATCTTATCCCACTCTAAAGCATAAGGCTCTGATCTTTCACCTATCTCACTGTCATCGACTAAGGCGGGGAAGGTAATATCAGGTCTTACCCCTTTAAGCTGAGTTGAGCCACCGGTGATGCGATAGAACTTAGCTATCGTATAGTGAATAGAGCCTAATTTATCCGCATCTAAATCATAAACCCGAGCAAGAGGCCTGTTTTGTTGCACAGTACCCTTACCAAAGGAGGTATCACCAATAATTAAGGCTCGACCATAATCGCGCAAGGCCGCGGCCATGATCTCAGAGCTTGAGGCAGAAAGACGATTGATAAGCACTACTAAGGGGCCATCGTAAGCTACCGATGAGTCAGTATCCTTTTGGCTTAAGACATTACCAACGGCATCTCTTACCTGCACAATTGGACCTTCTTCAATAAAAAGCCCTGAAGATAGCGTAGCCTCTGGCAATAAACCACCGCCATTGGATCTTAAATCAATCACTAAGGCCTTGATATTATCCTTTTTAAGCTTATCAATTTCGCGGCGAATATCTTGATTTAAATCGGTATAGAAGCTTTTTATGGTAATAACACCAATCTTATTACCCTCAACTTCTTTAACCTCACCTTTAGCCTCTCTATCTTGCAAGCGAATTTTATCGCGCACAATAGTCACCTGGAAGGTGCGAGAGGATGCCCCACCACTGCCATCACGCTCAATATCTAAAGTAACTTTTGACCCTTTAGGACCTTTAATCTTTTTTACTACATCGTTTAAGCGCCAGCCGATAATATCCTCATAAGAGCCATCTTCTTGAGTGACACCGACAATCTTATCTTTGGGCTTTAACTTTTTAGTAAGCTCGGCAGGAGAGCCTGGGAGTAGGCTATTTATAACCGTAAATTCATCTTCTGAGGTTAAAACTGCGCCAATGCCTTCTAAAGAGAGATTAATATCATCATTAAAATTCTCACTATCCTCAGGACTTAAATATGAAGTGTGAGGATCGATGGCGGTTGCAAAGGCATTTTCAAAAGTTGAGAACACATCCTCAGACTTAGTTTGCGCAATTTTCGATAAAGCGGCTTCATAACGTCTTTTAAGACGCTTTTTAGCCTCTTTTGGGCTCTTATCGTTTAAGATTTGATTTACGTATTCATTTTTAATTTCAGCAAGCCACATCTTTTGCAATTCTTCTTTAGTTTGCAAATATGGAGCTTTGCGTCTGTCATATTCCACCTTTTCATGGGTGGTAACATCTAAATTACCCTCTACAGCTTTAACAAAGAAAGTATATTTCTCAAAACGCTTTTTCAAACCCTCATTATAAAGCTCATAGGGGTAGGATAAATCGCAATAATCAATTGCACGTTTTATCTTATCGCGATTAGCATGAATAGTTTTGACTTCATCGGCGGTATATAAACTGCGATTGAAATCAATAAAATACAAATAGCGGTCAATGACATTGTCGACAAACTCATCATTGACCTCAACTGCCTTATAGTGGGCACGGAGAAAATAATTAGCTGTGCGCGTACAAGCCCTGCGATGAACAGTCTCATCGGTTAGTACCGGAAGATCGCTTAAACTTGGGATCTCAAGTTTAGCCTCAGCACTTAAGGCCAAACACAATAAAGGCACAGCCAAAAGTGTTTTACATAAATCGCGCACAGTTGCTCCTTAAAAAATTAAATTAGGCCTTTGAGACCTTAAAAATTGGGAAGGATACGGTCATACCATTATCCATGGTTACCTTAACCATTCCGCCGACAGCATTTTCAGCCACTACACCGTGAGCTGGACCATTTTGTAACTTAACCATCACCTCAGTGCCTTGAGTTAAAGCGGAGGCATTGCTTGAGGAGCGAGTTAAGCTTGGAACCTTAAAGTCCTTTTTAATGCGAGAGGCGGTGTACTTAACCTGAGTTGGAGCCTGAGGCTTTCTAAAGGAAGGTCTAGTACCATCACCCATACTCTGTTGGGCATTATTATCACGGAAGCGATTGTTATAAGGTCTTGGACCGTTTTGACCCATGCCAGGGCCGCGATTGTTATTAAATGGCTTCTTAAAGCCACCTGGTCTCTTGTTAAAGCCTGGCTTGCCATTGCGACGCTGTCTTCTTTGTTGCTCTTTTTGCTTTTTAATTTGAGCTTCTTTGCGCTTTTTATTGATCTCTTCAAACTTCTCTTTAGCGTAGGCTTCATGCTCGGCGGTAACGGCATCAGTTTCATTACCCTCTAAGTCAATACGCATTACGCCTTCTTTGACATTATAGAGGTAGCGCAAACGAGTGGTATACATTCTCACGGCAGCACGCAAACGTGAAGTTGACATGCCGAGATCGCCTACGATCTTCTTTAAGTCCTCAAGAATACCAACCTTTAAAGGCTTTAAATCACCCTCGCGCATAAAGCACTTTGGATAACGCTCGTATAAGACCTCTAAAGCCTCACGGATGTGCTCGGCACGTGAGCCTGGAACGCCTGGAACGTTCTCTTCCTTTTTAGCCTCACCCTCAGCAGGAGCTTGTGCTTGAGTTGCTTCTTGAGCTACAACCTCTTCCTTCTTTTCTTCAACAGTGTTTTGAGTTTCCATTACGAACTCCTAAGTTCTAAACCTAAAAAAAGCAATATTTAAAAAAGTGCAAAATTTTAATTTACTTTTGCACGGTCAAATATTTTAACCTTTTTAGAAGAAAAAAGCATTAACTTATGCAAGCTTAAGCGCTTTTTGTGCATTTAAAAAACTTTGCAATTTTGATTAAAGTAAATTTTAGCTTTACTTTAAAAAGGCAAAATTAAAGGTCAGCCGTCGATAAAAGACGTACCTTTTAAATAACCGTAAATCCTGCCACAATCCAGTCATACCCCAGCTGGTATAAGTGTTCTTTAAACTCTTTGCTGTACCCCATGACTGCTTAGCCGATGAAGAGCTTTTTGATAAGACTGCCATTGCCCGGGCTTTAGATCAGACAGACACCGTTAATAAGCAAAGCGCCGGCTAAGTCATAATTGAGGTTCAGTATCGGGAGAAAGGCCAATGCATGCAATCTCCTGAGTTCTAGAGTTTGGTAAAAGCGAGGTTAAATTATGACTTGGCCCTGAAATTAATACAAAGGCGGAGGCAAAAGCCTCTCGCCTGGCACCGCTTAAGATGCGGTGCTGCTTAGTTTTTATCTTGTAAAGTAGGTGCTGCATTTTGTGCTGTACCTTTAGGACCTCGTCCACGCTCTTCTATCTTTTTCATAATTTCAGCTGCCTCTTGACGAGTAAGCTTTGCTGAATTTAAGCATTTAAGCTTATAGTCAATGATACTAAGTCCAGATAAATCAAGCTTGTCAAATGGACCTTCATACAGAGGATCGTAAAGATCAATGACTGCCACCTTGATACCGTTTTCTACTTTAATGTTGTCCTTTAGACGCTCTTGATCTGCAGGTGATAGAGTATCAAAGCGCTTTAATTGTTC
>CALXNU010000102.1 GCA_944389835.1 uncultured Succinivibrionaceae bacterium
ATGGTAATGATCTTAGTAAAGGCAGTAGCACAACCTAAGATCACCATGGTGGTGGCAGTGGTGGAGCAAGAGGTGCTGATGGCTTTAATTAACTTTTTAACAGGAAGCTCGTGATAGATGAAAGCACCGCAGATATAAGCATAAATGGCAGCTACGGCAGCAGCTTCTGTTGGAGTGAAGATACCTGCATAAATACCACCTAAAATGATAACTGGGTTAATTAATGCCCACTTAGCTTCCCAAGTTGCCGCCCATGCTTTCTTGCCATCAAATGGTTCTTTATTTCCTGTATAGCCATGCTTTTTACTAAAGTAATAGCAGTAGCCAATTAAGGCAAAGCCTACCAAAAGGCCTGGAATAAAGCCTCCCATGAACATGGAGGTAACAGAGCTTCCAGTTGATACACCATAAATTACCATTGGAATTGATGGTGGAATGATAACGCCGATGGAACCTGCACAAGCGACTAAGGCAAGCACAAATGACTTGTCATAGCCCATTTTCAGCATGGTTGGAATTACCATGGTACCAACGGCTGCAACTGTTGCAGGACCTGAGCCTGAGACTGCTGCAAAGAACATGCAGACCAGCACGGTCACGATGCTTAAGCCGCCGGTGATGCGTCCAAAGAAAACGTTGCAGACGTCTAAGATACGGCGAGAAACACCGCCTGCGCCCATTAAATCGCCTGCTAAAATAAAGAGCGGAATGGCTAAAATTGGGAATGAATCACAGCTTGTAATTAAAGCTTGAGGAATTGAAGTCAAGCTTAAGGTATCGCCAACCATGAGGGCAAACATACTTGCCACGCCCAAGGCAATACCAACTGGTACGTTTACAATAAGTAAAACTACTAGCGCGATTAAAAGTGTTAAACCTACCATATTTATCTCCTAAGCCTATAAGTTGTTAAGATCAGGCTCAGCTGGATCTTCATAAGGATCATTTAAATGTTTGATGCGATAGATAATGGTTTGCACTTCACGAATGGCAGTTAAACCAAAACCTACACATGGAGCTAAATAAACGATCCACATTGGAAGTTGCATGGCAGGGGAAAGTTGACCTAAGGTGTACTGACGTACAACCAAACCCCAGGCATAATAGACGATAACAACTGAGAAAATTAAGAAAATAATGTCGCCTAAAATTACCACATGACGGCGAATGGCTTTTGGAAAAAGATAAAGGCCTGCATCGATTTTAATGTGGCGCATGACCTTTGCACCGTAGCTAATACCAATGTAAACGAGCCAGACGAACATGTAGCGGGCTAATTCCTCTGACCAAGAGAGGGAGGCACCCATCACATAGCGCATGAACACCTGAACTCCTAAAACAATAGTAAAGATGCTCATTAAGGTGATGCAAAAGAACATCTCAAGCTTATCATCTAGAAGTTTTAATAATTTCATGATAAGTAAATCCTAAAGATAGATGTGTTTTCTCAAAAAAGTGGCCTATAAGACCACTTTTTAGAACTAATGAGGTTTCTTATGTTTAAGAAGATTAGTATTCGCCTTTGATGATCTTGTCAAGATACTCTGGGTGATCCATCTTTTCGCGAACTAAATCATAGACCTTAGCATCGGTTGCAACTTTACGCCATTGGGCTTTATCTTCATCAGAGACTTGGATAACTTCACAGCCTGCGTCAGTAAACTTCTTCTCAGATAAAGCATTTAACTCAACAGCTCTCTCACGTTGAGCCTTTTGATAAGCAGCAACAGCCTTATCTAAAGCTTGTTGAATTTCAGGCTCTAAGCTGTCGTAACGGGCTTTGTTAATGTAGAGGATGTGTGGACTAAACACGTGACCTGTTAAGGAAATATAGTGTTGAACCTCATAGAGCTTGTTGGAGTCAATAATTGAAAGTGGGTTCTCTTGGGCATCAATGGTGCCTTGTTGTAAGGCTGAAAGGACCTCAGTAAATGCCATTGGGGTTGGGTTAGCACCCCAGGCGCGCCACATAGCAATCTGAATTTCAGACTCGATTACACGTAACTTTTGACCTGCAACATCGGCTGGAACCTTTACTGCAACCTTATTATTGGTGTAGTGACGGAAGCCATTTTCCAAAGCTGCTAAGTACTTCAAGCCCTTGCTTTCTACTTGATCGTTGATGGCATGACCTAACTCACCATCTAAACATCTCCAGGCATCATCAGCAGTGTTGAATAAAAATGGAGCATCCCACACGTAAAGATCTGGAATCATGGAGGCTAAGGTTGATGGCATAGTTTGTACCATGTCAATATCGCCTAAAATGGTGGACTCGGTTACTACGCGATCGTCACCTAACATATTGTCAGGGAAGTGCTTAATGATTAATTTGCCACCTGATTCTTTGTTGGCAACGTCAATTAAGACTTGAGCGGCGTCTTTTGATGGTTGATTGGTAACATTAGCAAAACGTAAGGTTACAGTGTCATCTGCAAAAGCGGCACTTGCAGTCATGACAGCGGCTACTGCTACACCTAACACAGAGCTTAAAAAGGTTTTAGTTTTCATGCTTGAACTCCAGTATTTAGTTTGTTTTTATAATTTGTAGCACTTTGAGTGCTTAAAAACTGTCGTAATTATTAAAGGATTTTGATAGGAAGTCATCATTGAACTCCTAAAAGTTTGAGCTATTGCACAATACAAATAATTAAATTTTATATTTGTGTGATATAGATCTAGTTTTTATACGAACCTACAACTTAATACAAGTTGTATGAAATAAATGCTTTTCTGTATGGTATTTTATTTTGTTTTTCAAAAAGTTAATTTAAAAATCAAAAACTTCGTCTAGTCTAATAAAAAGTTGTCTTAAAAATATTTTCAAACTCAAACAATTCTTTTTAACAAAAGTAAATATTTTATTGATATATTTTGAACTTTTTCTAGAAAAAACTTCAAAAACAATAAAGTTTGAGTACAAAATTAAGGATTTTTAGCTTTAAAGGTATATGTTTGTGCTGACAAGCTTTGACACACAGGCTATCTGACATAACTTATTTTTAAAAAGGCTGTCTTTGTTAATTTAGCTATTTCCATGTCGACTATGTGGACCATGTAACCTATTTTATTCACAGTTTTGAGTTTATTTTTACTTTAAAGGATGGTGCTTTGCAAATAAAAAAGTAGCAGGTTTTGCCTGCTACCGGATAGATCTCTAATTTTAAGGAGCTTTGTATAAGTCCTAAGTTACTTCATAAGGTTCGGTAAGAACATTACGAGATCTGGAATGAAGGTGATAAGCGTTAAGCAGCACAACATTACCAGAATAAATGGTACGATACCCTTTAGAATAACTTCCATTGGAGAGTCGGAAATTCTTGAGGCCACGAAGAGGTTGATACCAAGCGGCGGTGTAATAAAGCCAATTGCTAAGTTTACAACCATGATCAAACCAAAGTGGATTGGATCTAATCCGATGGCCTTGGCAACTGGTAAAAGGATTGGAGCCAACACTAAGATTGCAGGTGTGGTATCCATGAAGCAACCAACAATTAAGAGTAAGATGTTGATGAGGATCAAGATTACCACAGGGCTTTCAGATACTGTCATCATCATCTGCGTTACCATGGCTGGAATTTGCTCAATGGTAATGATCTTAGTAAAGGCAGTAGCACAACCTAAGATCACCATGGTGGTGGCAGTGGTGGAGCAAGAGGTGCTAATGGCTTTAATTAGCTTTTTCATTGGTAATTCGCGGTAAATAAAGGTACCGCAAACATAGGCATAAATGGCAGCTACTGCGGCAGCTTCAGTTGGAGTGAAGACACCTGCATAAATACCACCTAAGATAATTACTGGGTTAATTAATGCCCACTTAGCTTCCCATACGGCATCCCAAGCCTTTTTACCATCAAAAGGCTCTTTTGTGCCAGTGTAGCCGTGCTTTTTACTAAAATAGTAGCAGTAACCGATTAAAGCAAAGCCCACTAAAAGTCCTGGGATAAATCCACCCATGAAAAGGGAGGTCACAGAGCTTCCAGTTGACACACCGTAAATTACCATTGGAATGGATGGTGGAATGATAACGCCAATGGAACCTGCACAAGCGACTAAGGCAAGCACGAATGACTTGTCGTAGCCAAGTTTTAACATGGTTGGAATTACCATGGTACCAACAGCTGCAACCGTTGCAGGACCAGAGCCTGAGACTGCTGCAAAGAACATGCAGACAATGACGGTCACGATGGCCAAACCGCCGGTGATGCGTCCAAAGAACACATTGCAAACACTCAAGATGCGACTTGAGACACCACCTGCGCCCATTAAATCGCCTGCTAAAATAAAGAGCGGAATGGCTAAGATTGGGAATGAGTCGCAGCTTGTAATTAAAGCTTGAGGAATTGAAGTCAAGCTTAAGGTATCGCCAACTAGGAGTGCGAACATACTAGCGACACCTAGGGCAATACCTACAGGTACGTTTACAATCAGTAAAACGACTAAGGCAATTAAAAGTGTTAAGCCTACCATATTTATCTCCTAAGCCTAAAGGTTTTCAAGATCAGGCTCAGCTGGATCTTCAAAAGGATCATTTAGATGTTTAACTCTATAAATGATGGTTTGGATCTCGCGAATAGCAGTAAGACCAAAACCTACACATGGAGCTAAATAAACAATCCACATTGGAAGCTGCATGGCAGGGGAAAGCTGTCCTAAAGTATACTGACGTACTACTAAGCCCCAGGCATAGTATACGATAACTAAAGAAAAGATTAAGAAAATGATGTCGCCTAAAATTACCACGTGACGGCGAATGGCTTTGGGGAAAAGATAAAGGCCTGCATCAATTTTAATGTGGCGCATAACTTTTGCACCATAGCTAATGCCAATGTATACAAGCCAGACGAACATGTAACGGGCTAATTCCTCTGACCAAGAGAGGGAGGCACCTGCAACATAACGCATGAAGACTTGTACACCAAGTAAGATGGTGAAAATTGACATCAAGGTAATGCAGATGAACATCTCTAATTTATCATCTAGCAATTTGAGTAATTTCATATTAGAAATCCTAAGACAGACGTGTCCTAAAAAGTGGCCTTACGACCACTTTTTAATCCTAAATGAGGTTTTGTTGTTATGTTTTAAAGCTTAGTATTCACCATTGATGATCTTGTCGAGATACTCAGGGTGCTCCATCTTCTCACGAACGAGATCGTAAACCTTGGCATCGGTTGCAACTTTACGCCACTCGGCCTTCTCTGCATCGGTTACGTGGATTACTTCACAGCCAGCATCAGCAAACTTCTTCTCAGATAAAGCATTTAATTCGACAGCTCTCTCGCGTTGAGCTTTTTGGTAAGCAGCAACTGCTTTATCTAAAGCTTGTTGAATTTCAGGCTCTAAGGAGTCGTAACGGGCTTTGTTAATGTAGAGGATATGTGGACTAAACACGTGACCAGTTAAAGAAATATACTTTTGAACCTCATAGAGCTTGTTGGAGTCAATAATTGAAAGAGGATTCTCTTGGGCATCAATGGTGCCTTGTTGCAAAGCTGAAAGAACCTCAGTAAATGCCATTGGAGTTGGGTTAGCACCCCAGGCGCGCCACATAGCAATCTGAATTTCAGACTCGATTACACGTAACTTTTGACCTGCAACATCGGCTGGAACCTTAACTGCAACCTTATTATTGGTGTAGTGACGGAAGCCATTTTCCAAAGCGGCTAAGTACTTTAAGCCCTTGCTTTCTACTTGATCATTAATGGCATGACCTAACTCACCATCTAAGCATCTCCAGGCATCATCAATAGTGTTGAATAAAAATGGAGCATCCCACACGTAAAGATCTGGGATCATGGAGGCTAAGGTTGATGGCATAGTTTGTACCATGTCAATATCACCTAAAATGGTGGACTCGGTTACTACGCGATCGTCACCTAACATATTGTCAGGGAAGTGCTTAATTACCAATTTGCCACCTGATTCTTTGTTGGCAACGTCGATTAAGACTTGAGCGGCGTCTTTTGATGGCTGATTGGTAACATTAGCAAAACGTAAGGTTACAGTGTCATCTGCAAAGGCGGCACTTGCGGTCATCATAGCGGCTACTGCTACACCTAAAACAGAGCCTAAAAAGGTTTTAGTTTTCATGCTTAAACTCCAGAAAGATAGATTGTTGTATAAATTTATAAGCCTAAATGCTCAAATGTTGTCGTAATTATTAAGAATTTATGATAAATGATCATCAATTTTCTGTTAAAAGTTTGACCTGCCCCGCAATGCTAGTAAAAAATAGCATGAATTTGTGATCTTGATCATGTAAATAATTTTGAATTAGATCACAAATTTTTAATAAAAATTAAAAAACTTGTATGAAAAATCTAGTATGTAAGATTAGTAAAGTGTATTTTTAAAATTCAATAATTTGATTATTAATAATTTTTAACTAAAAGGGTTAAATTTTTATTTATTATACTAAGTCTTGTAAGCTGGATTTTTATAAATTAAAATTACAAGTTTAATTAAAAGTGAGTGAAAGTTGTATTAATTAGGTGGTTTGAGAAGAAACTTATGGCATAAAGCCATAAGTAATTTTGTAGCAATAAAGCTTAAGTAAAAAGCCCTTTATAAGTTTTAAAGTTTGCTAAGTAGCATTAAGCCACAACCAAAGGACTTTTGTGCACCAAAGCCAAATAAAAGTTGCTCGGAAAATTTAAGAGGATCTTTTATTTGCAGTACTCCTTTAAGATCAAGTGAGTTAAATTTTAATAAAGCTGCATTTAACTCTCTTGATGAATTCTTGCTTATGGCGTGTGAGGCTTGATCATCTAAATAATAGTCTACAAACTTAAAGCCTCCGCGCTCACCTTGTCTTTGTAGCCATTTATCAAGCTCCACTGCACAAAGATCTTGCAAAGATCTGGAATCAAGATCTGGATTTTGCTTTTTGCACTTTAAAAAGAGGCCGTAAGTTTTACCGCGTCTTTTACTGTTATCTAGACCTTGACTTCGATCGTGTACTTTTGGGGCTACGCGTAAGTCAAAGCTTAAGATTTGATTTTGAACAAAGTGAGGATTAAAAGCCTTGGTATCAAGACTTACCCCACTTAGATTTAAAGGCAAAGGTGCATTTTTAGATAACACATAAATCTCAAAATCGCTGTGACTTTGAGTAAGTTGTGGCAAGGTTTGTCTTACGCGGTATAAGAAATTGCGCTTGGTTTCTTGCGTAAAAAATTGCCAGACTAGCTGATGGAAGTAATATTCGCGATCTTTATAGATAAACTGCGCTTTAAGGTTATTATCTAATTTGGCGAAGCAAATTCTAAGTCTTGTAAAAAACATCTTATACCTCAAGCTGTATTGGCGCTGAACTTATGGGCACAAGGGAGAAAGATCGTGTTTTACTATTTATAAGACAAGATCTTTTGCCTGTAGTTTGAAAGTTCTCAATATTAGAGACTCCACTGTCTCCTACCCACAAACAAGTTGCGGTAAGCTTTTTGCTCTTAGAAGATTTATTATCAAAAACCTGAGAAGGTCTTGAGGACTTTAAAGTATTAGCATTATCAAGATGTAAAAGTCTTTTAATCAAATCATCTTGCACTTGATATTTGGCAAAATAAGCTTGAAATGCTTGAACTAAATCTTGAGCCTCAAGTATTTGAGGGTTAGGAGGTAGACACAAAGGGCAGGAGCGTCTTCCCACATATAATGAAAACACAGGCTTTTGTAGCGCTTTTTGTAGATCTTCAAGAGAAAATAAAGCTTCTTTTTGTGGATTTGAACTGTCATCTGACAATTCAATTGCCACATTAAAAAGAATATCG
>CALXNU010000103.1 GCA_944389835.1 uncultured Succinivibrionaceae bacterium
AATGGCTAGATAAGATTTAAGGGGTGTTATGGGAAGGCCTAGACTAAGTGGTAGCTAAGGTTATAGGGGAGACACGCTTGCCCTTTATTCAATGTACCCCACATGCGTGGGGATGAACCGGAATTTAAAGCGAGCTTGTTAATTGAAGATTTAATGTACCCCACATGCGAGGGGATGAACTGCGGCGCTGAGGCCGCCGGTGCTGCCATTGGCACCATGTACCCCACATGCGTGGGGATGAACCGTAGAGTAGAGTTTACGTTAAATGAGGGTTTTGATGTACCCCACATGCGTGGGGATGAACCGTACGCAACTCTTCAGGACAACACTATTAACCAATGTACCCCACATGCGTGGGGATGAACCGAGGGATTCTTTGCCGATTTGGTAGTTGTGAACATGTACCCCGCACTAGCGGGGATTTTTTCTAAACCTAATTATTAACCTCTATCAAATAACACTGCTTGTCCTACCGTATCGCTGACAATTTTTCCATTCTGTACCACTAAATTACCACTTACAATAGTGTGTACAACACTAGAACTAAACGAGTAACCACTAAAGGGCGACCACTGACATGAGGATGCAATATCTTCATTAGTTACCTGATGATTTGCGGTTAGGTTCACAATTGCCAGGTCAGCGATGTATCCCTCTTTGATGAGGCCACGATCTTTAACTTGATAGAGTTTTGCAACGTTAGTGGAGCTTGCTCGCACTAATTCCTCTAAGGTTAATTCTCGACGCTTCCAAAGATCGAGGAGGGCGAGGAGGGAATATTGCACGGATGGGAGCCCAGATGCCACCTTAGTGTACGGCCCAATTTTTGCGCTTAGCTCATGAGGGGCATGATCGGTGCCTATAGTACTTAAAAGTCCATTTTTTACAGCTCTTACTATGGCGCGTCTGTCAGCCTCTGTTTTTACGGCAGGATTACACTTTAAAAAGCCTTGTAAGCTGACATACTGACTTTCTGAGAAGAAAAGATGTGGGATGGTGGCCTCACCTGAGATGAGCGTTGAAGCCTTAGGATCTTGTTTTAGGGCACTTAAGAGATTCACCTCGTCTTTAGTTGAGATGTGCATGATGTGTAATTTCTTTTGCGTCTCCAAGGCCATAGCTACAGCAATTGAGCTTGATTTATAGCAAGCCTCACGACTTCTGATCATGCCATGTAGGGCAAATGGTATATCGTCGCCATAAGTTTCTCTAGCTTTAGCTAAATTTTTGTTGATGATGGCGCTATCTTCACAGTGAGTGGCGATAAGGCAAGGGGCACTTTCAAAGGTTTTATAAAGTGCATCTTCTTTATCAACTAATAAAGATCCGGTAGTAGATCCCATGTAGACCTTAATGCCTGCAATGGAGTTTATATCGGCATTTTTGATTTCATCTAAATTATCGCCACTTGCACCTAAATAAAAGGCATAGTTTGCAAGACTATTTTTAGCTGCAATTTGCCGTTTTTGCTCTAAAGCTTCTTTATTGGTAGTTGGAGGGTTGGTGTTTGGCATTTCAAAGTAGGTTGTGACACCGCCTAAAACTGCGGCACGGCTTTCAGAGTAGATGGTGCCCTTTTGCTCCATGCCAGGCTCACGAAAATGCACATGAGCATCAATTAAACCCGGCAGTACCATAAGCTCATGGCAGTCTAGAACAATATCTGCGCTGTCGTTGATAGTGCCACCAATTTTGGCAATGCGATCATTTTCAATTAAAAGATCGCCTCTTACAATTCTATTTTCAGTAACTAGTGTTGCATCTTTAAGTAAAATCTTATTCATAGTTTAACCCTCTATAATTTGCCTTAGATTATAGCCTCAAATGTTAGAAGATTTTCGCCATCATGAATGTAGAAAACCATAGTACGAGTATAATAAACAGTCAGTTTAAGAGCTTAACCTAAGGTGTCTATGATGGATAATAAAAAGGTGTTGATGCCACCTAGATTTACAATAAAAGATGTTACCGTTCATGAAAAAACACGTCTTTTTAAAAAGCATTTTGCGTTAGATGAATATATTGTTTCTTATAAGACCTTTGATGGTGGTGAGACTAAAAAATTAGCGCGGGAGATCTTTGAGCGTGATCAGGATGCGGTAGCAATTTTGCCGTATGATTCAAAAAGTGATGAAGTGGTGTTAATTGAGCAATTCCGTCCCGGTGCCTTAAAAGATCCTCTAACTCCGTGGTTATTTGAGATAGTAGCTGGCATGATCGATGAGGGTGAAACTGAAATTGAGGCAGCCAAGCGCGAGCTTAAAGAAGAGGCAGGCCTTGAGGTTCCAGAGGAAAACTTTCATTACATTAATGCCGTTTACCCAAGCCCAGGTGGTGTTTCAGAGCGATTGACTTTATATGTTGCTTTAGTTGATGCCTCACATATCGGCAATCATGGTGGTTTGGCCATTGAAAATGAAGATTTGCGCATTTTCAAGGTTAAATCAGAGGAGGCATTTGAGCTGGTTAGAACCGGGCGCATTAATAATGCAGCCGCTTTAATTGGGCTTATGCACTTGCAGTTAAACCTTGCAAAGTACAAGGCATAGACGGTTTTAAAATTTGTGCGGGTGCAATAATTTTGCACCCACTAAGATAAAGACTAAAGTTATAGATAATTTATAAAACACGCAATCAACGGCACTTTATCCATATAAAAAGATAATACATCTATTTAATTAACCTATCGTACAATTAGATTTTTCACTCAATTTTGTGCGTTTAATCAAAGTTTTGAGATTAAAATTTGCTAATTTGTCAAAGATCATTAAAATTTGCTTTTATTTTCTAAAGTTAAAAATAAGTCGTGACCTGCTTCTTAATTTTAGAAAAATATTTAATTTTTTGTTGTTTTTGCCATGTGCTTAACTGATTTTAAAGATGTAAATCTATAAAATAAAGTTAATGTTATTTAAGGTTTTTTAGGTTAAAAATTCATATGGAAACTTCGTTCTTAAAGCCAGGGTGCACTTCAGGGCAAATTAGTGTCCTGCAGCTTACGGACACCCATCTTTTCGCTGAAGAGAACGGGGTGCTTTTAGGTGTTAAAACTGCGGAGAGTTTTAAAGCAGTCCTTGAGACTATTATCAATCAAGGCATGCCTTTTGATTTTGTCTTAATGACAGGCGATATCTCTCAAGATTATAGTGCAGAGTCCTATCAGCGTTTTGCCCATATGATATCCTTACTTGGTGTACCGGTTTATTTTGTACCTGGAAATCATGATGACGGGCCTTTAATGTATCGGCTCTTCAATCGTTTTGGGGTACATACTGAGCGGCATTTAATCTGTGGCAATTGGCAATTTGTGTTTTTAAACTCTGAAGTTTATGCCGTACCTCATGGTTGGGTGCAACGCGAGGAAATGCAATTTTTACAACAGTGCTGTGAGCAAAATCCGCATTTGCACACCGTAGTTTGTGTTCATCATTTACCAATTTTAGTTGGCAGTAGATGGCTTGATACTCAAACTATGCACAATCAGGACGAATTTAACGCCTTTGTGGCACGTCTTAATAATGTAAAACTTGTGCTCTCAGGTCACGTCCATCAAGAATACGATAAATACCATGGGCGCATTCGTTATATTTCATCGCCTTCAACCTCAATTCAATTTGAGCCTTTATCGCATAATTTCTCCTTAGATTTACAGGGGCCAGGATGGCGCTATTTAACTTTAAATATTGATGGCACCATTCAAACTGAAGTCTGCCGCCTACCTAAAGGCAGGTTTATACCTGATACAGGAGTTGGAGGCTATTAATTAGAGGTAGGGAATGCAGTATATCTATCTGCATGGCTTTTTATCAGGTCCTACAGCCTTTAAAGCCACTTTAATTAAAAATTATCTACAAGATCACCAAATTAACGACAGCTTTGAAGCTCCAGATTATCCAGATCTGCCACTTGAGGCGTACAATTATTTAGACGCCTACTTCAAGGCAAAACAAGGACAAGACTTTTTGGTGATAGGAAGCTCCATGGGGGGCTTTTTTGCAACTTTATTTCACTCAATCTATAACTTTAAAGCCGTGCTGTTAAACCCCTGTGTCCATCCACAAGAGTATTTCCGGGATTTAATTGGCGATCATGAAAATCCAGTAACCGGTCGAAAGTTCACCCTCATAGAGCCTATGATCGAGACTTTAAAAAGCTTAGATGAAAAAATTGTCTTAAACAAAGAGTCGCTGATGGTTTATTTGCAAGATGGCGATGAGGTCCTAGATTATTTAAAGGCTGTGAAGTTTTATAAAGGCTGCCATATAGATATTCAAGGTGGTGGTGATCATGGCATGACCAATTTTGCAACTTATCTGCCGCAAATTATTAAATAAATTTAACCTATTCAGATCGAAGTGCCGGTAGGTGATATATTCCCTACTGGGCTATGTTTGTACCATCACTGAATTTTTGCAGAACCTTTTCCTGCCATCATATATTATGTATGGGTCGCCTGCCACTTGTCATAATCTGCCTGAATATTAATCCAAAATGATGGACTGTGAAGCGGTAGAGCTTTTGCCAGCATAAATGCTATTTCTGGAGTAATTCTGTTTTGCCCATGAATAATACCCCAAAAAATATTACGAGGGATCCCCGTTGTGACAATAGCTTCCTCTATGGCTTTTTTATCAATAAAACATGACTCAAGCACACCACCAGGATGCGGAGGATCGTACATCGGCATATGTAATACCTCTCAGTGATAGTCAATAAAATCAGTAAATTCGATATTACCATTATTATACTGATAAGAAAGACGCCGTTACCTGATCTTAAGCGATCAATGTTCTGAAATGGGTTGCCCTTTGGGATTATAATCTTGAAGTTTATGAGGACCTCATGCAGCTAGAACCAATAGCGCTTTCCTCATTTTCTAGGTTGACGCGAACATCAAAAATAATAAACTCTAAGCGTTTGCTAAGAAAAAACGGACATACTAAGTCTAAACTCAATTTTCAGGAGGTCTTATGCGGATTTTATTAGTTGAAGATGATGCCATGATAGGAGAGGCTATCGTAAGCGGCTTAACTCACGCCTCCCATGCTGTAGATTGGCTGAAAAATGGTAATGATGCCCGCTATGCACCTTTTGATGCACCCTATGATTGCATTCTCTTAGATTTAGGTTTACCTGGCATTGATGGGGTAAGTCTGTTGACCCTCTGGCGCAAAGAAAAACTTACCACTCCAATTATCATTTTAACTGCCCGTGATGGCTTAGATGATAGGGTGGGAGGTTTAGATAAAGGCGCTGATGATTATGTGGTAAAGCCTTTTGATTTATCTGAGCTTAAGGCTAGAATTCGCGCTGTAACCCGTCGTGGTAGTCAAGGCGGTGATGCTAAATTAACTAATGGCCTTTTAACCTTAGATCCAACAACTCGTGAGGTAACTGTTAAAGGTGAGGATGGAAGTTTCAGTCCCGTAACCTTAACCTCTCGAGAGTTTGCCTTGCTTGAGGCTTTAATGTTGCGCCCTGGCACAGTCTTATCTCGCGAAGCCCTTGAAGATCGTATTTATAGCTTTGATGATGAAATAGAAAGCAATGCGGTTGAATACATCATCCACACCTTAAGAAAGAAAATTGGACAGAGCATGATTAAAAATGTTAGAGGTGCGGGGTGGAAGGTTCAAAAAGGAGCATAACGCGCTCTTTAAGCTTCAGGCTTACGATAATCTTTTGTGTCTTAGGTTTAATTGGTGCGATTACCACTAGCTTTTGGTCTTATCGTACCATGTTAAATGAAGCTCAAGAGTTTGTAGATGAAGAATTAAGCCAAATTGCAGCTATCGTCATTAACTATGACATGCTAATTCCTCGCCGTTGGGAGGGGCCTCGTCATTTGCACGAGCGCGTTTTTGCCAGAGTGCAAACCCCCTCAGGTCGCAGCGTTATTATTACCACTCCTCGTGGCATGGGTAGAGGCCTTGGTATGGGACGGGGCAGAGGTGCTCAAGATCTGCAAAATGAAAATATCCCTTCGCTTGAAGATCTAACTCGCCATGACTTTGATATCGTAATTGCCCCTCTAATTGGTAGAGCGCGTGATAATCTTTTCTTGCCTTTAAGCATTGAAGATGGCTTTTATAATGTCATCATCTCAGATAAGAGAGTGCGCGTTTTTGTGGGCACAAAAATTGATGGTCAGCGCTTTGTAGTCGCCCGCCCTTTAAGCTCTGCTATGCATCTATCCTCAAGGGCTTTTAAAACCTCTTTGACTCAATTTTTGGTGGTCTTAGGCATTTATATTCCTTTGGTGATTGTCTTTGTTAATTTGATGTTTAGATCTTTAAATAAGAGCGCAAAAAAGATTGATAAGCGTCCTATTGATGATCTAAGCGCCGTGGAAATTGATAGGAAGATCCCCTCTGAAGTTGATGGCTTCATTCAGGCAATTAACCGTCTTTTGCAAAGAATTAAAGACAGTGTCGAGATGAAAAGACGCTTTATTGCTGATGCGGCACATGAGATGCGCACCCCGCTGACTGCGTTATCGTTGCAGGCTGAAAACTTATTAGAAGAGGATTTACCGCCTAAAGCTCGCGAGAAGCTTATTCAATTGCAAAAGGGTATTGTGCGTGAAAAGGAGCTTATGACTTCGCTTTTGAATTTAGCTCGTGCACAAGATGAAAACTTAATTGCCCAAAAGCAAGAGATTAACTTAAAAGAGCTCTTTTTAAATTTAATTGATGATCTAAGCCTTATCGCAGATGAAAAAGATCTTGATTTTGGTATTGATGGACCATGTGATTATCAACTTGTAAGCGATTATCATGCGCTAAAGGGGATTTTAAGCAATTTAGTTTCAAATGCACTTAAATACACCCCGGCATGTGGTCAAGTAGATTTAAAGGTTGAGGATACTTCACACGATCTTACAATTATCGTGCAAGACAATGGTCCGGGCATTGATGAGGAGTATTTAGAACACGTCTTTGAGCCTTTTTATCGAGTCAAAGGTGATACCTCTGAAATTGAGGGAACGGGCCTTGGACTTTCAATTGCTAAAGCTCAAGCTCAAAAATTGGGGGCGATTTTAACCTTGGAGAATGTTATAGATGATAAAGGTGAACGCCATGGTTTAAAGGCTAGTTTGCGCTTTGCAAAAAGTTGCGATCAAGCTTAAGTTTTTGGCACAAAAATGGCTTTTTTATGCGGTTTTTGCGTAAAATGACTGTAGGGGTGGCAAAGCCACTTGGGAAAACCTCGCACCTACAAAAAAAGCACAATCCGGTAATGGCAACAGAGGTTTTGGGGCATTTTGGGCCATTGAAAGCTTAAATTAAAAGGCAAAGGCTTTGTGTTTAAGCTTTACAACTGAAAGTTGTGAATTGTAAGAGATACAATTCACTGCTTAGCGCCGAAGATTTATTAAAAGTCTTTCGGCGCTTTTTGTTAGAAGCTTGTGAATTCTTATATGATTGGATCGAGTCAGAAGGGTTAATTTAAGTTTGCATTAAATATGGTGCGAATAGTGTTTACTATTTAGTTTGAAGAGTTTTGTGCTTTTGCCTCTTGCAATATCTTGCGTCTAGCTTATCAAAATTGTCATAACTTTAACTTTTGTTCGTGTCACAATTTGAAGCTATTTATTAATAAAAGTAAGGTAAGTTTAGTATAAGTTTTTATTATCTTAATAAGTTAATTTTTGATTTTGGTTAAATTGAATTTTCTTAGTATATGGATCGTAGTCTCTTAGCCTTGGATCACTTAAATTCTTAACCTTGGATCAGTGAGTTT
>CALXNU010000104.1 GCA_944389835.1 uncultured Succinivibrionaceae bacterium
GTCATGCCTTCACACTTCTTTCAGCCAATGCTTCACAGCATCCACCTTGTGTTGGACTTCGACCTTGCTCTGTACAGATGGTCCAGGGACTTTCACCCATTGGATTGCGTGCATGCCGCGCACACTTACAAAGGCACCAAAAGGTGCCTTATCTTAACAAAAAATCTGCCTATTTTTTACGCTGTTTATCTTTTTGCATAAGTCTTGATAAACGAGTTTTATCCCGACGTTGCTTTTTCTTAAGGCGCTTTTTTTGTGACTTAGAAAGCTCTTTTCCATTTTCTTGAGCTTTAGGCAGATTCTGCTGACCTAAAGTCATCTCAATTGGCTTTTGAGAAGACTTATTGCCACCTTTTTTCTTATCCCAAAGCTCTAAGAAGGCTTGCAGAGGATAAAGACTATTCTCTACCACCTCACTTTTTGAAGACTCATCTACAACTTGAGTCTCAACAGGTTTTTCTTTAACTTCCTTTTTCTTTTTAGAAGCTTTTTTAAGCTCTTGAGTCTCACGCTGTTTTATAAAATTCTCATCATTTTTTTGAGCTCTTTGATTTAAAACTGCCGCTAATTCCTCTGAAGGCTCCATCAGATGATCATATTTACGCCCTAAAAGACTATTGCGTCTTATAAGCTCTTCTTTTTGAGCAACCGTTGGCAAATTATTAGAAATTGCCTTAGGCGCTTTTTTAATTTCACTATTTAAAGCTTCGCCTTCTGCTTTCTTAGTACCTCTTCTTCTTTTTATCCTGCCTTCATAAAAGAGGCCAATCTTATGGGTTGCCACATCAACTGAGACAATCTTAACTTTAATTTTATCTCCAGGTTGTAATTCTTGATTTCCTAAAAATTCAAGATCGCCTATGAAGATCATGCCATCGATGTGAAAATCAATTAAATTGACAAACACACCAAATGAAGCGGTGGCAGTTACCATACCATCTACCACATCGCCAATTCTTCTTTGCAGGTACATGCACTTAAGAGCATTATCCACATCATATTCAGCTTGTGTGGCAGCCACTTCTTTATCCGAGCAGCGATCACCTAAAACTGTAAGCTCTTCTTTACTATAGCGCATGGAGCCAATCTTACCCCAGTGACGAGTCTGCTCTTGCTCTAGGATATATTTGATGACCCTGTGGATTTGTAAATCCGGGTAGCGGCGAATAGGTGAGGTAAAGTGGGCATAGAAATCTAAAGCTAAACCAAAATGCCCGATATTATTTGGTGAATAGACGGCCTTTGACATACTGCGAAGGAGCATCATAGAGATTAAAGGCGCATCTTCTCTGTCTTTGGCAAGTTGTGAAATCTTGGCATATTCTTGAGGTGTTGGACTGTCGCTTAGATTGTATCTAAAGCCACTTAAAGCTAAGAAATTGCGCAAATCCTCAAGCTTTTTATCAGAAGGCTTTGCATGCACACGATACAAGGTCTCAAAGCCATGTTCACTTACAAATTTTGCAGCGGCAATATTAGCTGCAATCATGCACTCTTCAATGAGCATATGCGCATCATTGCGCACTTGTGGCACGATACCATCAACTTGTAGATTACCATCAAAGGTAAAGGTTACCTCATCACCTTCTAAATCAATGGCCCCGCGCTTTTCACGTGCCTTTTTAAGGCATAAATAAAGCTCATGTAAACGTTTGAGATCCTCAATTAAAGCTTGATGTTCCTCTTGTGGGGTAGTCCCCTCAAAGATCATCTCATAGGCTTCAGTGTAGGTTAAACGTCCATGGGATTTCATCACCGCAGGATAGAACTTATAGGCTTTAATTTCACCTTGACGATTAATGCCAAGCTCACAAACCATACAAAGTCTGTCGACATTAGGATTTAAAGAGCAGATCCCATTTGATAATTCAACCGGGAGCATCGGGGCTACAAAGTACGGGAAGTAAACTGAAGTAGTACGATTTAAAGCCTCTTTATCAAGCAAAGTACCAGGACGTACATAATAGGAAACATCGGCAATTGCCACATAGAGGGTATAGCCTGTACGACCTTTTTTCACGTATACCGCATCATCAAAGTCACGAGCATCTTCACCATCAATGGTCACTAATGGTAAATCTCTTAAATCCACGCGCCCTTGAATTTCAGTTTCTAAAACCTCACGATTGACTCTTTTAGCTGCTCTTTGCACGTTAGAAGGAAACTTAGGATTGATATCATAAGTGAGCATGGCTTTGAAAATCGCATCTTGAATGGAGTCAATACTTTGGATTTTCTCAACCACCTTCACACTTACATAATCTTTAGTACGATTTACAATTTGAGCTACGACTAAATCATTACTGTAAAGTTTAAGCTCTTCATCAACGCCTACCACTTTAAAGGAAAATTGCGGCATATCCTTAACGGTAAGCTCATATAATCTACTTAAAGCGTCCTTTCTCTCGCTCTCTGAAAAATATCCAAAAGATAGATATTCTCGCACGGCACGATTTAGTGTAATAAAACCTATAACCTTATCGCGCGCTTTTTTAATTTCTTTGACATATGCTTTTTGATGTAAAGGTGACAGATAAGCTTCAACTTCATCACCTCTCATGGTTATAAAACGCACTGCATCAATAACTTTATAAGCGGTATTGTCATCAAAGATGATGCTCTCGCCGTTTTGCTGACTTACTTTACCTTCAACAAGTTTGGCATCAAAGGCTCTTATATAGTATTGAGAGCTCTCCCCGCCTGCTAAAATCAAAGCGCCGCTTGAAACTAAATCTTGAAGATAACGACTAAAATCTAGAGGGCACTCACCATTAAAACCTAAATCTTTTACCACTGAGGCTATTAAATAACGATTTTTCTCGTCTTTTAAGTTCGCTGGCGTCAAGCACAATGCCACATATAAGGCCACCTCTAAGGAGTCTTGTAGCTGACCTTGTGGCGCATGAGGATCTTTTAGCACTTGTGCAACAATTTCAGATCTATCCATAGTAAGCCCCCTACTTTCTAAACTTATCTTGCAATTCTTATCTCTATAATAACAGCTTTAGGTAAAAAGTATTTGTCTAAGATGGCAAAAATAATATCATTAAATCAGATAAAAGCTCATGACCGCGAGGACTTACTTCAAAACCTTGAGGATCTAAGTGAACTAGACCTAAATCTTGGGCTTTATGTAAAGTATCGTTAAGACTTTGTGGAAGATTATCTAAACCTAAATAAAAAAGTAATTCTTTAAACTCACATCTTTCAAATAATCTTAAGCGATTTAACATGTATTCAAAAATTAGATCTTCAAGATCATTGTCAAAGGTTAGAGTAGTAAATTGTGCTTTTTCTTTTAAATAAGTTTTAACCTCATCGATATTTTGCGTGCGCAAAATCCCATCTTCTAAACTAATCTTGCCATGAGCTCCCGCACCTAAACCTAAGTAATCGCCAAAGCGCCAATAATTTTCATTGTGCAAGCAACGTCTTTTTCTTGTAAAAGCTGAGACTTCATAGTGGGAAAAGCCATTTTCTTTTAAAAGCGCAAAACCCTCTTCATCTAAAAGAGCCTTATGATCATTATCTAAATAAATAAGAGGTGGTTTGTCATAAAAAGGCGTGCCCTCCTCAAGGGTTAACTCATACCAAGATATATGCTCCACACCTGTATCAATTGCTGTTTTTAGATCTTCTAGTGCCTCCTTGTGGGTTTGCAAAGGCAGTGCGTGCATTAAATCTAAATTCACCCTAAAATCATCTTTAATAAGCTCTAATGCCTCAAAGATGGCTTTAGCGCGGTGAATTCTCCCTAGGGCTTTTAATTTTTCATCATTAAAACTTTGCGCTCCTAAAGAGATGCGATTGACCCCCACATCTTTAAGCGCTTTTAGAAAATCTTTTTTTAAGGTTCCAGGATTTACCTCAAAGGTAATCTCACAATCTTTGGCAAAATAAGGGCTAATCTCTTTAAATAAAAGCTCTAAAGCCTCAACACTTAATAGTGAAGGCGTACCACCTCCAAAAAAGCAGGAGATAAACTTCCTACCTGCTAAAAACTTTTGATAGTCTTTAAACTCGCAAATAAGCCTTGTGACATAGTCTAAATCGACCCTACTGTCATGGGGTTTTACTATCGAGTAAAAATCACAGTAGGGGCATTTGTGCTTGCAAAAGGGGTAGTGCACATAAAGACTTAAGGGGATCTTAGAGTTTAAATTAGGCATACTTTACAAACTTTGCTTCAAACTCAAGTAAAGCTTTGGCGCGGTGTGAAAGTAAATTTTTAACTTGCACGGGCAATTGTGCCGCCGTCTGATCACGTCCTTTGACAATAAAAAGTGGATCATAACCAAAACCACCACTTCCTACTTCCTTAAAGCCTACAAAGCCCTCCCAGGAGGCTGTAACCACTAATGGGGTAGGATCAGCGGCATGTCTTACATAGGCAATAGCACAGATATAGCGGGCGCTTCTGTCTTTTAAATTAGGATAATTCTCCAAAGCCTTTAAAAGCTTTTGATTATTATCCTCATCATTTCCACTTTCACTAAAACGAGCTGAGTAAATGCCCGGTGCTCCATTTAACACATCTACACAAATTCCTGAATCATCAGCTAAAGCTGGAAGATGAGTTTTCTCACTTGCAAATCTTGCTTTAATAATGGCATTTTCAATAAAAGATAAACCCGTCTCTTGCGCCTCTTCACTAAAAAACTCTTTTTGAAGTCGCAAAGTACAACCTAAAGGCTCTAAAATCGCGGCAATTTCTTTTAACTTGCCTTGATTGCCTGAGGCTAAAACAATCGTTTTCTTTAAATTTTCATTAGTTGACATAATTAGTACTCTTCCTTCTTAAACTTTTTAAAGCAGCCCTTGCAGCTTTGGGGATCGCTTCTTCAATACATGGATGATAACAAGGAATTTTGGCAATTTCCTCAACCGTAAGTCTTTTGCTAATACAAAGATTAATTAAATGCGCTAAATGCTCAGCTTCCGTACTGCAAAGCTCACAGCCTAAAAGTTGATGGCTTTCAAGATCGGTATACATTCTAATAATGCCACCTTCTTTTCTTAAAATTCTAAAGCGCCCGCCATCTAAAGTAACCTCAGAGCAGACAAAAGGACGCCCGCCACGGGCACGCTCTTTCATCTCATCTAAAGATAAACCTAAAACTGCAAGACCCGGATCGGTTAAAGTCAAAGACATTTTAGGATTGATAAAAGAGTGCTTGATAACTGGAAAGTTTCTTGCATTCAAACCTGCCACTTCACCGGTTAATCTTGCAACTTGGGTATTAAAAGCCAAACCTGCCACATCACCTGCTGCAAAGATATGTGCAAGCGAGGTTTGCATGGTTCTTTTATCAACTTTAATAAAACCTTGATTATCAAGTTCAATGCCAATTTGTCTTAAGTTAAGCGACTGTATTTTAGGAGGTCTTATTGAAGTTGAGATGACATTATCTACCTCAAGATAATTTTCATAGCGATTTTCATCAAGATAGTAAATGGCAAGACGGCCGTTTTTCGTCTCCTCTATCGCCGTAATGGTACTGTCGATAATAAGTGAGAAACTATCTTGTAGCATTTGTAAAGCTACAGGAATTACCGCATCATCAGTAAACTGCCATAAACGTCCCATGCCAAAGACTGCAACTTCAACGCCTAAATTACACAAAGCCTGACCTAACTCTAAACCACAGGCTCCAGCGCCAATAATGGCGACCGCTTTAGGTAGCCTGTCTTCTTCAAATAAATTATCAGTAGTTAAAACCCCTTTTAGGTTTTGTAATTGATAGGGCACTTGAGCGTAAGTGCCAGTGGCAATCACCGCAGTTTTAAAGTGAATTAGATATTCATCGTCTACTTGCAAGGTGTTTTCATCAACAAAACTTGCTTTACCAATAATTCTTTGCCCCTCAGGGATGCGATACATAAAAGATAAAACTTCCGTAGTCGCCCGTGCGCGCACAGATCGTAAAGCATTCATTACCCCAGAGCTGTCTAATTGATATTCACCTAAAAAGTTCACCCCATGGCGTTTTATATTATAAAGCTCTCTTGCACAACGCCCTGCCTCTATAAGTAAAGTTAATGGAGTATCACCTGTTCTTTGCGCTGTAGTCCCTAAAGGTCCTGATTCAACTAAGATACAAAGTCCTTTTGTGGAGGCAACTTTATAAGCCTCAAGTCCTGCGGTACCTGCCCCTACTATGACACTATCGCAATTAATTTCAATTTTACTCATAATTTTTAAGTGTTAATTTAAGCTGTGTTAAGTATAGCAAATAGTTATGTGAAAAGACCTCTGAATACACTCTTAATAAGTAGTACAATTTTTTAAAGTTTTAAAAAAGGAGAAAACTATGAGCTTCCCACTTGCCATCAATCGCTATCGCGCTTTAATTTTTGACCTTGATGGAACTTTAATTGATTCAATGCCTTGGCATGTTTTAGCCTGGAGACAAGTAGGTTTAGAACACGGTTTTGAGGTCGATCCTAAGTTTATTTATGATCATGGTGGAGTTTCAAGTCATGATGTCGTAAGAATGTTTAAAGAGATGGGCCATGAGGTAGGTGATATTGATGAGTTTGTCTCTCGCAAAGTCGAGCTTTATCGCCAAAACATTGATAAAGTTCAAGCTTTCCCCAAAATTTTAGAGATCTTAGTTAAAGCAAAACAAAATGGCGTGAAGATAGGCATCGGCTCTGGCACACAAAGAATGAATGCTGTGGATATCCTTAAGCGTTTAAATATTGAGTCTTTAGTAGATGTGATAGTATCAGCTAACGATGTCAAACGCCACAAACCCTTTCCGGATACTTTCCTTCAAGCTCAAGAAGCATTGGGGGTAGAGAAAAAAGACTGCCTCATTTTTGAAGATGGACCTTTAGGTCTCGAGGCAGCAAAGAACGCAGGTATGGACTGCGTATTTGTCAGGAGCGGCGAATTTGTTTCCTACTCCTTATTTAACTAATACTAAAAGAGATCAGCCTTCGCCACGACTTAGATTAATTGAATTAAAAGGGGCATTAGTCCCTTTTTTCAATGCTAAAGTTGAGATCTTATCTTTGTAGATAAGTTGCTGTCGCTGTTTGATATCAGTAATACTAATAGTGTATTGATCAAAGGCATCAACTACGCCTTCAAATTTGACACCTGTTATCAAAAACACACAAACCAAAGAACGACTTTCAACTAGCCACTGCAAAGCAGCGTCCTGTCCTCCCTCCTGCATAAAAGCAGATGCTAAAGTTCTTTTTGGTTTTTGTGTGGCATTCCTCTTTTCGGAAGGTTTACCGTCCATAGAGCCTCTTTCGTTATTATTGTTATGGGCAAACTCTGTGTTCAGGCTGTGGCAGGATCATCCTTTTTTTAGGCTGTTTGCTAAAAGCAGGCCATCTTGCCTGCAGTCTTCACTGCTATTGTCAAAGTACACAGCCCTAAAAAAGCTAGACTGTAAAAACGCTTTAACAACACGCACTAATTTACAAGCAATAGCTATCCTTGTCAAAGGTCAGTTTTGATATTAGTGACAATAATTGCCAAATAAGCTAAAAAAGCTATCAAAAGAAAAACAAGATGGACCTAAAAAAGCAAAATTTGTTTCAAAAGGTTAGGTGAGTTTAAATTAGGAAATGGTGCGCCCTAGTGGACTCGAACCACCGACCCCCACCATGTCAAGGTGATGCTCTAACCAACTGAGCTAAGGGCGCG
>CALXNU010000105.1 GCA_944389835.1 uncultured Succinivibrionaceae bacterium
ATGTGTCACATTATAACATTGAGTCCGCTAGACCCATCATCTAAAGATAATGGGATTGCGCGGACATTTATTTCAAGATAATCTTTAAAAGATAAGAAGCTATCATTAATTGCCTTTTGCATTGGTGTACCTCAAATCTTGCAATAAAGCTTTAATATTTAAATTAAGGCCCCGCTTTGCGGAGCCTTTTTTAGCTATTTAAAAAATTGCTTTGCCTTTAACACATCCATCTTTAAGGTGTAATAAGCAGGACTCATTACTAAAGGATGTATATGTGGATTATCAAAACGTTGCTCTTCTGGATAAATTTCTTTATCAAGTTGCTCTCTTACATAAGAGCGAATTTCAGATAAGTTTGGTAATTTTTGTAAAATCTTACCATTGTGCATCACGCGCTCTTGCATAAGTTTAGCGGTGCAATTTCTAAAGAAATTATTCTTCCAAGGCTTTTTAGGATCGATATACCGATAAGGAGAGGTCATATCTGGAGCCTCTTCATTAGTGGTAATAAGATCGGCAATGGCATAACCTTGCTCATTGTGAATACGCCACAATCTCTTCTTACCAGGGTTGGTGATCTTAGCAAAGTCCTCTGAAACCTTAATCTTTGGAATAAAGGCCTCATTGTCATGTAAAGCTACTAACTTATAAACAGCACCAAAGACAGGATCGCTTTTTGCGGTAATTAAACGCTCACCAATACCAAAAGAATCAATCTTTGCTCCCTGCTCTAACAAGGAGAGAATAGTAAATTCATCTAAGCTATTTGATACTACAATCTTGCAATCCTCAAGACCGTTACTATCTAAGATCTTGCGGGCCTCTTTTGAAATATAGGCCAAATCTCCTGAATCTAAGCGAATGCCTTTTAATCTCTTACCCATAGGCTCTAAGACTTCGTGAGCTACCTTTATGGCATTAGGAAGGCCTGAGTGCAAGACATCATAGGTGTCTACAAGTAACACTGAATTGTCAGGATAGAGGCGTGAGAAGTTGGCAAAGGCATCATATTCTTTATCATGGGCCATCACATAACTGTGGGCCATGGTGCCAGTGACTGGAATATCAAATAATTGCCCGGCAAGTACCGTTGAAGTGCCACACACGCCACCTATGTAGGCAGCTCTTGCACCAAAGGTGGCAGCATCTGCATTATGAGCACGTCTTGCTCCAAAATCTGCAACTAAACGACCGTTAGCGGCTCTTACCATGCGTTGGGCTTTTGTGGCAATTAAAGATTGGTGATTTATCTCATTTAAAATGGCAGCTTCAATTAATACGGCATCAATTAAAGGGGCATTAATGGTCATGATAGGCTCATTTGGATAAATAATTGAGCCTTCAGGCATAGATTTAATATCACCTCTGAAATGGAAATCTTTAAGCCAATTTAAAAACTCAGAGCTAAACAAGTTGAGGCTTTTTAGATATTCAAGATCTTGCTCATCAAAATGTAAGCTTTCAAGATAGGTTAAAACTTGTTCTAAACCACCAAAAATTGCAAAGCCACCATTATCTGGGTTGGTGCGATAGAACACGTCATAAGTGGCAATATTCTCTCCTCTCCCATCTAAAAAATGACTATTAGCCATTGTTAGTTGATAAAGATCCATAAGCATTGACAGATTATGTCTTGCTGTGATCATAATAAATTCTCCCTACAAATTCCTTTTTCTAAGCGCAACACGCTTTTTCGTCTTTACCTAAGCAAAGATGGGGAGGCTTACTTTAAAAATCTTTGTAAAAAACAAGTAAGCTTGCCGTACAAGAATTTTAGTGAAAATTACGCCCCTTTGCCACAAGAATTAAGGCAAACTTGTCAAAAAGATTAAGACAAGTTGGACGCTTTTTGCCCTAAAGTCTTAAGATGACTTAAAAATTGAGCCTAAATTTTGCAATTTTTAATTAAATCCTCTCATTTTGTATGGTCTTTTATTTAAATTTCAAAAGCTTATTTAAATTATCTAACTTTTTAAGTCTTGAGCTTTAAACGCTTTAGCTCTAACATCTAAAAAAAGAAATAAGGAGATTATCATGAGTGACTTTAATGACGTCTTTGGAGTTGGTGAACCAAATGAAGCATATGCTCAGTATTTTGAGGGTAATAGTTATTTAAAGCTTTTGGCTAAAACCTCCACTATTGCCGTAAGCAATGTAACCTTTGAGCCAGGTTGCCGCAATCACTGGCACATTCACCACGCAAAAACTGGGGGTGGGCAAATTTTATTGTGCACCGCAGGTGAGGGTTGGTATCAAGAATGGGGCAAGGAGCCGCAAAAATTAGTTCCAGGATCTGTGGTTGTCATTCCTCCTGAAGTCAAACACTGGCATGGAGCTGCCAAAGATTCGTGGTTTTCACATATTGCCTTTGAAGTACCAGGCACAGAAACTTCAAATGAGTGGTGTGAGAAAGTAGAGCCTAAAGCTCCTTTTGCTTAAAAAGAAGAATATTCCTACACATTCCACAATAAAGCTGTGTTCGTTCGCACAGCTTATTTAAGACTATAAAAGATCTTCCTCATCTTCAGTTAAAAACCAAGCGCTGTATTGTTTGCGAATTGGAATATAGGTTTTTAAGATCTCATGTAAATGATGAATTAAAAACTTTTTGGCTTTGGTAAAGTCATGATCTTTTAAAGCCTCAAAGACTTTTTTGTGCTCAGCTATGATCTCCTCATAGGGGGAAATACCACCTTGGGATAAAAAGCGCACACGATCCATCTGAGGTTTTAGTGCTTGAATGGTCTCAAAGGCCATGGGGCATTGGGAAAAAGAGCAAATAAGGCGGTGAAACTCATCATCTAAGCGTAAAAATTGCTCAGTAAGTTCCTGAGGTTTTAAAGAAAAGAGCTTTTCTTGCGAGAAAATATTTAAAGCAAGTTTATCAATAATTTTCTCAATTTCAGTTAAAGACAATTCACTTGCATGATCTAAAGCTGCGCATTCTAGTGAAGTGCGAATAAAGCAAATTTGCTTTAAATTTGAGACTGAGATCTTCTGCACGATACTGCCGCGCTGGGGAATCACTTTTAAAAGCCCATCTAATCTTAAACGCATTAAAGCCTCGCGCACTGGTTGGCGAGAGACTTGAAAGTGGGTTGAAAGTTCATTTTCAGAAATCGTCGAGCCAGGTTTAATGTGAGTGGTGATGATTTCCAAGCGCAAAAAATCGTAGATCTGGGCACTAATGGCTCTATCTTGCTGTAATTTAAATTTACTAAGCTTATTTTCAAAAGCCATAAGCCCCACCTTAAAAAAACCCGCAACTGCGGGTTTTCTAACATAATCCACAAAATGTAAAATAAACTTAATTAGTTTTTACATAATGCACTAATTTAGATATTTGTGCAAGGTGGCACGCACTGCACCCTCACCTTTAATCATCTCTTTGACTAAATCTTCAATCTTATGTCCTAAATTGACCTCATAGAGATTAACGCCAAAGATAGAAGCATTAGAGAGGATTGGCTCAAGCTTATCTCCCACAGTTTCAGGCTTGCCAAACTCAATGCCTGCCATTAACTTCTTAAGCTCAGGAATTAGCGGATCATCTGAAAGCTCAAATGGTTTACCATCATCACCTACGGCTAAAAGATAGCGGATCCAACCTGCAAGTGCTAAAGGAAGAGCGATTAACTTTTGGGTATCCATGCCCTTTTTCTTATAGTTCTTTAAGGTCTCACCAAAGCGCACGGTAACTTTTTGAGAAGAGTCGGTGGCAATACGCTGTGGAGAGTCAGGCAAACACTTATTGGTCAATCTCTCTTCAATAACCTCAGTTAAGAAAGCCTTTGGACTTAAGATCTTAGGATCATCTACTACCGGTAAACCTTCATCATAGCCTAACTTATTGACAAGCTTTACTAGATCCTCATCTTCCATTTCAGCCCAAATTCTTTGATAACCAAAGATGCAGCCATAAACGGCTAAAGCGGTGTGCAATGGATTTAAGCAGGTGGTAACCTTCATTCTCTCGCACAAATCCACACCCTCTTTAGTAGTAAAGAGTACTCCTGCCTTCTCAAGTGGTGGACGGCCTGCTGGAAAATCATCTTCAACTACTAAGTATTGTGGCTTTTCAGCATTGACAAATGGGGCGATAAATGAGCCACGAGCAGTCTTAATAGGATCCATATCCTCAATGCCTAAGTCCTTTAATTTGGCAGCAATCTCAGGATCTGGGCGTGGGGTGATTTTATCAATCATGGTGCAAGGGAAGGAGACTTTCTTCTTATCTTCAAGATAGGAAATAAAATCTTTTGTGACAAAGCCCTTGTCAAACCAAGCTTTAGCCACAGTTAATACGGCATCTTTAACCTTATCACCATTGTGTGAGCAATTGTCCATAGAGACCACCGCAATTGGATAAGCACCTGCCTTAAAGCGCTCATATAACAAGGCGGTGGTCTGTGACATTGCGTGACGGCAATTATCAGGACCTTCTGCAAAATCCTTTAAAACTTGCTCTTGATAATTACCATCCATACCCTTTAGGGCATAACCTTTTTCAGTGATGGTATAAGAGAGCATTTGAAGCTCTGGGCTTTTGAAGATCTCACGGACTTTCTTTTCATCTTCAGGACTTGAGCCATTTAACTTAAAGCCATCGGTGACAGAGCCTATCACCTTAAGCTTAGTGCTCTTATCTGGCATTAAGGTCACTTCTAAGGTTAGATGATCGTGTGGCTTGTAAACCTCATCGATAATCGCTCCATCATAGCAAGAGATAGTTTGAATGCCTGATTTTTGTAAACCGTCATTTAAAAGGGTTTGCTGTAAGGAGGCAACAAAGCCTCTGAAAATATTACCGGCACCACAGTGTACCCACACCGGATGCTCTCGGGTATACTCTTGAACTTCTTTTACATCAAACTTTGGTAATTCAACTTGAGCCTTCTTTAAAGCCTCTACATCATTTTTTAAACCATCAAGGGTAATTTTGGCCATAAAATTTCTAACTCCTAAATTACTAAAGAGGGGGTCAAAAACCCCCTGCTTATTTAAGATCTGTCTTCTTTGTTTTAATTACTTATCTAATGGGGCAGTTACTGAATTGATATTATCAGGATATGGCATACCCTTGCCCTTGCGAATAGCCTCTTCAAGGCCGATTAAATAAGTAGCACCTAAGGCTCTGTCATAGAGACCATAGCCTGGACGTGCCTTCTCATCCCAAATCTCACGACCGTGATCTGGACGAATTAAGCCATTGAAGCCTACCTCAACTAAGGCCTTCATAATCTCATAAAGATCTAAAGAGCCAGTGTGAGAGACGTGTGAGCTTTCATGGAATTGATGATCACCTGTAAATAACACGTTTCTTACGTGAGCGAAGTGAATTCTAGGTCCAATCTTTGGATTTCTAATGATCTTAGGTAAGTTATTTGCAGGATTTGAACCTAAAGATCCGGTGCAAAGTGAGAAGCCATTGCATGGTGAGGAGTTAAGCTCTGCAATCTTAACTAAGTCCTCTTCACTCTTGGTAATACGTGGGATCCCAAAGAGATCATAGGATGGATCATCTGGGTGTACGCCCATCTTAATATTCCACTTCTCGCAAGTTGGCATAATAGCATCTAAGAAGTACTTGTAATTGGCACGTAACTCCTCAGGCTTCATGCCTTGGAATTTCTTAATTTGAGCTGAAATTTCATCGCGACGATTTAATTCCCAACCTGGCATCTCAAAGCCATTTGAATTATCGGCGATACGATCAAACATCTGATCTGCGGTTAAGCCTTCAATGATCTTGCCATCATAGGCTAAAGCAGTTGAACCATCTTCTAAAGGTAAAGCTAAATCAGTACGGGTCCAGTCAAATACTGGCATGAAGTTATAGCAAACTAAGTGAATATCGCACTTACCTACCGCCTCAAGTGACTTAATATAGTTGTCAATTAACTCATCGCGGTTTTTAGCACCATATTTAATGTCTTCATGCACATTGATGGACTCAATGCCCATAAGTTTCAAGCCTGCTTTCTCAACAATGGCCTTTCTTTCAGCCATTTTCTCATAAGGCCAAGGCTCACCTGCTGGGATCTCATGTAAAGCAGTAATCACACCTTCCATTCCTGGAACCTGCTTGATCTGCTTTAAGGTGATACTATCCATATCAGGGCCGTACCAGCGCATAGTCATGTGCATCATAGTCTGCTAACTCCTTTTGTGAATTTTTTTAAACTTAAGCTTTAAGCCATACTTGTATTCTAGTATACAAGGCTCCACTTAGCATCTACTTTTTCAAAAGATTTTAAGTTTTGTGACTTAGGCTTTGCTTTTTTGATTTTAAAGATCTACATGTGAAAAAAACTTGACCTTGCATAGATCTTTACTTTCGTTTTTGCGAGATAAAGCACAAAGAGAAGAGAAATTTACAAAAGCCGCTTATTTGCGGCTTTAATTGTTAGATAAGAGAGTGTTCTTCAAGATAAGCTTTAATGCCATCCATAGTTTCATTAGAGATCACATGCTCAATGCGACAGGCATCGTGCTCTGCGATATTAGCTGGCACTTTAGCAATATTCTGTAAAAAGACTGTTAAAAGCTGATGACGCTCAAAGATAGATTCGGCAAGGCTTTGTCCTTCAGGAGTTAAAATAATTGCCCCTGAATCTAAAACTTTAATTAAGTGCTTTTCTTTTAATAAATTAAGCCCCCTACTTACTGAAGGTTTAGAAAAGCCTAATTCATTTGCAATATCTACCGCCCGCACAATGCCCGCTTCATTACGCTCTTTCATCACCAAGATTGTCTCAAGGTAATTTTCACCGGATTCTGCCACTGCACCTGCGCGCAATGGTACCGGCTCAGGTACTGCATTAAGCGCAGTTGGCACCCCCTGTTTAAGGTTATCCATAATACTTTGCCTTAATCGTAATAATAATTATTTGACTACTGTAACATTAATCTTATTACCGCTTAATGAAAGTTGAATAACATTATTAGGTCCGATAATGCCACGTGAGATCATGCCAAGGCGCACAAGCTCGGTAAGATCGGCTCCTTTGCTTTTATAAACGCGTTGCCCTTTACCACTGTGAATGGTGCCAAGTTGCGGAACCTCAGGGCGCATACCTAAGCTTCTTTGCTTTTGTAAAACGCCAATTTGTTCTAAGCGATTGATTAAACGATAAACTGTGGCAATTCCTAAATCCGGGACGAACTCACGCGCCTCGTACCACAACTCCTTTGGAGAGGTACAATCTGAATTAGTGAGAATGTCGATGATATGACGGCGCTGCACAGTCATTCTAAGACCACTTTCCTCAAGTTTGCGCAAGGTTTCTTCAGTTAAGGTACCTACGCTGTAGTAATCATCCTTGTTTTGCAAGGCAACACCCTCTCTCTTAAATAAAAAAAGCCTATATCTACTATATAGTAACAGATCTAAACGTTTTCAAGTGTGTCCTAAAGCTAATTTACGAAATTTATTCACTTTTTGCACAATGTGGGCATTTATGATCTTTTGCCTCTTTTAGACGATTGTGCCCACCCTCTTCTCGCTTTTTTAACACTTCACTCTCCCTCAATTTAGCCTAACCAACTGATTAACCCCTAAAATATTTGTCAAGCATC
>CALXNU010000106.1 GCA_944389835.1 uncultured Succinivibrionaceae bacterium
GGCTTATTTTATAGTCTTCATAAAAGCTTTGAAGTCTAAGATCATCACGGCTTAAACCTAGGCTTGCAGCGAGTAATCCTACAACTTGTGAGATTTGAGGGTAAGCATCGCTTACACGGTAGTACCAAACCGCATTTTCAGATCCAAAAGATCCTAGATTGGTACATACCTGAAAAACTAAAAATTTAGACATAGGCTATGCCCTCTTAAGAGTTCTTAAGATTAAAAAAGGCTGTGTTTAAAGCATTATTTTTTAGTTCTTCAAGATCTGAAACTTCTTTAGCTTTTTGATTTTTAGCTTTATTAATCTCTAAAGATGAGATGTAATCATTAACATCAAGCTTATAACCATACATATTATCCAGGCGAGTTTTATAGCTTAAAAGTCTTTCAATCGCCTCTTGCATTTGATTTTCGGAAGAAACAGCTTTATAGAAAGCTCCAACTAAAGATCTTGGGGTTTGATCACCAATTTCTAGCAAAACAAAGTCAGCAAAGTTGCGTGAGGCAAAGGCATTTTGCTTGCCACTTGGGGTGATTGTGGTAATGCTATCAATAAGGTTGCAAATAATGCCTTTAATTACTAGCTCTTTGTCTTGAATATCGCCTAAATTGTGAGCTAGCAGATCTAAATTAACATTAAGATAGGTATAAAAGGTGCCTGAATTGTAATATTGCACATTAATATGTGAGGCACCGGTTTTATTTAGATCATCGGCTAAATCATCGATGGCGGTAAAATAATCAATCTCAGTTTGCGCACTACCCACAGTGATTGGATGATTCATCTGTAAGGCAGCATCAATATTTAAATGTTGATTAGAAGCCATCATGCGTCCAAAAAGAGCAACATCAGGGCTACAATTATCATTACTTATAAATTTGAGTTTTGACTCAACAGAGGATTTAAGTTCTTGCTGTTTACCATTAGCCTTGTCAGTTTTAAAGGCCTTATAAATGTTCGTTTTTTGTTTATAAATTTCTAAAAAGGCTTCTTTTTCATCGCAAATAAAATCGATAACCTTATCTAAAGTATCTAATTCATGTTGAGAGACGAAAGAGATTTGAAGATCTGGGAGAGTTTTTTCAGCTTTGTCCTCTGAAGGTATTGCTAGCAGATAGTTTATACGTAATAAAAATAAGGTGTATTCAAGAGCCTCGTTTTCATCAAAACCCCTGTTTATTAGAGAGTCTTGAGTTTTTTCTCCAAGATAGCGAGTTCTAGTGCCTAATTTTTGCAGGTTATGTGTAAAGGTGTCATTAGTTCTAAGTGATCTTTTCATGCATTGAGAGGAGATCCTGCCACGGGTTACTCCACCAAAGGAGGCAGTCTTAGGTCTTCCTAAGTCATCGCGATTTAAATTAGCAGGAGCAAAAGTGGTTAATAAATGAAGTTGTAAAAAAGTAGACATAATTCACCTCTAGTTTCTAAACAAATAAAATCTTTGAGCCATCTCGAACTTAATATGTTCAGCGTGGCTGAATGGAGAGATTTTTGGATGATGCAACCTTAAAAATTGCAAGATCACGTAGAATAGGGAGAGCACGTTGATTTTTTGTGGTTCCTTGATAAAGCCTAATAAACCTTGCAAGGTTGCAATAAAAATCTCAGTTGAGGGTGCTTCAATTAATCCCTCAAATCTAAGATTTGCAATGGCAAAATCATCATGACGTTTAAGTGCTCCTAAGACAGTTAAAAAGGGCTTAGGGATTTTTGGAAGTTGAGAGGTATTGTTGTCAGCTTGCTCAAGATCTTCAGAAATATCCTCAAGTGCTACTTCTTGCTTTGTAGTAAGCTTTTGAGAGTTAAGATCTTGTTGTAGATCTACTCCACGGTATGATAATTCGCTTACTTTTAAACAGGAGAGTACTTGGCAGAAGATTGCAAGAGCTAAAGGTAGCGGATCTTGAGCGTTGAATGATAAATTTTGCTCAGTCTGCACTGAATCCTCTGTGCTTTCTGCAGTATTATTAGGTTCTTGATTTTCCTTTATTAGAAAACCTTGGACTTTAAATAACAGTTGCCAATAAATTAAGCTTCCCTGTACATCATCTAGGGTAAAAGCTCTGCGCAACATACTTAAGTCTGCAGGCGTAAGCTTTTGACAAAACTCCACTAAAACTTGAGTAAGTGGCATTTGTGGCAAATCATTGTGTTTTTGCTTATAGGCAAAAGCGTTTATTTCGTGACACTCACTAAGAAATAGCCTGTCACATAGCCTATCTTTTAATAAATCCTCACTCATTGGAATTCTCCTTGCAACTCTCATCTAAGGTATTAGGTTTAATGGCGAAAAGATCTTTTAAAAATAGATTGCGATTTCTACAAAGAAGAGAAAAATCAACGCTTTTTATCTCAAGTACGCGTTCATCGTAAAAGTTTAAGATCTTTTGCTGGGCACTTTTATAGAATTTATTAAGCCTTTCATCTAAAGCTTGAGGAGTTATAGCACCTGTAATCAGCTTAATTAATTCTTGATTTAAATTTTGATAATCATCAAATAGAAGATCATATAAACTTTTCATATAATCATATTTGATGTAATATTTAGCAGGATAAACTTTATTATTATTTGAACTAGTAAGTTTTATATTTAAATCATCAAGGTAGGCAAAAAGTACTTGGCCAAGTTGGCAGATAAACGTTACTAGATAGTGATTGGCTTTTAAATAAAGCTCACGTAAGGCAGGATCTTTAAAATTGCAAATAATTGTCTTAGTATTGAGCCACGCAGATGGGAAATAATTAAAGCCTTGAAGGTATAAAAAGCCATAATAGTTTAGGTTAAAGGTAAATTCACCTGAAACGTTAGTTAATTGTTCTACATTTTTAGGTGCATTAAATAAGGTTTTATCAGATACAGTTGACTCTTGTAAGAAATCAAGCCAGCCTATAGTTAAATACAGATCTTGAATAGTACTGATTGTATAGTCTGAAGAATTTATCTCCTCAGAAGTTTTCTTGTTTTTCTTTTTTCCCTTTATTTGTGGCTTATATAAAGAGAATGGAAATTTATAACCGCGATTTTGTTTCAAATCACCAGGTTTGGTTATATACGAGTCACAAATGATCTCAGTTTTTTTACCACATAAAGAGCACCGGCAATTGTTAGGATCTGAAGATTTAAAATTAAGCCTAATAACACGCGGAATTAGCCATAAAGTTCTTGGATCTTGATAGGTTGAAATTGGGTTTTCATCCGCATCTTCTAAATTATTAGGATCTTTAATCCACACAAAAAGATCTTCTGCTTCAAACTCCTCAATATCAGATGCGCCATAGATAACGTTTAACCACAGATTCTTCCAAAGTGGTGTTTTAGGATCATCAAAACTTGCAAGACAAATCGCACCATCTCTGCCAATTAGCGCTTGTCGATAACCTTTACCACCTTGAGCAGCAAAACGTTGCTGTGTAATTAAGCTTAGAGTAGCGCACGTTGGGCAGAGAGTTTTTACTGCATCTCGCTTAACAAAAAGGTCATGATTTTTATCAAGAGTAGACTTGCCTGGGAAACCAAATAATAAAGTATCAAGATTAGGAGGGTCTATTTGATCTTTTTCCGGTAAATTTTCATCATTTAAAGGGCATTGCATAAAGCCAATACCGCTACTATTTACCTCCAAGTTAAAGGCACATTCATATTTGTTAATTGCATCTTGTAACCTTTTAAGATCAATTCCCTTAAAAAGGCCTTCATTCCACCCCTCTTGATCTTGAGGATGTAAAAAAGTTTGTAATAAGGCAATTAGCCAGACTTTAAGCGCACAATAAAAATCTCCACGTACCACATCAACATCTGCTATAAGATTGGAACTTAAAAGCTCTGTTAATGTAACCTCACGTTTAGTGCCATCAAAAAATCGTACTGGGATCCAAGGTTCTTTTAAAAGATTCATTAAAACCTCCTAAACCATCAAACCGCTTTCATAGGTATAAATCCTAGGATCTAATTGCACAAAAGTTAGATCTTTGAATTTATGCCCAAATTTTTGGGAAATTGTTACCTGATCTTGAGGTATAACAAGATCTGAAAATTTATCAGTCAAGCTCTTATAAACGCTAAAAGGTAGAGCAATACTTGATGCTCTGTAAAAAGGATCATTTGGGTAAATTGATGAAAATTGATTTAAAGGACATTTTGTCTCTATCAAGGCGATTTTTTTAGTTGGAAGATCTGTATATCTTGTAAAGGCATGAGATTTAGTGCCTTCAGCAACATCAATAGAGTCAGAGTATGACTGATTTATAGAGAACATGTTATTGTAGGCTTCGTTCGTAAATTTTTGTTTTTCCCATTTAACTCTCTTTTGATTATCCTTAAAAAATGGGGAAGTTTCGTTTTTATATACCTCTTCTAAAGCTTGGCGAGTATCATAAGGTAGATTAATAATTCCAGTTTCTTTGAGGTATTTTTGAGTACGCCATAAGATTAGGTAATCCTTGTAAATGTAGCGACTATTAAAATCGTTAAAATAATTTTCGTCAGGATTAGCGTTAAAAGCAGGAGCTAAAATTGTAAGTTTGGGTGCACCTCGCTCATCTGATCCTTTCTCTTTTAAAAGGCCAATTTCAGTGCGGACATGTCGTCTTAATCTTCCTATACGCTGTAAAATTAAATCAATTGGCGCAAGATCTGAAATCATCTCATCAAAATCAAGATCTAATGATTGCTCAACAACTTGTGTAGCAATAACGATTTTAAACTTTCGATTTTGAGGACTTGAGTTTTTACCAAAATTCTCCAATAAATATAGCTCTTTATTGGCGCGGTCATATTTAGTAAAACGCGAATGCATAAGTGTGATTTCAATATCAAATGCTGATGCTTTATCTTTAAGGCTCTTAAAAGCTTCAAGAGCATCTTTAACAGTATTTCTGATCCACAACACACAACGACCTTGTTTTGCAAAATTGAGGCAAAGATCTTGAGCATCCTGAGGGTTGTTTAAAAATTCTATATGAACTTTTCTGTGATAATTTGCATTTAGAGGTATTTGCCTGAAGTTGCCTATACTGTCTAGGTGGCTGATTACAGGAAAGGCAACATCTGTAGCAGGCAGTTCCTGTATTTTGTTTTTAAGTTTAAGACCAAAGTTAAAGGCTTGATAAAGATCTGATCTTAATTTAGCAGTTAGCGTTGCACTTAAAATAATTACTGAACCACCGCTTGCTGCGTGTAATTTTATAAGTTGTAAAATTAATTTATTAACGTATTCATCATAGGAATGTACTTCATCAATAATTAAAACGGAACTTTTAAGTCCAAGTCTTCGTAAAACCTGATGTGAGCCGCCTTGTAAAATAGAAAGGAGGACCTGATCTATAGTGCAGACTACAATTTGTGGCAATAGTGAAAGTTTTAAGTTGGAGTTTAAAAATTCATAATTTAAAGGCTCATCTAAATGGGAAGGACCTTCAAAACGTTCTATTAGATCCAGGTAATTTTCATTTAAGTTACGATTGCCATGCGCTAAAGTTGGGATAGCTTCAAATTCTTTAAATATAGGTAGGCAATAATCTAAAAGTCTTTCGTAAATACTATTAGCTGATGCTTTAGTAGGTAAGGCAAAGATGAGACTAGTTTGGTTTTTTGCTAACAAGCGATAGGCAAGTTCAAGTGCTGCTTCGGTTTTCCCAGAGCCTGTAAGATCATCGCAAATTACTAGATGTGATGGTGTTTCGAGATTTAAAGTTGTCATCAATTTTTGAAGATCGGTAGGTTCTTTTAATTTAGAAAACAGATCTTGAAAGTTAAGGTTAGGGTTTATTTCAAAATACGGGGGTTCTTTTTCTAAAAGATGCTGGGTCCTTTGCAAGGCTTGATTAAAATATTGCTCTTTTGAATCAATTTTGGCAACAAACGGGAAGGTTTTACTGTCTGATCCTAACCAGTCAGCAATGACAATTAACGCTGCCACATACCAAGAGCCTAAGATCCACTCCTGTTTATGATCGTGAGCATAATCTATTATCTCTTTAAAGGTAATACCACTAAAGCTTAAGGCAAAGGTAATTAATTGGTAAGTAGCGGCAACTTCATCTGTAGTGAATTCGCGTTTGACTTTTTCAATGCTGATCTTGCCATGATGGATTAAAAATGGGTAAAGGTATTTTTCTAGGGTAGCGCAGTTGGTATTGAGATCTGGTAACTCTTTAAAGGATTCTAGAATTGTTTTTCTAAATAAACCAATAGCAAAACTTAAATGGTTGCAGGCATTTTGTGAATCTCCTTTTAGGAAGATCTGAAATGGGGTAGCAATTTTACCCAAGTCGTGAATGACAGCACCAAAGCACATAAAACGTGAGAAAAAGTCGTAACCCATACCTAAAGTTTGGGCTACTTCTTTAGCTTTAAAAAGATTTTTTTGCAGTATGGTTTGCATACAGGCTGCAACATCTAAGCTGTGGCCTATAAAAGAGTGATAAGTTTTGCCTTTATTATTTGTAAGGCTTTTGGCGAAGCAGTTATCTAACAAGCACATATGATCCTCCTATAGCAATGCATTTTGTATACGCGCTGTTATTAAATTTTTATTAGGTGAACCAAATTGCAATATTCTTTTATTGCTCAAACTGTTATTAGCAAGATGGCTTAAGAGTAAGTTTAATTTTCTTAATGCGCGTTTTTGCATGGAGATTTAACTAAACGCGCAATTTAGAAAATCTGCTAATAACGTTGAACAATCGTGTGCTTATCATTGTAGATCAAATTTTCTAAAATTACACATTAAACATAACACCTTTTAAAAATTGTGAGAGAGTTCTAAAATAGATGGTTATAACTTTTAGTTATTTGCTATGAGACGTTAGAGATGCTATTCTTTATTTCACAGGTACGAACCCTGAAGCTCTTTAACAATCTGTAATCTAGTAAAACATGCACAATTTGATGTACTAATGAGGGGCTGATCCTCAGCCCTTCCTGCCTCCATTCTATCACACCAC
>CALXNU010000107.1 GCA_944389835.1 uncultured Succinivibrionaceae bacterium
CATAATAATCTTTTAGATCTTGTAAAATACTGTGATAAGTATTTTGATCTGTATTATGCTTTTTATTTAATACACAAACTGCATTTTCAAGATAATATTTAAAGTAAAACTCAAGCTCTTCTTGGGTATAACCTAAAATGGTCCCATACAAAGTATCAAAGCTAATATCTTTAAGATTGTTAAAACCTGAAAAAATTGCGGCTTGCAAATAACGTGTAACTCCAGTTATAAAAACAAATCTAAACTTTCCTGAGTAACCTTTGATAGTTGAGAAAAAAATTAGATAACACTGCACGTCTTTCTTGAAACTCCTCTTTGTCATCAATAACCGTAGTTAATGGTGCATCATATTCATCAATTAAAAGCACTAATGATCTATTGGCAACATCTTCTAAAGTACGGCTTAATGAGTAAATTACATCATTGTCAGGGTCTATTTTTAATTTGGTAGTTTTAAATTTTGTATCTAAATGTTTTAGCAAATCTCTCTCAAAATTATGGTTTTTTGTTGTCTCTTTAAAAAAAGAAAAATCAAGATGAATAACCTCATAAGTTTTGGTTTCAGCCCACAAATTTTGCGTATCAATCTTAAGGCCTTTAAATTTCTCAAGGCCGTGTGAAAAGAGCTCTTCAAAAGTATTTACTAAGGTTGATTTACCAAATCTTCGAGGGCGCGATAAAAATATTGGGCAATCATCAAACTCAGTAAGTTTGGCAATTAAATCAGTTTTATCAACATAAATTAATTGATTTTCAATAAAATTTGAAAAAAAGTATCTCCTAAAGGAAGTTTTTCAATAGCAACCATACTCCCTCTTTTTAAAGTTTCATGAAACTTAGAACTAAGTATAAAGAGTAAAAATTTCTTAAACAAGAAAAAGCGCTATTTGCAAAGCCTTTTTTCTACAAAAAATCTTGCGCCTTAGCAAAGTGCCCCCTTAACTTTCTAAAAAAGCCTCTTTAAAGTCAAAATTTAGGGGACACTCGTTTGCCCTAGTCTAAAGCTTACTTATAAGCTCTTCACCAAACTCACTGGTGCTTACACAAGTTGCATTTTCCATTTGTGAGGCAAAGTCTTTGGTAACTCTCTTGGCACTTATCGCCTCTTCCATGGCCTTAATCACTAAATCTGCAGCCTCATTCCAACCTAAATAACGTAACATCATCTCAGCTGAAAGGATGATAGAACCAGGATTTGCAATACCCTTACCTGCAATAGTAGGTGCGGTACCATGAGTGGCCTCAAAGATTGCACAAGTTGCGCCAATATTAGCCCCTGGGGCAATACCAATACCACCTACTTGAGCGGCAATAGCATCTGAAATGTAATCACCATTTAAATTGCAAGCTGCCACTACATCATAATCTTGTGGATATAAAAGAATATTTTGTAAGAAGGCATCTGCAATGCAATCTTTAATCACAATTCTCTTGTGGGTCTTTGGATTTTCAAAGGATACTACACCTTTGTCATCAACACTTGCCCCATATTGCTCTTTGGCAAGCTCATAGCCATAGTTTTTAAAAGCACCTTCGGTAAACTTCATGATATTGCCTTTGTGCACTATGGTGACTGACTTTCTATCGTGCTCAATGGCATAATCAATGGCAGCTTTAATCAAACGGGTTGAGCCTTCCTTTGAAACTGGCTTAATTCCAATACCACAATGCTCTTTAAAGCGGATCTTATGCACTCCCATGGTATTTTCAATAAAGTCGATAACTTTTTTGGCTTCATCACTGTCAGCTTGCCATTCAATACCTGCATAAATATCTTCAGTGTTTTCTCTAAAAATTACGGTATCAGTAAGCTCTGGGTGCTTTACAGGTGATGGCACACCTTTAAAATAGCGCACCGGGCGCAAGCAAATATAAAGATCTAAGGTTTGACGTAAAGTCACATTAATACTTCTAATTCCACCACCTACAGGTGTAGTTAAAGGACCTTTAATTGCGAGATGATACTTTTTAATAAAATCTAAAGTCTCATCAGGAAGCCACACGCCATCCCCATAAACCTCAGTAGATCTACCACCTGCAAAGATCTCCATCCAAGCGATCTTCTTTTGCCCGCTATAGGCTTTATTTACTGCCGCATCAATGACTTTTAGCATCACCGGGGTAATATCTAGTCCGATACCATCGCCTCTTATATAAGGGATAACCACATAATCTGGAACTGACATTTTGCCATTAGCATCAAAACTAATTGCCTCCCCAACTGCTGGGATCTTTACCTTACTTTCAAAAGCCATAATTTTTCTCCACAAAAAGTTAGAGTTATTGTAGCAAAGTCTAAAAAAGCAAAATCTCTTGCGCGCAAATTTTGTGCAAATGCTTTGTAAAGAAAAATTTAAAAGGCTTACTTCAATAAGGCGAGTACTTAAGATCTAATCTTAAGCCTCAACTTGCAGACTTTGGCTTTCTTATCCTAAAAAGCCGCGTCTTTTTGCACTTATAAGCCTAAGTTAGGCTAAAATAGACAACTTAACTTAGTAAGGTGAATTTGGATTAAGCAAAATGAGTCGTTTTAAACCCTATGCCACTGTTGCTTTAATTATTGAACATGAAGGAAAATTCCTCATGGTTGAGGAACACGATGAAGAAGGTCGTTTAGTTTTTGGTATGCCATCTGGGCACATTGATGCAAAAGAAGGTATTTTACATGCTGCCATGCGCGAGGGTGCCGAAGAGACCGGATTAAACCTTGAGCTTGTCGCCTTAACTGGCATCTATGACTATGTTAAAGATTATGAGACCATCTATCGCTTTACCTTTGAGGCTAAGATTAAAGGTGAAGTGCCAAAAGAGTTAAAACCTCACGACCCAGACGGTGAGATCTTAGCGGTAAGATGGTACAGTAAAGAAGAAATTTTTGAGAATAAAAAAGCTTGGCGGACCCGCTTAGTTGGTCTTTGCATGAATGATTATTTAAAAGGACAGAGAGTCCCTCTCTCTTTAATTACTTTCTTGGAGCCATAAGTGCAGTTAGACAATCAAATTCCTTGGGATAAATTACAAGGCGCTCACGTAGTTTTAGGCCTGTCAGGTGGTGTTGACTCCTCAGTTAGTGCCGCGATCTTGAAAAAACACGGTCTTAAGGTGACCGCTTTATTTATGAAAAATTGGGAGGAAGATGATACTGACTCCTATTGCGCTGCCGCACAAGATAGAGAAGATGCCCAAAAAGTTTGTGATAAATTAGGCATCGAACTTAAAACTATTAATTTTGCTCAAGAATATTGGGATCGTGTCTTTGAAAACTTTTTATCAGAATACAAGGCCGGGCGTACCCCAAATCCTGATATTTTGTGCAATAAAGAAATTAAATTTAAAGCTTTCTTTGATTATGCCCTAAAAGTTTTAAAAGCAGACTTTATTGCAACTGGCCACTATGCCACAAGATCTTTTAATGCCAAAGATGGCCTTACCCATTTAATGAGAGCTTTTGATAGCAATAAAGATCAAACCTATTTCTTACATGCCATTGACGGTAAGGTCTTAGATAAAGTCTTATTTCCAGTAGGTGATCTAGAAAAACCTCATGTAAGAGAAATTGCAAGTGATTTGGGCCTTGCTACTGCCAAGAAAAAAGACTCAACTGGCATTTGCTTTATTGGCGAGAAGAGATTTCATCAATTTTTAGAACACTATTTGCCAGCTCAAAAAGGTAAAATTGTTACAGTCGATGGCAAAGTAGTAGGCGAACATGATGGTTTAATGTTTGCAACTATTGGTCAAAGAAAGGGTCTTCATATAGGTGGCACCAAAGAAGGCTCAGGCGAGGCTTGGTATGTGGTGGATAAGGATTTAAAGAATAATCGTCTTATTGTCGCTCAAGGTCATGATAACAGTGCCCTAAAAGCCACAGGACTTTATGCTTTAAATGAAACTTTTATTACCAAAGAGCCTACCTATCCTGTGCATTTGACCTGTAAAATTCGCTATCGCCAACCAGATGTTCCTTGTACTTTAGATAGGGAAGGTAAGATGCTTAAAATTACCTTTGATGAACCTACCATTGCTGTAGCTCCAGGTCAATCTGTAGTCTTCTATCAAGGTGCAGAATGTCTAGGTGGAGCGGTAATTGAACGCGCAATTAAAGATTAGGAGAGCTTAAAAACAATGGCCGATATTAGATCTGAAACTATTGCTCTTGCAGCTTTATATCAATGCTGTAGCCAAATCAATCGTGTGGCAAGAACAGGTTATGTTGACCCTTATGCCACCGCAGCTTTAATTAGAAGTTTAGTTATCACCAATCCTAATTCTATCGACGATATTTATGCCCCCAAAACCTTGCAAGTAGGCTTGAAAATGATCATCGATAGTATGAGCAATTCAGTTTCCGACAAATCAGCTGACACCTTAGAAGTCTCAAAAATGGTCTTTAAGATCATAGGCCTTGAACAGGTCATTGAGCGCAATAGCATGGTTTTCAATCGTCTTGGCCAAGAAATAGATAAACTTCGTGATCTATGTTTGCAAAGATATAGCGATTATGAGCAAGGCGATCCTGATCATGTCTTAGATCCAGATTGTATTAAAGACTTCTCCTCTTTATATGAGAGCTTAATTAGTCAAAACTTCCCCCGCCTTATCATTTACGGTGAGCAAGTGCATCTTATGCAAACTCAAAATCAAGAGATGATAAGAGCTTTAATTCTCTGTGGCATTAGAGCTGCCGTATTGTGGCGTCAGGTGGGTGGTCGTCGTCGTTTTCTAATTTTCCGCCGTAAGGCTATTGTTGAATGTGCCCGTCAGGGTGCTGTCTAATCTAAACTGAGGTTAAATATGCAGTTATCACCACTTACTGCCATCTCTCCTTTAGATGGCCGCTATGAGTCAAAAGTTGCCTCTTTGCGCTCCATCTTCTCAGAGTTTGGTTTAATGCGTTTTAGAGTACAGGTTGAATTAACCTGGCTTAAGCATTTATCAGCTTGCAAAGAGATTGCAGAGGTTCCACAATTTTCTCAAGAAACCCTTGCCTTTATTGATAACATCATCGCTAACTTCTCTTTAGAAGATGCTCAAGATATTAAAAATCGTGAAAAAGTTACCAATCACGATGTTAAGGCTGTAGAGTATTTCCTCAAAGATAAAATCAAGCCTTGTGAGGAATTAGTTAAGGTAAGTGAGTTTATCCACTTTGCTTGCACCTCTGAGGATATTAACAATAACTCTCATGCGCTGATGCTTAAAACCGCTCGTGAAGAAGTAATTCTTCCGATGATGGATAAGCTTATTGAAGCTATTGAAAACTTAGCTCATGAGTATGCAGATCTACCACTTCTTGCAAGAACCCACGGTCAACCAGCCTCCCCTACTACCTTAGGTAAAGAGATGGCAAATGTGGTGTATCGTTTAAGAAGACAAAGAGCTGAAGTAGCCCAAGTTGAAATTTTAGGTAAGATGAATGGTGCAGTAGGTAACTTTAATGCCCATTTAAGCGCTTACCCAAATCTTGATTGGTATGCTTTCTCCAAGCGCTTTGAAGAGGATTTAGGTTTAACCTTTAACCCATATACCACGCAAATTGAGCCTCACGATTATATAGCAGAGCTTTTTGATGCCATGCGCCGCTTTAACACCATTGTCATCGACTTTGATCGTGATATTTGGGGTTATATCTCTTATGGCACTTTCACACAAAAGACCATTGCCGGTGAAATTGGCTCTTCTACTATGCCACATAAAGTCAATCCAATTGACTTTGAAAACTCAGAGGGCAATTTAGGTCTTGCTAATGCCATTTTCTCTCACTTAGCCCAAAAGCTTCCAATCTCAAGATTCCAGCGCGATTTAACTGACTCTACCGTCTTGCGCAATTTAGGTGTAGCCTGCGGCTATAGCCTTTTAGCTTTCCAATCCACCCTCAAGGGTATTTCTAAGTTACAGGCTAATAAGACCCATATCTTAGATGAATTAGATCACAATTGGGAAGTTTTAGCCGAGCCGTATCAAACCGTAATGCGCCGCTTCGGTATTGCAAATCCATACGAGAAGTTAAAAGAGCTTACCCGCGGTAAGGAAGTAACACAAGAGACTATGCTCAAGTTCATTGAAACTTTAGAGATCCCAGAGGAAGCTAAAGAGCAATTAAGAAAGCTTACTCCTCAAACTTATATTGGTCGTGCTATAAAGTTCGCCCAAGAAATCTAACTTTCCTCATTGCGGAATTTTCTAAAAAGCGGTGCCAAAACACCGCTTTTTCTCTTCTTTTCTTGCAAAAAACTCTCATCTGTTGTGATTTAGTGGCGTGAATTTTGCTAAAATGGGCCGTTATTGGGATTTTTTACTTAAGTAATATATAGACATATGGTCTCTCTTTTTGCCAACGAAAAAATCAAAAAACCTAATGCTGCACATGATGTGCGTACAATTGTTAACTACACCCGCGAAATTAATTTTGGCTCAGCAATTTTTAGATTAATTTATGAAAAATTAGGCCTTGATAAATATTTCGCGCAAAAAACTCAATTTTATAAGCTCGATTTTAATCTCGATGCGGTCGTGTTTTGTATCTGCTTTTTTAATGTAGAGCATAAACTTAACGCCCCTTTAGATTTAACTGTGTCTCCCCTATAACCTTAGCTACCACTTAGTCTAGGCCTTCCCATAACACCCCTTAAATCTTATCTAGCCATT
>CALXNU010000108.1 GCA_944389835.1 uncultured Succinivibrionaceae bacterium
GTTATTCGTACTCTTTATCGCCACCTTAATTCGCAAGGCCCTGTTCAATGAGTGCGAGGACTACCTTAAAGAGGTTGACGGGTCATTTTCTACAATCATTGACGTCCTGGCTTCACGTGAGCAGGAGGTTGATGATAAGGGCAACTTAGTTTATTGCTCGGCGCTGCCTTCTAAGGTTAGGAGACTGATGGATCACATCATACGCAATCACTCAATTAATACAGCCAAGTATGACCCAGGCTTTGGGGTTAAGCGGCGGATCTCCGGGAACTCATTTTGATAAACACCTTGTGTAAAAAATTGACATCTCTAATTCCGGCGACTCATGTTACCATATAAATATGCTGGAATTTAGGCTATAACACCTGCACATCAAAAAGCTATAACATTACTTGAAGAGTTTGTTTTAGCAAGTGATAATTTAGTCTCTTTAATAAGAGAAGAAAAATATCTTCCTAATGTTTCTTAAAACTAAATGGAAATATACCTAATTAAATAGTCGCAGATTTAATCTTAAAAATGCGAAAGATCATGAAGATAGTAGCGCTCCTACAAGCTAAAGTTTGGTGGGCTTTAGCTTGCTTATAATAGATAATTCCGTATTACGGTACTTGTTTTAATATATTTATTTTTCATAAAATCTAGTTCAAGCTTTCTTTGTGAAAGTTAACGCAAGCTTTAAGAGGCTTACGCTTAGGATCTTTTATTTTGATTTTATAGAAAAGTTAAATTTAAATAAGGAATAAACAAAGTATGGCGTTTAATATTCCCTGTCCTAAATGCGGCTCAAATAATGTTAAAGAGCTTAAGTCTCTTGAGCAAAAGATCACAGATTTTTTTAATAAAAGCCCCATTATAAAAGGTGGTCCACATCGCTTTGAATGCCAAGATTGTGGTCATCAATGGGTAATTTTAGTGCGTTAGAGTGTAGAGGTTTTATGAGAAAGAGTTTTTTATTTACCACCCTATTTTCTGCAATGCTTGCAACTCATGCCCAAGCGATGCCTTATCTTAATGCAACAGGCACTTGCGAGTATGTTTTTCCTTTTGAGGCAGATTTTGCTGATGTGTACCTCTATCCTGATGGAGATAAAAATCAAGCAATCAATTTAGGCAACAGTGAGTCCTTGCCAGTTGAGGTTTTAGAGTGCATAGATAATGCTCAAAAGGCTAAGTTGCAGGTAAAAATTAATGCGCCTTTTACTTTGCAAAGTGAGAACAACTTTATCGTTGAAAGCCCTCAAGTGCAATGTGAGATTGTAGCTACTAAAGTTCAAGGTACAGATGAGATCTTTGAGGCTTTAATGCCTAAGAGTAAGCCTGGCTCTAGAGTGTCTTTAATAGGAAAATTAGCGTATATCAAGGAAGCGGGAATGCCCTTTATTGCTTTAGATCCAAGTGATGGTTCAAAGCAGGTGATCTTAGGGGCACCTTTTGAATTTGAAGATGACATGGAGCTTAATAACTGCTTAAATGAAGCTTTAGAGCAAGATTTAAACGTTCAAATTGAGGCTAATACCGTAATTTACGAAGAAGACGGCTCTGTAGGTTATGAAGTTTCTACAATGCGGTGCACTATCTTAAAGTAAGGCAGATTATGGCTAAGATTGACGAAGATAGTACTTTTGGCAGCAAGCTTTTAAAGTTATTTAGGATCTTACTTGCAGATCAAAGAAAGCACTATTTAAAAGATTTAAAAGAGTCTTTAAATTGCTCATCACAAACTGTCTTGCGTTTAATGTCTGAGATTGAGCGGGAGCTTGGATCTAATCTTGAGATGGGCAAAAATGGCAGATTGCGTTGGTATCGATTAGCGCCTCAAACTAAGACGGGGCGTTTAATGCTTGATGACAGAGATTTGCGCTTTATGGAGATCTGTCGGGATTTAGCAGATCCTTATTTGCCTGAGCAAATTAAAAAGCGCATTGATAATAGGCTTTGGGACTTATCGGTACAATTATCCGAGCAAAGAAGTCCTGAGGATGATCGTTTTGCCTTCTTCTCTAAAGGCTATATTAATTACAGTTCCTATTTTGGCTTTATTAATAAGCTCTTAGATGCCATTAGGGAAAAGAAGATCTGCTTTATTCGCTATAAGCCCTCAGGTTCTAAAGATATCAACCTCCACTATTTTGCCCCCTGTAAAATAGCTGGTATGAATGGTGCCCTTTATGCTCTAGGAACTTATGTGCAAAATGATCTTAAAACACCAAAGCATTTAGCCTACTATGCTGTGCATCGTATTTTAGATGTGGAAGTTACAGATCATGTAGCAGATTTTAATGTGCCAAATATCGACTTTAAACTTTTTGGTTTGCCTTGGCATGAGCCTAAGACTTTTAGAATTAAGTTCAAGGCTGGAAAGTCTGCCGATTATGTTCGTGAGCGTATTTGGGGTGCCCAGCAAAAGTTAATTGAAGAGGAAGATGGCGGGGTGATTTTGGAGATCACCACAACCTCAGAGCCTGAACTTATGTCGTGGATTAGAAGTTTTGGAGCAGAAGCTAAGCTTCTTAAATGATTAATAAAACACCGATAGAACAAGAAAGATTTAATTTTGTTTTATCGGTTTTGTTAAAAATCATTAAAAATCAAGCTGTAAAGATAAAGGATCAGCTGAGATCTTGGTGGCAAAACACAAGCTTTTAAGCCAAGTTTGCAAAGCTTTCTCATCGCTTACACAAAGATCTAAGATAAAAGTGCCATCATCTTGAGTCTTTATGTGTTGTACTTCGCTCCAAGTACGCTCTTTTATAAAGGCTGAAAGACGATTGTCTTTAAAGGCGATTTGATAGTGCACAGGTTTAAAGTCCTCAAAACCTAAATCTTGATAGGTGCAGGATGTGCAAGGCGTACTTACTTTAAAGGAGGTTGCCTTAAAGTTTGCAAGATCGTTTAATTTTAAAGCTACAAAGGATTCAAAGTTTTTAGCATTTTCTTTAAATTTTGCGCCTACAATATAAAACTCATTTTGGTAGAAGAGAAACTTTTTGGGTAAAAAGTAAAATTGCTCAATGCTGTGCAAGTTTAAGGTTACCACTGTCACATCACACAAAAGCACTTTTTCCTTACAAAAGGTTAAAACCTCAAGCATTTTGCTCAATTCTTGAAGGCTCAAGCTCCCTTGCGGATAAAAGGTGAAGCTCTCTTTAAGCGTTTTTTCGCTTAAATGTTTTATGGCTATAAAACGTAACAGATCTTGAATTTGCTTTTTAAGCTTATCATTTTGATAAGGCTTTAGAGTCTGGCTTAAAGCTAAGATTAAATTTAGGACCGCACAATCGCCTTCTAAAGGTTTTGGATCAAAAGCTACGAGTTTAAACCATCGGCAGCGGCCATCTTTGCCTAAATTTAAATTATCTCCCAAAATAGGCTTAATTTCTGAGATTAAACGCAGTACAGTTTGTGAAGAGCAATTTAAAGTCTTTTTTAGATCGCCTAAAAAGTGCTTCTCTCCGTCAGAGATTAAAATTAAGAAGAGCTTTAACAATTTATGGGCAAAAGAAGTGCTGTGATCCATAAAAAATCCTTCAAAATAAATGGCATTTCAAAATGCACCCCTTGAGGGGTGCAAGAGTTTTTGTTTCTAACTTAAGTTATGCTTTAGGTTGCGTGTTGACAGTTGGGTCTTGTGGATTTTGTGAATTAGTTGTATCAGCAGTAGCCATAGAGGCAGCTTGTATCTCCTGAGGCTGTGCCATGGTTTGAGCTTGAGCCATAGAAGGATTAACACCTGAAGCTACTGTTGAGACTGTAGCAAGATTGGCTAGAGGATCATCGCCAAAGCGATTTGGACCTTGAGTACCAGGTAGAATTAAGAAAATAAAAAGCACCAACATAAAGATTGAGCCAATGCCACCTATAAGAAATGCAATGCTTGCCCCTAATTCCTCATTAATTAACATTATAGGAATACCGATGAATAAAGCGATACCGATTAAAGCGTAAGGAAGTGCAAGAAGCCAAGCTGGCTTGTCTCTGTCGTGTAAGCGACGCCCGGCAGCGGTAATTTGTGCAATAAACAAGGCAATAGTGCCAACTAAGTAGATAATGGCACCTAAAATTGGGATCATTAAGAGAATTCCTAAGACCATTGAGCTCACGACATTAAAGAGCATGAACCACCAAAATTCAGAACGGGGTGCTCTTCCTTGGAAGGTAAATATTTTATCTTTCATGCAGGTGATGACTGCTTCCTTTGGACTGACCATAATTAAAATCCCTCAAATAAGGCAACCTCTTATTTAAGATTGCCTTTAGTGCTAAAAGTAACGTATTTCTATAAGAGTTTTTAAGCTCTTAAGGCCTAGTATAAAAATTAAAATTCCGACCCAAGGAATAATCAAAAAAATTTTAAAAATTTTGATCTTTTTGTTTTACGTGACTTTTTTTAAGCTTATGCGTAGACTTAAAAAGGTATTAATCTTGTATAATTGAGATGATTCTAAGGTTAAAGGATAATGGTATGAGTGAGAAAGAAAAGAGTAAACCCAACCTTAAGCTTATCAAAATAACTTTGATCTGTTATGTGGCAGCTTTATGTGGTATGGGCTTTTTCCTCTTTATGAATGAGGAGAAAATGGATACTTTGCAAAGCTCAGTGATGGGGGTGTGCTTATTATTTTTAGTGCTGTTAATTTTCTTAAGCGCCCGCACTATTTTAAATGATGCTAAGAAGAACTAAGTTTAAAAGCAATCTTTAATATGTCCAAACCTCATTTTATTTGCACTAAATGCGGTGCTTGCTGTATGCAATTAGAGCTTTTTGGGCCTATGTATCAGCATTTAGATCGCGGTGATGGTGTTTGTATGCATTTTGATGTCAAAACGCGTCTTTGTAAGATCTACGACAAACGCCCTTTAATTTGTCGCGTTGAAGAAGGTTATTCTATCTTCTTTAAAGAAATTTCTTATGAGGAGTATTTAGCTAAAACCTATGCAGGCTGTGAGATCTTAAAGACTAAGCTTAAGGAGAAAGAAGGTGGGATTGCGCCTTGATTATCCTTTTGAGCTCAAATCTTTAAAGTTGTCGCAAGATTTAGCACCTGTAAAGTTTAAGCTTAAAAGCGAAGATTGTGTTTTAGGCATTGGCCTTACTTCAAGGTGTAATTTCAATTGCCCTTTTTGCTATTACCATGACAATCAAGAGATCACAGATCTTAAATCAGATCTACCCCTTGAGATTTTGGCGCAAATTTTAAAAGCCCTCTTTCCTTTAAGGGCGATAAGCTTTGCTCTTGAAGGTGAGCCTTTTTGCTATCCCCATTTCTTTGAGGCTTTAGATTTAGCAAAAGAGGCTACACAAGAAATTAGACTTTGCACTAATGCAAGTTTGCTCACTATAAAAAATCAAGAGCGTCTTAAAGACTATCCTATTTCTCAAATTGCCTTAAGTATTGATGGCACTGATGAGACATCGTATGCTTTTATGCATCAAGGTGGCAGTTTCAAGCGTTTTTTATCAAATGCTAAAGCTTTAAGTGTAAACTTTGGTGAGCAGGTGATCTTAAGTTCACTTTTATGTGAGCAAAATTTAACTTCTATTTTAGAGCTTCCCAAACTTGCGTACCGCCTTGGCATTAAAACGCTTAATTTCACGCAATTTCGCCCACATAAAAATGCGCTTTTAAGGGGAATAAGGGAGGCTTCAGCTAAAAAGCTTATTGAAACTTTAGAGGCGCTTAAACTTAAAGGCCAAGAGTTTAACCTTGAGATGTACTTTGATGGCTATGCAAAAGATCCTCTTTTAAACGCGTGGATCTTAAAAGAAAAAGCTTTGCATCAAGTACCAAAAGATGATCTTTTCTGTCCTATGCCTTGGTTTTATACCTCAATCCTCTCTAATGGCACGCTTTTTCCTTGCTGTGGTGATTTTAAGCCTGAGCCCATTAAAGAATATACCTTTGAGGGGATCTTTGAGCATGAGTATTTAACAAGACTTAGAAGCTTAATTTTTCAAGGTGAAATCCCCAAAGCCTGCCTTGAATGCTCACACGGCTCGATAAAATTTTGCCCCTAATTATTTTTAAGTTGCACTTTGTATCTTGCTGTGATCTCTTAGATCCTTGGGAGTAATTGCCCAATTTAGGAGTAATGGGAGGGGAGTGAGCCGTAGGCAATATCGGAGGAGACATTGCTACTCAATCGAAAGCGCGAAGCGCAATCGCCTCTGAATGTAATCTTATCTCATGTTTTAAAGAAACATCTTTTGTAAATTAAAGCATTTTCAAAGCTGATAATGCAACAAGTCATAGCACATACCATCAAAGATCATCAAGATTTTAAAGGTTATGAAAAGGTGGTCAAAGTCATTTTGCCTGTCTTTTATGCCTTATTAGCCAATGGCACTTAGGATGTTACGCTAAAGCATATTAAAAGTGCCCTTCAGGATAAGATTTGAGAATTTAGAACCTTTAAGGAATAAATAATGTATCATCAAGAACCCTCAAACTTAACTTTATACCCGACTTTAGCTACCAAAACTAGTTAAAACTGCTTATATAAGCGGTTTTAAGCCACTTTTTCGCTCCGGAGATG
>CALXNU010000109.1 GCA_944389835.1 uncultured Succinivibrionaceae bacterium
CTTCGACCTTGCTCTGTACAGCTGGTCCAGGGACTTACACCCATTGGATTGCGTGCATGCCGCGCACACTAAAAAAGCGCCAAATTAAGGCGCTCTTTTCTAAAAATTAATTACTACTTAGTAAGTGGCGTGGCATCAAATACATCTAAAGATGTAGATAATAAATCCTTATCAATTTCACCGGTGATGCGAATTGGCATATCTTTACCGATGTGGCTCCAATTTCTATCATCGTCTAACTCAACTTCGATACGATCGCCTGCATTATCAGTAAATTCATAGCGATCATGGCCTAAATAGTTGGTAAGACGGCCTTCTAAGGTCACAATTTGATCATCATGACCATTTGATAAGACACCTGCTACGGTGTTTGGAGCGGCATTATTAAAGCCTTGAGGGCCTTGTGGGGCAGTTCTGTCAAAGCCACTTGGACCTGCGAAAGCTACAGCAGAGGCTAAAAGGCAAGCTGGGATTACGGTTAAAACAATCTTTTTCATAATTTAAATCTCCACACTAATTTTTAAGTTGTAGATAGTGTAAAAAACTTAAATTAGTTAAAACTTAGGAAAACTAATTTTTTTAAATTTTTCTAAAAATTTTTTTAAAAAGGAGAATACAAAAGGACAAGAAGAGAAAACATAGGCAAAATCTCTATTCTTAAGTAAAGACAATTATCTTAATTTATAGGTAGTTAGCTAAAACCTTTTAAGATTTTAGCTTTTTTAAGTTAAAGTTAAATTACTCATCAATCCTTTCTATTTTAAAGATCACAGGTCGTGTGCCATCGTTACAGCAGGCAATCATGACGTTTTCCTCTTTTGTCCAACCGCGCATGATAATACCCCCATGCAAGGCAGCATAAACATAGCGACTAATTGAGTCCCACGCTTCAGCGCAGAATTTACCGTGTAACATCCGAAAAAAAATCGTCTGAGGTAACCTCAAAGACCTGACCTTCCTCAAAGAAAGGACAAACCCCCGACTTAGGATCAGCTAAGTATGTCTCTTGCAAATCTTTAAATAAAGTCTTTTTTAGCACGGTGATCCGACATTTGGTCATAACTTTACTCCTTAACTTTTGCATGTGCCATTTAAAGAGCCTTCTTCCTAAAGGAGGCTCAAGCTTAGAGCCTTTTTAAGCTCTTTTTCTACACTTAAGCTTAGCACTTAAAGGGCTTAAGTTCTAACCTGCCATTAAGCCACTTGCACCAAAACAAAGCACAAATTGCTTGTATCCAAGCATCTTTTACTTGAAATTTAACTCCAAAATATTTAAATATATAGTTTATGTATTGCGAATTATGCAACAAACTCTTGTAACTTGATTTTCAGTTTTTGTAAGTTAATTGTGGCTTTAATTACAAAATTGAAAATTTAAGTGTAAATTTGCAGTTAAATAATTACAGAATTTGAAAGTAAGGAGCTTAGAAAAGAGGCAAGATCTAAACCTAAGATCTTAAAGATAGGAATTTAATCTAGGCGTAACGCACCGTTTGAGTGCTTAAATCAATTGAGCGATATGGACAAATCACACTTGAATTAACCCTAACCATGGTTCCTTGCATGAGCATAAATTGCCCTAAATCCCAGCGCGTGTTAAGTAGCATCAAACGATAAACATCACCTTGCGGATGATCATCTAAGATAATAAAATCCCCTACTCCGCCTAATTTAGAGTATAAAGAGACCACCTGTCCTAATTTAAACTCGCTTTGACCGCCATAAGGTAAATACATTCTGCCGCCGCTTGGATTTGGAAGTCTTACAAATCTTGCGCAAGCTAACGCCGTTAAAGATAGAGGCATACACCAGCGATCTTCAAGATTAAGCTCGTATAAACCTTCTTGAAAGGCAGTTAAGAGAACAGCATCGGCTACCGTAAATTGCTGACCGATGCGCGGGAGAGTGCGTAAGTCTTCTTTACGATAGCAAGTCTTAAAGAAAAAAGCCTCTCCATCATCATTAAAGAGGTTTAAAGCTAAATATTGCGTGTCCTTTTCCTTGACAAAATCCCAAGTCCAGGAGTCGCTTAACGTAAATTTCAACTTAATACTTCCCGTCCTGAAAAAAGATATTTATTATATTGTAACAGTTCACTTACTAAAAAGTAAAAAAATTTCACAGTTGTTGTGAAGATTAGCCAAAATTTAAAATAATTTTGCTCTTTGGCATTACAAAATTTCAATTTTTGCCGTTAATAATAGAAGTTACGCCTAAGGTTATTGCTCTAAATTGGAGCTTAAATTTGTTTTTTAAAGAGAATTGAGCAAGCAAAACTTAAGCTTAGGCGCTAAAATACTTACTAAGTTAATTATCCCTTAAGGAGTTTTTTATGAGCTGGAACCAAGGCTATGTCACCGACTTACTTTACACCTATGGCTATTATCCAGAATTAAATCCATTAAATACTCGCTTATTATTCTTAGCCTCAGGCATTGCTTGCAAAAAAGAGTTTAAAACTGCTTGTGAATTAGGCTTTGGTCAGGGCATGAGTATTAATATTCACGCCGCTGCCTCTAAAACTTCTTGGTATGGCAATGACTTTAACCCCGCCCAAGTTGATTTTGCTCAAGATTTAGCCCAAAAAGCCGATCTTAACGTCCACCTTTACGATGACTCCTTTCAGGAATTTTTAGATAATGATGAATTGCCAAACTTTGATTTTATTGGCTTACATGGCATTTGGGCTTGGGTCAATGAGGATTGTCGTCAAGCGATTTTAAAGTTCATTGAAAAAAAGCTTAATGTAGGTGGTGTGGTCTATTGCTCCTATAATATAGATCCAGGCTATACTCCCTTCTCCCCTATTCAGCACTTGATGAAAACTTATAATGATCTTTACCATCATGGCTCAGCTAATGAGCATAGCGTAAATGACTCAATTGGCTTTATTCAAAAACTTTTTAAAGCAAACTCCAAATACACTATCAATAATCCGCTCCTTGAAGCGCGTTTTAACCTCATGGCAACTCAAGACAGGCATTATTTAGCCCATGAGTTCTTCAACGGTAATTGGACTTTGGCTCCTTTTGATGAAATTGCCAAAGGCTTTGAGGAGGTTAAATTACAATTTGCCGTCTCAGCCGATGCCAAATACGCTGTCACTCCTTTAAATTTAACTGAAGAGCAAGCTTCTATTCTAGATAGTATTGAAGATCGCAATTTCAGAGAAACCGTGCAAGATTTTATGCTCTGTGAGCAATTCAGACGCGATTATTATGTGAAAGGCTTGCGCTATTTAGAGCCTAAAGAGCAAGAACAGCAATTAAAAGAGCTTAAGATTATCTTAAAGTATGCTTTAAATGAGTTTGACTATAAAGTTAAAGGCTGTCGCGGTGAGATTGGCTTAGAGCCTTCAATCTATGATCCAATTTTAGAGTGTATCAAAGATGGTAATGCGCACTCAATTTTGGAGATCTCAAATAAGCTTGAGAAAAGTGCCCCGCATATTAACTTTGGGCTTTTAATCTCAAGTCTTTTAATTTTAAGTGCTAAGGGTACCATTGCTTTAGCTCAAGAGCCAAGCAAAGAGAGTATTAATCGCTGCCATAAGTTAAATGACTTTATCTTAGAGAAGGCTACGACCTTAAATCCAATTAAGTTTTTAGCCTCTCCAGTCACAGGCGGTGGCATTTTAGTGGGGCAAATCAATCAAATTCTCTTGCAAGCTTTAAAGAACAAGCGCATTACTTTAAATGAGAGCGAGTTAATTAAGTTTGTGGGTAATCTTATTGTCGTAAGCCAAGGCAATGTAAAAGATAATGGGCAAACCATTGATCCTAATACTGCTCAAGGCCAAGAGAGCATTAAGAAAATTGCCTCTACCTTTATTGAATCGGTTAAGATCTACAAAGCTTTAAAACTTATTGATTAACTATACTCAAGCGGGGGCTTTTTGCTCCCACTTTTTTACCCCTCTCCTACTTTGTTTCTTTAACTAAGATAATTAGATCTTCACTTTAAGCCAAGTTTCTAATTTAAAAAGACATATTTTTTTTTTATTAACTTCCTGCTATGATTTTAACCTTATTGAAGTTTTTATCTAAAATTAATAGAGTGTAAAGGCTAAACTTTATACTCAACATCTTTCTCTTAAATTTCAATTTTTATTGAAAAATAGCGATTTTTTATTGAAAATAAAAATTCAAAAACCTTGCACCAAATTTAAACACAAACACTTTTTCAAAATTTTCTAATTTTCTCTTTTGTTTGTCGTTTTCTCTATCCTTGATCCTAAACTTTAAAAAAGCCCTTATCATTTCTTCCAAAATTTAAACCTTTTTGTTGCTTTTTAGGAGATTTGATATGGGATGGAATGAAGGCTACGTTACCAATTTACTCTACACTTACGGCTATTACACCGAGCTTAATCCTTTAACCGCACGTCTTTTGTTGTTAATTAACGGTATTGCCTGCAAAAGTGAATTTGATACCGCCTGTGAATTAGGCTTTGGACAGGGCATGAGTGTCAATATTCACGCCGCCTCAAGCTCTACTTCCTGGTATGGTACGGACTTTAACCCTGCACAAGTGGACTTTGCTAAAAGTTTAGCTAAAAAATCAGAGCTTAAAGTGAATCTCTACGATGACTCTTTTGAGCAATTCGTAAATAATCCTGACATTCCAAATTTTGATTTTATAGGCCTTCATGGCATTTGGTCGTGGATCTCCGATGAGTCCCGTGAAGCTATTTTAAAGATCATTGAAAAGAAACTTAATGTAGGCGGCGTGGTCTATTGCTCCTACAATGTAGATCCAGGCTTTACAGTGATCTCTCCAATTCAGCATTTAATGAAGCGCTATAACGATCTAAATCATCATGGCTCCTCTGATCCAAGATGCATTAGCGATTCAGTAAACTTTATTGAAGATTTATTTAATCTTAATGCCAAATATGCTTTAGCCAACCCTACCCTCAAAGAGAGATTAAAGAGAATAAGCTCACAGGATAGACACTATTTGGCTCACGAATTTTTCAACAGTCACTGGGATCTTTTCCCCTTTGATGAAATTGCCAAGCAATTTGAGGATGTTAAATTAAACTTTGCCGTTTCAGCTGATTTTAAAGATAGCGTGCCAAATGTCAATTTAACTTTTGAGCAGCAGGCTAAGCTTAATCAGATTGATGACAGAGTCTTTAGAGAGACGGTGCGTGATTTTATGCTAAATCAGCAGTTTAGACGCGATTACTTTGTTAAAGGCTTAAGATTTTTAACCCCACTTGAGCAAAGAGAGCAACTACTTAAGCTTAAATTTATGCTCAAGCAAAGCACTAAGAATTTTGAGTACAAGTTACAAGCCCCAATTGGCGAATTTACTTTAAAACAAGAGATGTATGAGCCACTTTTAAAGCTCTTTGCCGATCTTAAGGCACACTCGGTGGCTGAAATTTTGGAGACTTACAAGAACTTAAACTTAAGCTCCTTAATGTCTTGCCTGATTATCTTAAGCGCTAAGGGTACGATTACCGTAGTGCAAGATCCAAGCTCTAAGGTAGTAGACAGTGCTTTGCGTTTAAACAAACAAATTCTAACTAATTATACATCTACTAATAACATCCACTTCTTAGCCTCTCCTGTCACAGGCGGTGGTATTTTAGTTAATACTTTAGATCAGATCTTAATTAAAGCCTACCAAAATCAACAAGTAAGCTTATAGTCCCCAGCCATTGCTGCCTTTATGACAGATCTTCTCAAGAAAAATCATGCCAATATCCAAAATCAAGGCAAGAAGATAGATCTTGATACTCAAGAAGGTCAGGAGTCCATCTTAAAGATGGCCGAGGAATTTATTGAGAATCTTTCAATTTACAAAGCCCTTAAGGTAATCGCTTAAACTTCCTAACTTAATTGACTAGTGCCCTCAATCCCTGTCTTTAATGATGGGGATTTTTGGTTGTTTTAAACCTGCACCAAAAAAGCAAAGATTAATAAAACCCCTAAAAAAGGTTACCTCCCCAACCTAAAATCGCTAAAATAGCCACTTAAAATCTTGAGTATTAAAAATAATCGATAAAACAAGGAATTTATGATATTTGAGTTTTTAGCTGTAGCCTTAGGCGGTGCTTTAGGTAGTGTCATGCGTCACGGCTTAAGTGTCATGGCCATAAGATGTGGCTTATGCGCTGAGTGGTCAACCTTAAGTGCTAATGTTTTAGGATCATTTCTTATTGGTCTTGTGATGTCCTGTGCCGACGGGCGTTTGTATTTACTCTTAGCTGTAGGACTTTGTGGCGGTTTTACCACCTTTTCCACCTTTTCAGCACAAACCTTGCGCTTTTTAGAGCGCGGCCTTATAAGTTACGCCCTCCTTTATATCGCAAGTTCGCTGATACTTTCAGTGGCAGGTGTTGCCTTAGGGCTTTTTTTAGGCTCAAAAGTGCATTTAATTTAAAAAGCATAAAAAAAGCGCCATCAGGCGCTTCTTTAAGTGTGCGCGGCATGCACGCAATCCAATGGGTGAAAGTCCCTGGACCAGCTGTACAGAGCAAGGTCGAAGTCC
>CALXNU010000110.1 GCA_944389835.1 uncultured Succinivibrionaceae bacterium
CAATACAAGTTTTTAAAGAGCCTGAAAGCCTTTGCTAGAAAGGCTTTGAACTAAATTTTATTCACGGAAAGTCGAGTCATTAAATTTCTAAACTGCAATCCGTCTAAAAAACTACTTAAATTTGTGGACTAGTCCTAATTTTAAGACAAACCTTAAAGTTTTTATTTTTTTAACAAGTAAAATTATTGTGAGAGCAATTTAGTCACCTAATATCAAAATATCTCTTGGAGGTATCCATTTATGATCGGGGCAATTATTGGAGATATTGCTGGATCTAAGCTTGTTACCCATCCTGGCCGGATCCGAGATGAAAAATATATTAAAGAATTTAAAGGGGTTTTTACTGACGATACTGTAGAAACGATAGCTGTCGCGCAAGCCTTATTAAAATGCGAAGGTGAGTATAAGAATTTAAGCGAATATACCAAGATCTGTCTTAAAAGATTCTGCTCAAAATATGACCATATTGGTTATGGAGCCATGATGTCACGCTGGATAAGAGATCCTGATCTTAAACCCTACAATAGCTTTGGTAATGGTTGTGCTATGCGCGTAAGCCCCTGCGCCTTTGCCGCCCAAAGTTTAAGGGAGGTTTTAGATTTAGCTTACAGAGTATCTGTTGTAACCCATAACCATCCAGAAGGTATTAAAGGCGCTCAAGCTATTGCCGCAGCAGCCTATCTTGCACGTAATGGTACTCCGCTTGATGCAATAAAAGAGTACATCAATGATAATTTCTATATCATCAACTTTACCTTAGATGAGATTCGCCCTCATTACTTATTTAACTCAACCTGCCAAGGAAGTGTTCCACAAGCTTTAGAAGCTTTCTTTGAATCGCATGACTTTGAAAGTGCCATTTTAAACGCCCTCTCCTTAGGAGCAGATGCCGACACCTTAGCTGCCATGTGTGGAACAGTAGCTTCTGCCTATTATGGAGTGCCACGATATTTAAAAGAAAGAGCACTAAGCTTTCTTGATGATTGTTTAATCGAAGTTATAAAAGATTTTGAAAGAGATATCGCAGCTTGTAAAGTAACCGACTAAGTATTGTTACCTTGCTTTAAAACTTTGGCGTTAAACGCCAAAGTCTAAATTTAATCATGCGGTAACTTATATGGTGTCTCTTGATAAATGTAATTGACCCAATTGGCAAATAACAAAGACGCATGAGCTCTCCATACACAAGGCGGAGGTAACTCAGGATCATTGTGTGGGAAATAATTTTCTGGAATATGCGGATTTTTACCCGCATTTAAATCGCGTCTAAACTCCTCTGCTAAAGTCGTAGCATCATATTCAGGATGTCCTGTCACATAGATCTGCCTTTTATCAGGAGAGGCGGCTAAAAATACGCCAGTTTGCGGACCATCTGCTAACACATGCAAATCTGTATTATCTTCTATCACATGCGTTGGAAAATCTATAAACCTAGAATGCGGGGCTAAAAAAGTATCATCAAAACCACGAATTAAAGGATCAGTACTGTGTACGGTATTGTGATAAAAAACTCCTGAAAGCTTATTTGATCTTTGCATTAAAGGAATATCATAAAAAACCTTTAAAGCCGCAGCCACTGCCCAGCAAGAAAATAAAGTTGAAGTAACATGCTGTGCTGACCACCTTATCATAGTCTCAAGCTTGTCCCAGTAATTGACATCATCAAAATCGATCTGATCTAAAGGGGCTCCAGTAATGATCATGCCATCGTAATATTTATCTTTTACTTCTTCAAAGTTTTTGTAAAAGGTATCTAAGTGCTTTTGTGGGGTATTGCGTGAAATATGCTGATCTACACGTAATAATTCAATATTAATTTGAATTGGAGAATTTGAAAGCTTTCTTAAGTACTGGATCTCCGTTGAGATCTTCTTGGGCATCAAATTTAAAAATAAAAATTCTAACGGACGGATATCTTGATGTTCTGCCCGCTCCTCTGTCATTACAAACACTCTTTCTGAGGTTAATACCGCATTAGCCGGTAAATCATTCGGGATCTTAATTGGCATTTTTATAAATCCATTTAAATATGCTTAAACTAAACTCTCTAACCTACTGCCTCTTTTAAAAGACTTTACATCTTAGCTGTAGATAGAAATCTCCACACGACTTTGATATCTAACATTGCCATATTAGTATAATAACGTCAGACAAAAATAAGGCAGTTTTTTTTATGGAAGTTGAAATAATCTCTACTGGTGATGAGGTAATTACTGGCTTTATCACCGATACTAATGTCTCTTGGCTTTGCCAAGAATTACTCTCCTTAGGTATTCAAGCTCATTTTCGTCACAGTGTAGGCGACAATCTTGAAGACATCACTTCACTTATTAGTGAAAGATCCAAACATTGTGATTTACTTTTAGTAAACGGCGGCTTAGGCCCAACTTCAGATGATAATACCACTGAAGCTGCCGCTAAAGCTTGTGGCGTTAAACAAGTCTTAAATGAACAATGGCTTGAAAGACTTGAAAGCTGGCATAAAGCTCGCGGACGTGTCATGCCTAAAACTAATATCAAACAAGCTATGCTCCCTGAAGGGGCAATTATGATTGATAATAAAAATGGTACCGCCTGCGGTTTTGCACTTAAAATTAATCGAGCTTTATGCTTTTTCACTCCAGGAGTGCCATCAGAGTTTAAGAGCATGTATTTATCTGAAATTAAACCCTGGATTATTCGTGATTTTGTTCATGAACTGCACACTAAAGTTAAGCGTCTTTTTTTATTTGGGATCTCAGAGTCTTTATTAGGACAAAAAATTAATGCTTTAAATTTACCGTCCTCTATCGTCGTAGGTTATAGAGCCGCCTATCCTTTACTTGAGCTTAAATTAATTGAAAACTCTACTTCACAAGGCGAGGAAAGTGAGGCTCTAACTCAAATCTTACCTTTTATTAAAAATTATCTTTTATGTGAAAATACTTTTGATTTACCAGAGAGGATCGCCAACTTAAGCGATAATGCAGGTTTCTGCCTTTTTGATAATCTAAGTGCGGGCGCTTTAGCTTTTGAGCTTTCAAGCAAGGTTAATCTAATCTCAGCTTATCTTTCCTCTGAAGATCTAAACGATGAAGTACGCAACACTTTACTCTCTCAAAAAGCAAGGTACTTCTTTGTAGCTCTTAAAAATCCACAACATGATTGTTTTGATTTTGAGCTTTATGACACTTGTGAAAAACGTAAGTGGCATCAACAATATCGCCTTGAAGTTACCATTAAAGATAAGAAGAAAGCAGCAATCTCCTTACTTGCTCAAGATTTTATTTTCAAAGCTTTGCAAAATTTAGAGAGCATTCATCCTGATAATTGTGAGATCAAGAAGATCTCCTGGGGAGAAACCTATAATGCGTCTTAGTGCTATCGTACTTACTAAAAACGAAGAGCGAAACATTAAAGATTGTTTAGAGAGTCTTCTTGATTTTGCAGATGAGATTTTAGTTATAGACTCTCAAAGTAGTGATGAGACTGTGCCCATTGCCACAAAGCTTGGTGCAAAAGTCATAAATATTGATACTTGGCAAGGCTGGGGGATTAAAAGACAGGAGGCTCAAAAATTTTGCCAAGGTGACTGGATTTTACATTTAGATGCAGACGAAAGGCTTACTCCTAAACTTAAAGAGGAGCTTAATTCCTATCTTGAGAAAGCAAGCGGGAATGAAATATTCGCCATACCACGTGCTAATCATCTTTTTGGACAGCGGATTTCCCACTGTGGTTGGTATCCTGATTTTGTTCTACGCTGCTATAAGAAAAGCTTTACCTCTTACAATGATGCAAAAGTGCATGAGCACGTCTTAACCCCACAAGGGTCTAAAATCATTTATCTAAAAGAGCCACTCATCCACTACACCTATCAAACTGTAGATCAGTGCTTTTTTAAACAAAAAAATTACTCTTTAGCCTTTGCTGAACAAAAAGACAGTAAAGGCAAAAAGGTAAGCTTACTTTCTATTCCTTTTCGCGGTCTTTTTTCTTTTATCCGCGTTTACCTATTGCGCGGAGGGATCTTAGATGGCAAATGGGGGCTTTGGAATGCAATCTCTACTGCAACTTATACGGTAAATAAATATTTAGCGCTCTATGCTAAAAACCACAATAAAGATCTACGTTAATTGTCAGGCGGGAAACCGCCTTAGTTGAAGACACTAATCGCTTGTGTTTAAAGTTTGAAACAAAATGGATTAAAAAGAATATTTTAAAAATTGGGGATTATTAAGAAGGCAAGTGGCGCACCCAGAGAGATTCGAACTCCCGACCGATCGGTTCGTAGCCGATTACTCTATCCAGCTGAGCTATGGGTGCGCTCATCATTTCTTTGTTTAATGTGGCTTGCGTCACATTGCGGTGCACATTATAGCAATATATTTAAACTTAGCAAGCGTTTTTTTAAATTTTTTTTACTAAATTTTACAAGGATAATATACTTTATATAACATACAAGCAACTATTTTAAGATTAACTAATTGATTTATAGATATTTAATTTCCTATAAAAATATGTAAATTATTTTAACTAAATCTCGCGTCCTGTAGGTACAGCAAAGAGGCAAAACCGCCTCTTGACGTCTTAAATTTTGGGTATATTCTGACGAGAGGGAAGTTGTAAAAAGCTCTTCCTAAGGAGTTAAGCATGATAAAATCAGAAAAATCCCAGATAAGACAAGTAGTTTTAACAATTCAGGACGAAAATGGTAATATCATAAGTAGTTTTCCTACTAATCTTAAAAAATCAGATCTCCAACCTGAGGAACCTCTTACTTCATACTCTCAACTACAGCAAATAGCGGATAATCTAGAAAATGGATTAGATAATGCTGTAGATTTACTAACAGGACCTGTCATTTCACAACTTTTAGATGATCAAGCAACAAGCTCTCCATCAAGCTCTAATCCTAAGAATAAAACTGTAAAGAAAGCCTCAACATCTATGAAAAGTAAAAAAAGTCCAGAAGATACAGTAAATAGACAAAGCACCACCTTGCGTCTTAAATTTTGGATATTTTCTAACAAAGGGGTAGTTTTAAATCGTAAACATGAAGAAAACATGATAAAGGCGACCTTAAACCTAAGGCACATCCTAAGTAGAAGACAATTTAAAATCTAAAAGTTTAAGGCATAAGTTAAGTTAAACTCAAAATTGTCGCAAGAGCCTTACAAACTTTAAACGTAAGCTCTCCCAAAAATAGCCTTAAAAAGAGATCTCTTTAAAACTTAACCTTGTAGCTAAGCTTTGGGTAGCTATTTTAAACATTAGGCTAAAAGAGCACGGTAGAGATCATAGTATTGCATCGACATGATCTCAGGTGCTAATTTTTGTGCCTCAAGCTTACCATTCTCTTTTAGCATATTACGAAGACCTACATCATCGCGAATACGTAAAATAGCATCAGCTAAAGCCTGAGCATCACCTCTTGGAACTACCAAAGCAGATCTTCCATCTTCAACATAAGTCTTAATCCCAGGGAAATCTGTAGTAACGACAGGGACGTTTAAATCAAGCGCATCTAAGACCGTCTGAATGGTCATACTACCGCCACCATTAACTGGGCATACAAACACATCCATGGCCTTGATATAGTCACCTAAGACCTGAAACTTTGGGTCAACGAAACGCACATTGCTCATCTCACGAGCATATTCAACTAAGACCTTGTTATCACCCTCTCCGATAAATAACACCACAATAGCTGGGATCTTCTGTTGTAAAATCCTTGCTGCATCAATTAAAAGAGTTTGACAATATTTACGATTAATAAGAGGTGCGACCTGTCCTACTATAAAACGATTGCTTAAACTTGCTCTAATGTTCTCAACATTTTGCCATTGTGTATTAAGCTCTGAAATACAACTTGGAATTACGCGAACTTTTTCTAACTCAAAATCTTTATGAATTTTGTAAGCTGCCCCATCCGTTGAAGCAACCACTGCCTTGGCCCATAAAAATATAGCTTTAGTTAAAATGCCATCATTTTCAATTTCTTGATCACGCGTCGAAATCACATAAGGCGTTGCAAACATTAAATAATGTAAAAAGGACCATTTAGCACCGGTGACATCATGTGCGTGCACTACAGCAAACCTTTTACCAAGTTTAATATGGCCCTGCATCAAAACATCAGATCCTGAGATCCTCACAAAGGAGAGATTGGGGATCTTACGCAAAGTCATGGAAATTTGTGAGGTATCACGACACACTAAGGCTTGTTTAACACCTAGAGCTGCTAGATATTTGATGAGTAAAATGGTTTGTCTTTCAGCCGCGCCATTAGACTTAGAGAGATTAACGTGAGCTACTGTTAAAGTTTGAGAATTTGGCATAATAAAATTCTTATCAACAAAAACAAAAAACAGGCTCTTATATATTGTAAGGCCTGCTCTGTAATGTCAACAAATTTTTTTATATAAGTGGCGGAACGGACGGGGATCGAACCCGCGACCTCCTGCGTGACAGGCAGGCATTCTAACCAGCTGAACTACC
>CALXNU010000111.1 GCA_944389835.1 uncultured Succinivibrionaceae bacterium
AATACTAGTTTTTAAAGAGCCTGAAAGCCTTTGCTTGAAAGGCTTTATGTTAAATTTTTAACTCGGAAAGTCGAGTTTTTAAAATTAAATACAACTTTGGCTTAGGAAAATTTGAGAGTAGTATTATTCTTTGCTAGAATCTTGGCTAAACAAGGTTAATGCCTTTAAATTAGTATAAGTATTAATGCCCAGTTTTGAGCTGGGTTTTTAGTTTTGGAGATCTTCCATGAGTGAAGAAGTTCAAGTAAAAGAAGAGAAAATTCCGCGTAACTTTATTACTGATATTATTGATGAAGATCTTCAAAGCGGCAAAGTTCAAGAGATCGCTACACGTTTTCCACCTGAGCCTAATGGCTATTTACATATTGGACATGCAAAATCTATTTGCTTAAATTTTGGTCTTGCTCGGGACTACCATGGCACTTGCAACTTACGCTTTGATGATACTAATCCTGTCAAAGAAGATATGGAGTACATTCAAAGTATTGAGCGTGATGTGCAATGGTTGGGTTTTAAATGGTCAGGGCCAGTGCGTCACTCCTCAGATTATTTTGATCTACTTTTCAATTACGCTTTAGAGTTAATAGATCAAGGCTTAGCCTATGTCGATGAGCTCTCTCCTGATGAGATTCGCGAATATCGCGGCACCTTAAAAGAGCCAGGTCGTGAAAGCCCTTATCGCAATCGCTCCATTGAAGAAAACCGTGAATTATTCCTTAAAATGCGCGATGGCGGGTTTGAAGAGGGTAAAGCTTGCTTAAGAGCTAAGATTGATATGGCATCGCCCTTTATTTGCATGAGAGATCCTGTCATCTACCGCGTAAGATATGCAACTCATGCTCTAACTGGCGATAAGTGGTGTATTTATCCAATGTATGATTTTACCCACTGCATTTCAGATGCCATTGAGGGCATTACCCACTCAATTTGCACTTTAGAGTTCCAAGATAATCGAAGATTATATGATTGGGTTTTAGATCATATAAGCATTAAAGCTCGTCCTCATCAATATGAGATGAGCCGCTTAAATCTTGAATACTCCATTACCTCCAAAAGAAAGCTTAACCTTTTAGTCGATAAAGGCTTAGTTGACGGTTGGGACGATCCTCGCCTTACTACCATTTCAGGTTTAAGAAGAAGAGGTTATACCCCTGAGTCAATTCGTGAGTTTTGCCGTCGCATTGGTGTGACTAAGCAAGAAAACACCGTTGAGATGTCAGCTTTAGAGTCATGCGTAAGAGATGATCTAAATGCTAATGCCAAACGCGCGATGGCCGTGTTACATCCTTTGCGTCTTGTCATTGACAATTACGGAGAAGAAGGCGTTGATGCCACATCATTTACAGTGCCATATCACAATGACAAGCCTGAGCTTGGCACACGAGAAGTGTCTTTTTCAAAAGAGCTTTACATTGATGAGGCCGACTTTAGAGAAGAGGCTAACAAGCAATACAAGCGCTTAAAGTTAGGCTTTGAGGTAAGACTTCGCCACAGCTATATTATTAAAGCGACCTCTTGTGAAAAAGATGAAAATGGTAAGGTTATCTGTGTGCATGCCGAAGCCGTGCCAAATTCTGCAGGTCGCGATGTCGAAGGTCACAAGCCTAAAGGGGTTATTCACTATGTGGATGCCAACAATTGCTATCGCACCAAAGTACACCTTTATGGCAGATTATTTAAGGTGCCAAATCCAGGTTCTTGTGAGGACTTTTTAAGTACTGTCGATCCTGACAGCTGCACGGTAATTGAAAATGCCGCCTTAGAGGCAAGTCTTAAGAATGCTAAGTCCTTGGAGCATTTCCAATTTGAAAGAGAAGGTTATTTTTGTGTTGACTCCAAATCCTATGTTGAAGGTCAACCACAATTTAATCTAACTGTACCTTTAAGAGAAGCAAAAAAGGCTAATGTCTAAAAATTTGCGCTTTAAGGTAAAGTTTTTACGCTAAATAGTGGAGTAAGCACAATTACTTCCGTATAATCTAATTATTTTAAGAAAAGCCCCTAAGAGGTAACTTAGGGGATAAACATAAAAAGGAGCCATGGCCATGAGTGGTATAGATGAAGGTATTGAAAAAGACGAAGAAAGCTTAGCTCCGCCTCCTGGCAGTGAGTACGAGGTTGCCTTCTCTCATCATTCTGATACTCCGCTTGAAAGACCTTATGATAAAGCTGAGCATTGGGTTGAGGCGGGTGTAAGACCTGAGAAGATTTATCTTCAAGATAAGAGAATGGGCGTTATCAATTTCCATAAGGTAATGCGTGATCCGGTCTTAATTCAAGCCGGGGTCGAGCGTTTTATTGATTTTCGCTGCTCATTAACTTTATCTGATAAAGATGTGGATGCAGTCTTCTCTTCAGTTTGCTATTACGAACCTGAAGGAGAGCCAACCTACATCAATGCCTATGATCCAGAGCTTGGATCAATTAAAGAAGTATTAGGCATGGTAAGCGATAATTTATTTAATTATTTGCAAAAACCACTTTTACGTGAAGAAAATCGTGAGTAACAAGATCCGGCTTGAGGGCCGGTTTCTTTTTATTTTTTAGGTCTTTTGATGGCAAATTATCTAGTAACTGGAGCCTGTGGTTTTATTGGTTCAAACTACGTTTATTACCATCTAAAAACAAAACCACAAGATAAAATTGTAATTTTTGATGCTCTAACCTATGCAGGCTGCTATGAAACAGTCGCGCCTCTCATTGATAATAATCAAGTCTTTTTTGTCAAAGGCGATATTGGTGATCTTAAATGTGTCACGGACACTTTAGAGCGCTATGAAATAGATTGCATTGTAAATTTTGCAGCCGAATCGCATGTAGATCGCTCAATTCTAGGTCCAGATCTTTTTATCAAGACGAATATTGAGGGTACCTACAATCTTTTAAAATGTGCCTTAAGTTATTTTGAAAAAAGAGGGCAGGGGCATTTTCATCATATTTCAACCGATGAGGTCTTTGGCTCTTTAGAAGAGAGTGATCCTCCCTTTACTGAACAAAATCCATTTAGGCCTAATTCTCCATATTCAGCCTCAAAAGCCTCTTCCGATTGTTTAGTGCGCGCCTTTGTGCACACTTATGGCCTAAAAGCTACAGTTACGAATTGCTCAAACAATTATGGCCCTCGTCAATTCCCAGAAAAGTTAATCGGCCTTGCCCTAACTAATCTTTTAGAGGGCAAATTAGTACCCATTTATGGTGATGGTAAGCAAAAACGCGATTGGCTTTTTGTCGATGATCACTGCTTGGCCATCGATCTTGCCATTGAAAAAGGGCAAAGTGGAGAAACCTATAATATAGGTGGCAGAGAGTGTCGCACCAATCTTGAGGTTATAGAAAATCTCTCTTTAACCTTAGATAAAATCTTTAAAGAACATCCAAACTTTATAAAGCAGTATCCTTTAAGCTTTGCTGCCAAGGATGAGAGTTTTGTGGGTAAAACCACTTTTGTCGCAGACCGCCCAGGACATGACAGACGCTATGAAATAGATCCAAGCTTTAGTGAAAAAGCCTTGGGTTTTAAGCCACAAGAGACCTTTGCAAGTGGCCTTTATAAAACGGTGCTTTGGTATTTAGAAAATGAAGCTTGGTGGCGTGCTTTGCAACAAAGACGCATTGATTTTAGCTCTACTTGGGCTAAAATGAGCTGACCTTATAAGGAGAGCTAAACTTGATTACCGCAAAAAAATCTGCGATCGCCGCAAGCTTGGCGGCTTTAACTTTCACCCTAGGTGGGTGCTCGGTCATTGATTATTGGTGGCAATATTATGATGGAGAGGTTGATACCTCTTTGCGTGAGCCTACAGGCTATTATGAGCACACCGAGGCTGTCGCCCATGAAGATCCTTTAGTTGTACCAGAGGGACTTGAAGAGCCACAAACTGATAAGGCTTTAGCCTTACCTCCTTATCCTCAAACCTATGTCCAAGGCAGTTTAGGTGAGGATGTGGATGTGCGTCCACCATTAGTGCCAATTAGATCTTCTCAAGGCATTCAAGCCCAATGGGTCGATGGTGAGGCTATTGTCTGGCTACAAGGCTATGGCTACAATGAGATTACCACGGAAGAGGAAGCTTGGTCTTTATTACATCGCTTGTTGGGCAGATTGCACATTGATGTAGGTGAGGTCACGCAAGGTGCCTATGAGCTTACCACCATGGCCGCAGACTATAATGAGTTTGGTACCCCTTACTCTCACGTCAACTCTGACAATGACAACTTAAGATATCGTCAGATCTACAGAATTCGTATTGGACGTGATGCCAACAATAATATCGGTATTGCCGTCTCCTTAGTAGGTTCTATGACCTTATTAAACTATGGCTTCAGCCTTGATGATATCCTAACTCCAACTGAGTTACAGCGCTTTGCCATGGGCTTTGCCAATGAGATCATCAAAGAGGTAGATGAGGTTTCAACCATTGCCGAGACTATTCCACAGGTGGTAACCGTCACCTTAGATAGAGACAATAACGATCAAGATGCCATGATCGTCAATGCCCCATATAACTCAACCTTTGATGCCATTCGCTCCATGCTCCCTGAGTTTGGCTTTGAGATTAATGAGTACTCAGTCTCCCACAGCTCAGTTAATGTCACTTACGAAGAGCAAGATCCTGAGTTCTTCCATGACAAGGGCGTTGAAGACTTTGGCCTTGAGGATGGCGATTACATTATTCGTGTAGCAGTTGATGGCTCAAATAGTGTGATTACCTTCTATGATGATGATGACAAGCCACTTAAATCTGAGATTGTCTCAAGACTTTACCCAGGATTTTCTGAGGCTCTTATAAAAGAGTTCGCACTTTATTAAGCTTAAGCTTTTTTAGTGCAAAAGCTTTTAATGCAAGTATATAAAGTGTAAAATAGGCGCGTGATTTAGGTCACACGCCTAAATTTTTTTTAGGATATTTTGTCGTTTCAGATCGTAAGATCACACATCTTTCAGGAAGACAGATCAATGGAAAAGAAAAAAGAGCTCTATCGCGGTAAGGCAAAGTCAGTCTATGAGACCGATGATCCAAATCGTTATATCATGTATTTCCGCGACGATACTTCAGCTTTTGACGGTCAAAAGATTGAGCAATTAGAGCGTAAGGGCAAGACCAATAATCGCTTCAACTTCTTTATCATGAAGAAGCTTGAAGAAGCTGGCATCCCTGTTCACGTTGAGGAGCTTTTAAACGATCGCGAGTGCGTAGTTAAGAAGTTACAAATGGTTCCTGTGGAGTGTGTGGTTCGCAATGTTTCAGCAGGTTCTATTTGCCGTCGTTTAGGTGTTGCCGAGGGTTTAGATTTAAATCCACCAACCTTTGAGTTCTTCTTAAAGAACGATGAGCTTCATGATCCAATGGTCAATGACAGCCACATTATCTCCTTTGGTTGGGGCACTCAAGAGCAAATCGACGAGATGCGCGCCATGTCCTTAAAGATCAATGCTGTCTTAAAGGATCTTTTTGATAAGGCCGGTTTAATCTTAGTTGATTACAAGTTAGAGTTTGGTCTTTATGAAGGCAAGCTTATTTTAGGTGATGAGTTCTCACCAGATGGTTGCCGTTTATGGGATAAGGAAACCCGCAAGAAGCTTGACAAGGATCGTTTCCGTCAAGGTTTAGGTGGCGTTATCGAAGCCTACGAGGAAGTAGCTCGTCGTATTGGCTGCCCACTTGATTAATATTTAAGCTTTAAAAAGCTAAAAGTAGCGCCTCTTGTGGGCGCTATTTTGTTTATTCCACCTCAAATTCTTGTTTAATTTCTTCAATTTTATTTTGGTTAAAGCCTGAGGCTTTCTCTAAGATCTCAGGGCAGATGCCTTTTTCAATTAACTTAAAAATCGCAAATCTTTTAGCGTATTCTAAAGATGTTCTTGATTTTTCGCTAAATTCTTTGGGGAAGGTTTCAAGAAAACCTTCTGCAAAGCCAAGTTGCCGTAAGTAGGCTTGCTCCATCGCCTGCAAAAAATCGCGATCTTCTGAAATATAGTAGCTCTCCATTAAACGATTTTTTCTTCCCATTTTGTACCTCCTAAAGGTGATGGTCAAAATTAAAGTTTTTTTCTTTAAGCACTTAAAGTGAGCGCTCATACTCTTGCTTAATTAAGGTTACTCTCTCCTCGCTTAAAAAAGTACACTGACAAATCTCCTCTACGCTATAGCCTTTACTTAGCATTTTAAGTGCCACAAAACCTAGTGTTTCTTGTTCTTTTATATATTCGCAAGCACCTAAGAGGCCGTAATCTTCACCTAAAAAGTTCTCGTAAATTTCGTTTTTAATTTCTTGGATTTTCTCATAGCTTAATTTGATAGCCTCTGACATGGTGTATAAAGAAGTGCCTTCGTGAATCACCCATAACCTAAAGGTTAAGGGCTTCTTCCTGCTTCAAAGACTTCCTAACGGTTATCTCCACAGGCT
>CALXNU010000112.1 GCA_944389835.1 uncultured Succinivibrionaceae bacterium
TTTTCAGAAGGGTATAATTTCAAAAATGCTCAAATTTGCTGAGCAAATTTAGATCATTTTTGATGAACTCTGACATAATGATTTAAGGATTTGACCACTATTAGCCTTAACATGAGAGCCTATTTTACCCATGAAAGTATTAACATAACCTTCAAGTCCAAGCCAATCAATGATCCCAGCGATTAAACCTGTAGTGTCAACCGCAGTGGTTATTACATCTAATTGATTACCAAAGATTAAATCAGGTGATTGTGGTATTATTGCAGTTCTATTACGTACATTTTCAGATAACTTATTGTTTAATTGTGATACTGCTTTTGAATTGCTAAAGGTTATGCTCATAACAAATCTCCATAAAATCATGAGCAAATTTACTAAAAATAGACCTCAAATCTAGTAGCAAATATAAAATCTGATCAAAATCTCAAATTTCAAAGAAAAACTCTTGGTATCGTGATCCTTATCTCAAATTTTAGAAAATTAGAACTTTACAAAAATCAAAAGTTATGATTTTTTGAAAATAGAGCAGAAATTTCACATGAAAAATTTAATCTAAAAATTTACTGCTCAATGTCGGCTAAAAAGGTACGAAGCATTAATATACGATAATGTAAATTTTATTTTTATTGACATTATAAAAGAAGCTATAAAACAAGCTTATGAGGTTAAATGTGAAGGTAAGATGAAAACAATTTTAGATAATGTAATTGGAATTTGTGAAGATATGAACAATAAACACTTTAGTTGGTTTGGGAAGCTTATTAAAAATCATTTATCAGGTATAATTACTTTTGTTAAATATCAAATTACATCAGGAAAATGTGAAGGATGTGTTAACCTGGTTAAAACTATTCGTCGAGCATCCTACGGCTTTAGGGATACTGAATATTTCTTTTTACTCTTACTCGAAGCCAGTAGAAATTTCCCGTGGTTAGGTTTTGAACAAGAGGAAAAAGCAGCAAAGAGTAAGGCTTATGTTTAACCACATCCCACAGGATTTTCCCATGAACCATTAAAGAGGCTTTATAAGTCTAAATTATAACTTTCTGTTTTTATAACCTTATAAGCGCGATAAGCCCATTCAGATCTTGCAGGATTAAAGTTAAGCACTGCATCAACTTCCACCTCATCACCATTCTTAAGATCAGCCTCTCTAACCAAATTTTGCGAGATAAAAATATCATCCTCAGTAAAAGCATTTCCACTGTTAAGCACAGTTGAAATTGTAGTCTCTGAATGCTTTTTTAATTCTAAAGCTGCTTTTTCTTGAGGAAAGGTGACTTTAAGTACCTTGCAAACATCTTCCTTTTTAAAGAATAAGGATTCTTGAGGTTTTGGTTTTATAGCACACACCACGACTCCCACCTCATCGCCTAGCTTAAGCTCTTTTTTAACCCAAGAGGCTGGGAAGAAACTTGAAAGCCCGCGGCTTATAACGCAGGTGTACATCTTTTTCTCTTGATTTACATTACTTATCACAGCGCATTTGCAAGGAAGCTCCCAAGTCTCACCTTGGGCTTCCTTTACCGAAATAAGCTCAATTTTATCTGTTAATTTAGGCTTTTCTGGCAATACTCTAACCCACACTGAGCTTTCATCGCTAAATTCAGCTAATTTTTTAGAAGGCACCTTAAGTTGTACTGGCAATTTATTTTTATCCTCCTCTAAGAAAAGATAAAGCTCACGTTTTACTTTTTTACCATTATCTTTTTCAATGATGATCTTTTTACCAACTAAAGCCTTAAACCACGGCAACGAGCTATAAATTAACTCTTCTGCTTGAGTAGCATAATCATAACTTGCAGCTATTTTCTCTTGAGTATAGTTTTTAAAATTAGGCTCAAGCAAAGCTTCTTGATACCAGGTGCTATTTTCTAATTGTTTTAGAAGAGGGGGTTCTTTAAGGCCGTTGTTTTCAATTAAGGTACGAGTAGCTTTAATTTCATAAGCCGCCCACACGTCCTCACCTAGAGTATGGAGAAATGACGCAAACTCAGCTTGCATCGCAGGAGATGCAGGAGGCTTGCAATTAAAAGTCTTACACCAACAGCAAAGAGCTTTAAAATCATCCTCACCAGTGTACATGCGCGCTAAAAGATGCCACGCCCAATATTCTGAAGCTTTGGATTTTACAATCTGCAAACCCAATGAGATCCCTTGTTCCTTTTGCCCTCTTTTAAGCAAGATTTTTGCCGTATAAAAGATGATCCATAGGCGATTTTTGTTGGCGTCATTTTGCGCAAAAGAAGGATTAGTATTTAAAAGCTTAATGTAAGTCTCACTTTCCTCTAGAAAAGTCTTACAACAATAATCTAAAGAAGCATTATCAATGACTTCATTGCGTTCCATGCGCAAAATAGTATTTTTAGCACTATGTCGCAAGGCTTTGTAATAAAGTGCCTCAAAAACCATAGGTCTTTTAGGATCACGTAAAACCTGAGGCTCACTTGGCTCATAATCTTCAGAGCGTAGCGTCTTAAAATCAAAAGCTGCCACAAATTCTGCATATTTGAAGCACTCATTTTGCCTGGCAAGCATGTCTGCATAGCAGAGCATGAGAGAATTAACTAAAGAGGGCTTTTTAAGTTGGGTGAGCTTAAAAAACAAGGAGAAGCATTTAGAAATAAAACTAAAATTGCGTTTAGGATCTTTTAGTAAGACTTTGACTTTGTGAAAGATAGCCCACGCCATCTGCTCTTCATCAATTACGCTCAAAGGACCTTGTTGCAGGGCATCGGCATAGCATTGTAGCGCAAGGTCATAATTTTTTTGTTTCACATAAACTTGAGCTTGAGCTAAAGCTTTACTATTTGCCTTCTGAGAGCAAAGAGCGAAAAGATTTTTAGCCAAATAGCCATCAGGTCCATCACAATTTAAATTCTCTCGCAAAAAATCACTATTAGTGATCTCATTAAGTCCTTTGACAACCTCTTGAGCATAAAAGATCACTTCAGAGTGTAGGAGATTAAACGTTTGAGGATCTTTATTTTTTAAAGCTACAATCGCATGACCTACAGCCCTAAGATCCCACAATGAAAGCATATTTAGGTGTTGAAGTAAGATCTTAGCTTTCTCAAAAGCTTCTTGATACTGACCTTCTTTCCTAAGCTTTGTAACTTCAGAGGAGGAAGCTTTAATAACGCTGTTATCTTGAAAATTAACATAAACCATAACTTAACTCTCCTCTTTTAGCTACTCCTACAAACTTGAAACTGCCTCATAAACTTTAGATAAAAGCTTATTTGATATAGGGGCCTGCCCTTTTCTTCTTAGAGGTTCACAGTTTGAGACATTATATTTGCCGTTATAACGAATTACGATCTCCCCTTTTTCCTCACCGCTTTGCAAAATATAGTTGAGCATAAATTGACCTGGGGTTAATTTAATTATTTTAAGACCATGTTCATAAAACGCTTTACGAAGCTTGTAAGTTATATCTTGCAAGTCAGGTTCTAAAGTAGCTTCAACCTCTTGAGGTGTTTGTTCACTTTCAAAGATATTTCTACCCTTAAGCGCTTGTAAAAGTTTAAAGATTTGTATGGCTAAAGGGCTTTGAGACTGATCTTTATTGAGAACCCGCGTAAGCTCATTTTTTCCATTGTAATAAACATCATATTGTAAAGATTCATTATTTACCGTCATAAAAATGCGTTTTTGATAGGAAAAATCTTGAATATTAAAGTTCTCTACCTTAAAACCTACTAAAGTTTCAAAAATAAGGGAAGAGAAATAATCTTCAGGAGAAAGTAAACTTTTATTAGAGGTCTTTTCAAAGCTTGTAGCATCAGCAGGTTTTATGTTTTGCTCATAATTTTTTGTTTCTTGATCTAAAACTTGAGCTTTGGCATCAGGCTTTGAGGTAAAGCCAAAGTCCGTGTGCATCGTTTCAAAATGAGGCTTAGGATCAAATTTTGTCTCTAAAGCTTTATTTGGGGTTTGCTCTAAAACACTCTCTTGAGCTACATTAAATTTAGGCTCCACTTCTATTTTAGGTTCTAAATTAAGTTCACCTGCAAAGTTATAGGTGAGATCATCATCCTCTAAAGGCTCAAAGTCCTCTTGCGGACCCTGCGGGGCAAACACGCCTTGAGTTAAAATATCATCACTTAAAAACTCTTCCCGATTTTCCTCTAAAACTTTAGCACCATTTTTTTGATCATAAATTGTCTTTACGCTCAAAGGATCACTTAACTTAGGTTGTTTGATACTATTTTGTACTAGATCTTCGTGAGAGGCAGTACTTTGAGGTTTAGTTTCCAAAATACTTTGCGCTGTAAAACCTACAAATTTAACATTTGAGCCCATCGTGATCTGAGGTGGATTTATCAAGACTAATTCTTGTTGCGCACGCGTAATTGCGGTATACAACCATCTAAAATATTGCTCATTTAGCTTATTTTTAGAACTATGCTTACAGTCAACATAGACTCGATCCCACTCACTGCCTTGAGCTTTATGACAAGTTATAGCGTATCCAAACTTAACCTTTAGGGCATTTAAAAAAGGATCTTTTTTTAAAAAAGATTCAAGTTTTTGCTGTCTATTTTCTCTATAGATGGCATAAGCTACATCAGCGTTAGCACCAAATTCCTTTTTAGGCTTAAGCGGATTTTCTTGTTCAAAGCGCTTGATCGCATTAATGTAGAGAGCTTGTCCTATATGCTCATCTAAATCATTGTCATTACTATGTTCTGTATAAAGCAGATTTTCATTGATCCATACTTCTTTTTCACTAATGCTACCGTTGGCAAGCTGATAAGATACTTTAGCGTAAGTAAAATAAAGCTTAATTGGAAGAGTAACTGTCCTTTCCGTATTAAGATCTTTTTTATTGTATATAGAATCAAAGCAATAGTGCTCAGCTAAGATATTCTTTACAAGAATAAAATCACCATTGTTAAAGTCAAATAAATAATTATTCACCATCACAATTAGAAGATCATTTCTTTGCATATATTTGCAATCAGGAAATCTAATTGCTCTTACTTGCAGATTATATTGAGCGGCTAAAGAATTTGAATATGTGATAATGCAGGTTTTATAAAAACCATGGCCAGGAGCTTTGCAGTACGCTAAATAAGAGGCTGCTACCTCGCGGGATTTTATCTCAAAGCAATCTTTGTAAGTAAGATCTAATTTAAGTGAGGTAAACCTTTTCTTATTAATCTGAGTTCTTAACTGAAAGGCATTTTTAAGAATAGTACTTTGTGCTTTTTGTCTTACTACCTCTTCTAGAAAAACCTCTTTTGCACTATAACCATAATTTTTTTGCAAATACTCTTTTGAAAAAGCAGGTGAAAAGGACATTCCCACCGGGGGAAGCTGGGCACTATCTCCTACAAAAATAAGTTTACGCTGAGGCGCTCCCTTAAAATCAATAAAATAGAACAAATCCTGCAGTAATTTTCCAGAGCCAAACAAATAGACACTGTTGTCGCTGTAATTATCCGACACCATCGAGGCTTCATCTACAATAAAAACCTCATCAAAAGATACTTTCTGATTGGACTTTAAATTAAATTTAATTTTGTAAACATATTTTTTAGTTTTATCCGTACCAAAGCTCACCACTTGAGGTTCACCATAAATAGCAGAATGAATAGTTCCACCAAATCCAACTTTATCTTCCAGAACCCGCGCCGCCTTTCCTGTAGGTGCTAAAGCTAAATTGTTAATGTTGTGCTTTCCTAAAAAGCTACATAAACCATGCAAAATAAAAGTTTTACCCGTACCTGCAAAACCTTTTAGCATAAAAATATTGTCATCACTATTTAAAAAGGCAATTACTTGTTCTAATGCTTGTAACTGATCTTGTGTAAGATCAAATTGTGAAAACTCAGCAACCAAATCTTCATATTTAAAGAATACTTTAGGCTCTGTTGGTATTATCATAATCCACACTCATTACATACTTATAGAGCTTGCTAAAAATTTAGTTGGCAATATTCCATCACCTCTCTAAATTTTATTGACAAGTTTTAAGTGATTTAAACTCACTATGACTCAAATCTACTATGATATTTTAGCGCATAGCCTAAATAATGATCCTAAGATTTGAAACGCATACTAGGATTTTGATCACAAATTTGCTTTGAGGTTATTGGTTTTTTATTTACTTTTGTATAAATGATCCTTTTTGAATGATTTGCTGAAAAATAACCTGCTGTTATCCTAGTACAACGATCTAAAAATAACTTTATTAATTAAACATAGTGCTATAATACTCTTTAACAATAAACTGTTTAGGA
>CALXNU010000113.1 GCA_944389835.1 uncultured Succinivibrionaceae bacterium
CATGAAAACTTGGCATAACTAAAACAAATACGGGCCTGCTAACCAAATAGAGATACTAAGGCCTAAACAAAGAAAGACAAAAATAAAAACAGCTCGAAAAACCTGGCCCAAAAAAGTTAGGTCTTTCTTATCCATTAGTTCAAACATTTATTTAAAAATCCTATTTCTGTAAACTTTACACTTTTTGTAAAGTTTTGCTGTAAAGTACTTTACAGCTATAAACCGCATTCTTAAGCCATTTGACTTTAAAAAAGGTGTAAACTTTACACCCCCAAAAACTTTACAACTAGGGGCTTGCCGGGCGTCTTTAGACCCGCACCAAAAAAACGCTAGAAGGACCCGTTAAAATCAAAAGGTTATTAAAAATACATTTAACTTTTTTATTCATATAAAAGCTTTAGAATTAATCATCTAGAATAGAGAATGTAAGAATAATCAGCTGGGCGGTAACGCTCCTCTTAACCACTAATTGAAAATATAATCAGGAACTACATTTTAGCTATGAGAAGTAATATCGACAATGGTCTTTCAGAAAAGCTCAGCAGCATTCAGCCTTCGGAGAATGTCAGAAGAGCAATGCAGTTAATTGCAAAATATAGAGATCTTTTCGTAAAAGAAGAACGTTTTAATTCTAATCTCAACAATCTCATAAAATTCAGCGAGGATTTGAGCCTTACTGATGATGCAAAGTATTATGTTCTAAGGCTGCCGATGAAGACATGTTTTAGCACGATAAACAATTTCTACTCTCTTGATGAGTATTTCAAGACCGATCTTGTCTATAAATGGGATGTTTTGGGTTCTAAAATTAAACCTAAATCTAAATCAGCATTCTGGCGTATTTATCACAAATTACCGTCAGAATTACGCGCTGCCTTCTGGGGTGCTGTTTTTACCATTATTGTTACAAAAATAGCTAATTTTCCTGAGCGATCTTTATCAGAGCTGTTAGAAGAGGCAAGTATATTAATGTCACAACTGCTCCAATCAGCGCCCCAGCAAGCAGAATCGCAAACAGCAATATCTCAGCATTATCAGCAACCAGAGCAGTGCTCCCCTGACGCGCATCAATTTCCACGCGCAGATGTTCTGATAGGAATCCTATCAGATCCGGATCTAACAATATCGAAAAGAGAGCAACAAAAATAACAACACCTAAAAATAATGCTAAGAATCTTAATGCTTTTTTTAGCATGGCACTTCCTTGATTGAATGCAGATTATTTAAATCGAAAAATTTCAAAAGCTCATAACTTTCTATTAGCAAGGATATGGGCCGTTTTAAGAGGTCTACCGATAGCCGCCGCCAAAGTGTCTATGGCGGTTTTCTTGCGCAAACTTAAAGCGGCATTCTTCATAGTGATAACTATCACATAAAGCAATTAATTCATCAATTTTACTTGAAAACCACGGTGCTCCAATATTTGGCAGATCGGAAAACGCATTCGATAACCTGCGCCTTTCCCCTATTATTTCAGAAATACGAGAAGATACTTGATTAAGCTTATCTTTAAGGTTTTGAAGATCTGCCATATATAATACCTGTTATCAATTAAACACAGATATTATATAACCAAGCCCAAACATAGCCCACCAAGAAAACCTGCAATAGTCCAACCGATGGCACCAACCAAAAGCCATTGAATAACATCACTAGCATCCATAAATGACCAATCCTCCTTGAGATTAACAATTTTAACACTCAATTTTAAGCGGTCTGCCAATAGCCTCAAATACCGCTGCCAGAGTGTCGATAGCGGTTTTCTTGCGCAAACTTAAAGCGGCATTAAATTCCTGTGATGTCCAATCAAGCTTTTTGCAAACATCAGCTGGGCGGTAACGCTCCTCAAGCATTGTATTACGTAGCAAAATCTTCAAAGCGGCGTGATAGGGAATATTAACGGTGACATCACTCTCTTGAAATTCTGCCGCTCCTGGCACCATCTGACGATCTTTAATCAGTGATTCGGCCATAGTAATTACCACGTCAATAGCCATTTTCATGGCATCATCCCAATTGTCTCCGCAGGTTGGAAACTCAGGAAAGACATGCTCGGATGTGCCATCATTTTTAACTGTTACGGCATAGCCTGAGCCCTCAGCAATAAATTGAGCGGGGTATTTTAAATATTTTTCTATATTCATAATGCTTTAAGGTGATGTCATAAAGCCCCCGCTTTAGGGGGCTTGCCTTACTTAAGAGCCTGCTTTAATATCGCCTTAGCGGTTGGCTCTTTTATCTCTTTATGCCTCGGTACAAAAAACTTCGTTCCTTTTGCTGAGATCCAAGTTTCATGTAGCCCTTGGTTTGAGATCATTAGAGCGCCGCGACTCTTAAGTTCTTGTTTTAGCTTTCTGACATTCACCTTACCTCCAGTTTTTTGCTAAGGGCCCATCCCTTAACTTCTGGAGTTATTATACAAAAATAATTTTGCAAAAGCATATTAATTTTTAACTTTTAGCATAAATATTTTTAGTTAATAAGAAATGCTTTAATTATGTATTTTTCTTTTTAGTCTTGTAACCTTTGTGCTCTTCATCTAAGCAAACTATATTGAAGATATTACCTTCAACTATACCCCAAACTCTAACTTTGCTAGTTAGCTGAAATTGGAACACTTGCGCTTGGTCTTTAAATTTTTTAGATAAAATCTTTTGAAGATCTGGATCTAGTTTCTTTAGATCATCGTTACCCCAAAAGTGATTATGATTATTGCCACTAGCTCTTTCAATCTCGCTAATAGTTTTATCTTCATACCTATCAACTAATTTTTTAACATAAACCATTAATTTCCTAAGAGTCCAACCATAATACGCATGGTCAAATTCTAATAAATGAAAATTCCACGCGATCTTCTGCTGTTTTCTCTCAAGCAGAAACTTATCTGTATTAAATTGCTTATTTTTAGGTTTCTGCTTAGGTGGAAATTTACGTGAGCTCATATCTAGTCAATAAGCCCTGAATAATAGTTTGCGATTATATCTTTAGGGATTGAAGCAGTAGATGGAACTTCAGGTGGAAAATCTTTTCTAGCCTTTTGCCAAGGCTCCTCATTATGAGAAAGTTGAACAAGCTCAGAACTTGTAAGATCACCATAGAAACTTAATACCTTGTCTATTGTGTCTTTTTGATTTGCACTTAATTTATCAGGGTTTGCATCTTTAATATGATCAGGGCAATAGTAATAACCCTTTGTGTCATCAAACAATGAACGAACTACTGGACCATTAATCCAAGCCTGAAAATCCTCATTAAAAAGAGGGCAATCATCCCAAACTAATGACCAGGCTTGGGAGTAGTAAACCAATTTTTGCAGTTTAATGGTCGTAACAGCCTGATGCCGACTATTAAACTTATCAATAATATACTGAGCAACATCTTTAGGTTGCACGCATAGCTCAGTCATGGCTTTTTCCTCATCCTAAGTTTGGTTGAGCATTCTACCATAACGTTATACAACTCTATTTATGAGAATTTTAATCTTTTGCAAAGATCACAATTTAGAACACCAAATTAGGCAAATTTAATTAAAAGATTCTATTTAGATATTTCTAATTGCACATGCTGATAGAGTTTTAACAGTTCATTATATTTCGTTGCCAACACATCACAATCACGCGCTATAGCTAAAGCTTCTTCAACGCCTCTTCCATGCGATCTAAATGATCTACATTTGCAGGAGTTGCCAACTCTATTGGCAGTTGAGGCAGTTTTGGGCATTGAGACTGTATTACTGGCACCGTTTGACTGCACCCGCTCAAGCTGACCACTAAGATCATTAATACGCCTAAGCGCGCTTTGATATTTTTGATTAATCGCTGTGTAGTCATTTTTTAGATCTATTGAGGTTAAATTAACTAAGTCTTGCCAACTAGTCTCTATCTGCCTTACAGATTGCGCCTGTTTTAAGGCTTGTTGATTAGCTTCAGCTTCAAAGCGTAACCATTTAGACTCCCATCGCCAACCATTTATGATCCAGCCTGCAACAAATGCCACAATTAAGGTCAAGGCGATGCTAAGCTTTTTAAAATTAGGCATCTATTAAACAAGAATAAAATTTTTAATTAAAATGCAGAGTCCCACGATGGCATAACCAACCAAAACCCATTGCATCACTATACTTGGCAAACCTTTCATTTTTGTTAAAACCACCCATACCAATACGACAACTGAACTTGTGCCGCTTAAATTTGTTATAATCTCAACTAGTGAATTTTTCATTATTGACCCGCCCCCTTGCGGGCAATAAAAAACCCCGGTCAGCTCCAACTGAACGGGGTTATTTATTTTTAACTAATTAGTAAACCCCGGCTAGCGGGGCTCGTACCGGTCCCCGTAGGGATTGCGGCGCTCTCCTAAAAAATGATTAAAGTCCTGAAATACGCCAAGCAATTGCTAAAAAAACAGCTGCAATGCTTAGCATGTTTAGAATAATGGCCACTTGCATAAGAGCCGTTGCTATAGACGAGCTCTTGAAAAACATTAAAACGTCTTGCACTTGAGAAGCTCTTTTACTTTATCAGTCAGTAACCAAGAACAATCTGCGCTCTGCTTGTCTCCTTAAAGTGAGTCCTTTTAAGGCTTCTAATTGGCCACTCTCATTGCGCGCCTTATCCCACCGTAAAAACTCGTTGGCAGCGCCTTTAATGTCGCCCGCTCTAAGCTTTTTTAATAAGGTTGAAGACTTAAACTTTGATGCCCCAAGGTTGAAGACAAAATCGGTTAACGCATCAAATTGAGTCTGAGTAACGCTAATGCCGTCTAAGATCTGCTCAACCTCTCGGCCTGCTTGTTGCAGATCATGATCAAGCAATACCTCAGCCTCATCTTTAGTTATTACCATGCCCATTTTTACGTCTGGTCCCGTATGACCATAGCCAATGGTTGGAACTCCTGCAGGGCATTTGTATGTTTTAGTGTTTAAACCTTCAAAATCTCGCACTAACTGCTTGCAACTTTCGCTAGGTTTCATAATTTTAAAAGCCTCTTCTTTATCTGCTAAAAATAAAGTCTTTTCAGCTTCACGCCATGCTGTAAGTTTTTTTGACCTATAACCTCGGCGGTAACTCCACGAGTCAAACAAGTCTGCGGCATCAAGGTATTTTCCTTGGCGCAATAACTGGCGCATGGAGGAGCCGACAAACGAAAAAGTGCCAATGCAAAAGATTAAGGAGACCAAGGCGTCAAACTGATTTTGCTTAAGCTTTATTTGGTCATAATTTAGTATTTCTGTGAGATTGGCACCCGTATCATCTAAATCTTGTTTTAGGAGCTGAAGAGCTTTAGCGCGGGTGATTTTTTGCTGAGGTCGCACATCATATCCTGTGTGGCCAAAACCTATAGACCAGGCTGTAAAGGTTTTTAATATTGCGACTGGTTCAAAGTCTTCATGCGCTATCACTAAATTAATGCAGTCTTGACTGATTTTCATTGTCACTCCTTATTTAAGGAGAGATAGCTTTTAATCACATCAATTGCAGCTTGATGTCCATAACAGATTTCAGAGGCAAAGCCTCGCTCTTGGAGCCTTTGTTGCCAGTCTAATTGTTCTTCACTTACAGAGCTGTCAGATTTTCTTTTTCTCTTCATCTCTATAAATAAGCCATGGAAAACCTTATCTCCATGTTTTACTGGGATAGCAAGGAACAAATCAGGAACGCCCGCACGCACGCCCTCACGTTTCATCCTTAAGGCTTCAATGCTCACTCCTCGCACTCGTTTAGATCTTGCTCTTGACCCACCATTAGGTACGGCAAAGAGCATAAGACCTACTTTATAAAGTTTATTAAGGAGAGGATCTTGATATAAGGTATGATCTGCCCAGGTAACAACTAATTGTTGCTCTACGGTCTCAAGCGGTGTTTTAGTAGGAGTCATCATCTTTATCTTTAGGAGTTACTCGGTCTATAGCATCATCAGTAGCGCGTTTTAATCTCTCAGCGCTATATTCCAGCCATCCCACAATTGCGACATGAATGGCATCTGTGCCAATGAATCCGATAAAAATTGAAATAGGTATTGCCCATTCCCAATCTAAGTTGCCATATTTGACAACTCCAATTGTTATAGCTGTGCCCAGCATGGAACACATACACGCCTCAACCAATCTGAGGGCTATAGATTTTCTTGAAAATTTCAGCGACCTCAAAAAAGCCATTACGAAGGCCAAGCCTCCTCCAACAGCTAAATAGCCAAGCTCAGG
>CALXNU010000114.1 GCA_944389835.1 uncultured Succinivibrionaceae bacterium
TTCGACCTTGCTCTGTACAGCTGGTCCAGGGACTTACACCCATTGGATTGCGTGCATGCCGCGCACACTAAAAAAAGCCCCGCATTCCTGGGGGCCTTCTTTTAGAGTTCCACCGTTTTTTAACCTAAGACCTCTTTCTTAGGCGCGCCCATTAAGGCGCTTGAAACGCTTTAATAAGACGGGGGCATTATCCCATACAAAAGACCTTCTTTTCAAGCAAAAAAAGGCCTTTTTTCGCTTATTTATGCCGAAGGTTTAGGGTATTCTTTGCTCTCTTTAACCGCCTTTTCTCTTTTTACAAGCGAAGTTAACAAAATAGCATCAATTGAGGTCGCATCAGCCTTTAGGATCTCAATTTCCCAACGCGGCAAGACAATGTGTTCACCTTCTTGGGGCACTCTTTGCAGGTAATCTAAAATAAAGCCTGCAATTGTATGATAGCGCTCAGAGACTGGCACATTAAAGCCTGTTAAACGTGAGACATCCTTTAAGATGGCATCACCTTCAATACGCCACACCCCATTTTTTACCCGGACAAGTTCAGGCACTTCGGCTTGTTCTGGCAACTCACCTGCAATCTCCTCTAAGATATCATGCAAGCAAATAATGCCCTCAAAATTGCCAAACTCATCATAAACTAAAGCAATATTCTTCTTAAGTTTTCTAAACTCCTCAAGTGCTTTTAGAATACTAATACTTTCAGGTAAATATAAAGGCTCCCGCACAAGTTTTGTCAAATCAATCTCATCTTTGTTTTCAAGAGCCTGACTCATCACATCAAGGCGTCTTACATAACCTACGGGTCTGTCTTTTTGACCATCTTTATAGGCAACCAAGCGTGATCTACTTAAATTACATACCTCATGGAGGATTTCAGTTTTATCCTTTGATAAATCAATCATCTCCACATCAGTACGTGCCGTCATCACCGCTTTAATAGGAAGTGAGGATAACTGCAAGACCCGAGAGACCATCTCTTTTTCTTCAAAATTAAAAACCTGTGATCCCGTTCTTGAGACGATCGCCTCTTTTAAGGTTTGCACTTGATTTTGATTTGAGCCCAAAAGCCTTAACACCAAATTAGCCGCCACCTCTCGACTTTGCATGGAGTTTGCCTGCGGTCCCAAATTTAAAGTATTGCGTCTTGCAACTTGATTGAAGATCTCAATGACAATTGAAAAACCAATTGCCGCATACAAATAACCCTTTGGTACATGAAAGTGTAAGGCCTCAACAATTAAGCTAAAGCCAATTAAGAGTAAAAAGCCCAAACACAAGATAACCAAGGTAGGATGTGAGCTTACAAAGTCGGTAATCATCTTAGAGGCTAAGGTCATAATGCCCATAGCAATGACCACGGCAAACATCATGATAAAGACATGATCTATCATACCCACCGCGGTGATAATTGCATCTAATGAGAAGACCGCATCTAAGACCATAATCTGTAAAACTACCATACCAAAAGCCTGACCTGCGGCCTTTGAGACGGAAAGCTCTTCATCAAAACCTTCAAGTTTAGAGTGCAATTCGTGCGTAGCCTTATAAAGTAAGAACACACCACCTATAAACATCACAATATCGCGCCCTGATACGCCAAAGGTTGCGATGTGAAATAAAGGTTTCGTCATGCTTACGATATATGAGATAAAGGTCAGCAAGATTAAACGAATAACTAAAGCACCACCTAAACCTGCATAACGAGCTTTATCTCGCTTTGAAGGAGGAAGCTTTGCTGACAAAATGGCAATAAAGACCAAGTTGTCGATACCTAGCACAATCTCAATTACCACTAAGGTTAAAAGACCAAGCCACGCTGTAGGATCGCTGACCCAGGCCATGTCAAACATTACCTGATGAGCACTTACTGCATCCATGATGTATCCTCAGCTAAATTAAGATGTACTTGAAAATTACAAATCGTAAAAGAAAGATCTAAAGCTAAATAAAGTCGACAATGACTTTTAGAATCGTCTGTTGGCATTTTTCCTAAAAATTAATCTACAAGCCTCATGGCTCGTATTAATAATACAAGATCCACTGTAATATGCAATTATTTAGATCACACAAATTGATAACTTTGAAAAATCTTGGTTAAAAGTTTAAGGGGATTTAAGAGATGATTTGAAGTGGCGGACAGAGTGAGATTCGAACTCACGGAGGACTTGCGCCCTCGACGGTTTTCAAGACCGTTGCATTCAACCGCTCTGCCATCTGTCCTGGTCTGTGGCGCACATTATACAGAACTATTTTGACTTGACAAGCTTTTTTTTAAATTTTTTAGGCTATCTGGCAAAAATCTTAAATTTTTAAATAAAAATCAAATAGATATTTCAAATATTTTTTATTAAGCGCGATTTAAGGCTATTTCGCATCATTTTGGCACAAAATTTTAGACAACCTCTTAATTAAACGCCCCAAACTTGCTTTTTTGCTCCAAAATAAGGCATTCTGCTTTAAAAAAACGCTTACATTCTCTTTTTAGCACCTAAAAGCCGCATTCGCCATGACAAAACAAACTTAGATGCTAGAATAAAAAATGCTTTCCCACATCAAAAAGGAGTGTTTATGCGAAAGTTCTTTAAAGCTTTAACTTTTATGAGTGTAGCCCTATTCTCTTTAAGCTCAGCCTTTGCCGCTGACTCTGCAGCACAGGAGGCTGCCTCATCACCAATTGTTCACGACGCCTTTAAAGACAAAGTCCTTTATGTGGGTTGTGAATCAGCCTTTGCCCCTTTTACCTATATTAATGACAAAGGTGAGCTTGTAGGCTTTGATCTTGATTTGATCCGCGCCATGGCCGCAACTGAAGGTTTTAAAGTTGAGGTAAGAGCCTTTCCTTTTGACGGTTTAATTCCAGCTTTAATGACTGGATCTATCGATCTTATTATCTCAGGTTTTACCATTTCACCTGAAAGAGCCAAGCGCGTTGATTTTTCTGATCCTTATTATCGCTGCGGTTTAACCTTCTTAATTAAGACCGTAAATGCCGATAAGTTTAATACTTTAGAGGATTTAAAAAACGAAGTCTTATGCTCTCAAATTGGTACCACAGGTGCTTTATATACAACCAAGGTTTTACCTAATGTAAAGCTTCGTCAATTTAACTCCCCACCTGAGAGCTATCTTGAATTACAAAATGACGGCTGTGTTGCAGTAATTAATGATCGCCCGGTAAATGACTTCTTTTTAGCAACCTCAAAGACTAAAGAGATTGTCTCAAAGCCAATTACCACTGATACTTCAGAGTATTATGGTATTGCAGTAAGAAAAGGCGATACTAGAATGCTAAACCTTATAAATAAGGCCTTAAAAAATACCCTTGAAAACGGTGATTTTAAGCGCATTAGCGAGCAATGGTTTGGCTATGATGTCTCAGCTGGCATCAGACAGTAGATTTACTTATGTTTGCACAAGGCACCTTTGTAAGGTGCCTTTTTTAATTTAGGCAAAAAGCAATTGTAATTCACTTTCCTCTAAAGGGCGATATTCACCTTCATCTAAGGTTTCATCTAAATTAAGTTTACCAATTGCAATGCGCTTTAACTCAATTACCTCAAGGCCACAAAGCTCAAAAAGTCTTTTTACTTCATGATAGCGACCTTCACTTACGGTAACTTTACCCAAATTCTCTTCTAAGATCTCAAGGTGAGCGCTTTTATAGCGTTTAACCTCTTTTGGGTGTTTTAGACCTTGCGCAAAACGGTCAATTAAACTTTCCTCAATTTTAAGATTGGTGCGCGCAAGATAAGTTTTGGAGATCTCTTTTTTAGGCGAGGTGATCTTATGATTTAAATCACCATCATCGGTGACGATTAAAAGACCTGTAGTATCTAAATCTAAGCGTCCTGCACAATGTAAGCTCTCAAGATTTAGCTCATCTTGCAAGAGATCTACCACCACAGGTAGATTTCTATCTTTATCTGCGCAAATACAGCCTTGAGGCTTATTTACCATAAAGTAGCGTTTTTTATAGATGTCAGAAACTTGAGTTTCAAGATCATCAATTACCACACTTTGAGAGTCTGAAACCTTAAAGGCCGGATCAAAGATAGTCTCATCTGCAACCTTAACCTGGCCTTCTTTAATAAATTTACTAGCATCTTTACGCGACAGCCCTGTAAGGTGACTTACAAGGCGATCTAATCTTACTTGGCCCATGAGATCTTAGATCCCAAAGCGGCGTAAGACTAAAGTAGCATTAGTTCCGCCAAAGCCAAAACTATTGCTCATGATGGTGTTTAATTGTGCTTTACGAGTTGAGGTGACAATATCAAAACCTTGAGCACAAGGATCTAAAGTCTCAACATTAATTGATGGTGCAATAAAGCCCTCTTGCATCATAATCAAGGAGTAAATAGCCTCATTCACACCTGCCGCACCTAAGGCATGACCTGTCATAGACTTAGTTGAAGATAATGGTGGGATCTTATCTTTAAAGACTTCTTTAATGGCCTCAAGCTCTTTGGCATCACCTACTGAAGTTGAAGTGCCATGGGTATTAATATAGTCAATTGGTGTATCTACAGTTCGCAAAGCCTGTTGCATACAACGCACTGCACCCTCTCCTGAGGGGGCTACCATATCAGCACCATCTGAGGTTGCACCATAACCTACAATCTCCGCTAAAATCTTAGCGCCACGAGCTTTAGCATGTTCAAGCTCTTCAACTACCACAATACCTGCACCTGCGGCAATGACAAAGCCATCACGATTGGCATCATAAGGACGTGAGGCTTTTTGTGGATTATCATTATAGGAGTGAGATAAAGCTCCCATGCCATCAAAAAGACAGGCAATAGTCCAGTCGGCAGCCTCACCACCACCTGCAAAAATCACATCATGACGGCCTAATAAAATTTCATCACAGGCACACTCAATGCAGTGAGCTGAAGTTGCACAGGCAGAGCTTACCGAATAAGACACACCTTTGATTTTAAAAGGGGTAGCAAGGCAGGCTGAGGTAGTTGAGCTCATCGCCTTTGTTACGGCATAAGGACCTACTCTTTTAACTCCTTTAGTGCGCAAAGTATCTGCAGATTCCACAGTAGTTTTAGTAGAACCACCACCTGAACCTACAATAAGGCCGGTTCTTTCATTTGATACTTCATTATCTTCAAGTCCTGAGCTTGCTATAGCTTCTTTCATAGCAACATAAGAGTAAGCGGCAGCCTCTCCCATAAAGCGCAAGTCTCTTCTATCAATGGCCTCTTTTAAATCAAGATTAACCATGCCTGCAACTTGTGAGCGCATACCTTTTTCAATAAACTCAGTCTCACTTACAATACCTGAACGACCTTCTTTTAGGGCCTGGCATACCGCCTCTTGCCCGACGCCTATGCTTGATACAATACCAAAGCCGGTGATAACAGCTCTGCGCGGTGCCATAAAATTCTCCTTAATTTAGGCTACTCTCTAAATTTAAATAAAATTTAGATTAAAAATCCTTTGGACTTTAAGTTTAGAAACTTTATTGAGTATAGCACGCTCTGACTTAGATCTTTAAAGCTTAAAAGCTTAATGTGATGTAAGAGCAAAGCTTTAGCAAATATTCCAAGTTCTAAAGGCTTTTTTACATTTTAAAGCATCAATTTTTAAGATTTTAAGGTATAATCTGCACGGTTTTTAAGGGCTTTAAGCCCACATTTGAACTTAAAAATTAAAAAGGTTTGTAAATTTTTAAAATTTTATGGCTAAAGAAGAAAGCATTGAGATGCAGGGCACTGTGCTTGAAACCCTGCCAAATACTACTTTTAGAGTAGAATTAGAGAATGGTCATGTGATTATGGCCCACATTTCAGGCAAAATGCGCAAAAACTACATTCGTATTTTAACTGGTGATAAAGTTACCGTACAAATCACCCCATACGATCTCACCAAAGGCCGTATTACTTTCCGCGCCCGCTAAGAAAAACTCTTTTTCTGCCCTAAGCCGCAGCCTTTGCTGCGGTAGACCTTTTTTATCTTAAAAATTTCTATACTCTCTTTAAAATCTCTTTTTAAAGGGGACTTTTCTTGACCTAAAAGAAAATCCTAAGGCTAACCTTACTTTGAAAATGATGGAAATTGCTTTTTTAAAGAGGCTTTAAGAGACTTTGTAAATGCACAATAGGGGTAGGGGATGGCGTTTAGCGCCTTGCCCCTCCCTCCGAACCGTGCGTGCGACTTTATCGCACACGGCTCC
>CALXNU010000115.1 GCA_944389835.1 uncultured Succinivibrionaceae bacterium
AAAAAAACAGCATGATCCGCTAGTAAGAAAAGTGATCCACACGTAAGAGACTACGTCTCATTTCCTAAGAAAATACAGTGGGGGAATTGCCGTTGTGTTGGAAATTTTTGATTTTATGAACCGTTTAGGCTGCGGGACCTTAATTCTCCCCACCTTAAGAAGTAGGGCTGATGAAATTTCTTCCTTGGCTAATATGTACTTAAGTAGCCTTAAACTAGAATCTGGCAAGCATCTTTCAGGTTTTGAGCCTAAAGCTCTCTTGATGTTAAAAGAATACTCCTGGCCTGATAACTACACGCAATTTAAGAAGGTGCTCGAGACCTTATCGAGTATCACGGATTCTGGCTATATAAGAGGCGAGAGTGTCGCTGAGCTTTTACACAAAGAAGGTCTCTTACACCATAGTGCAAGCGTTAAAGAAAAGGAGAAAACAGGTGACAAACCGATGAGACTTGATGAAATAATTACCTACGAGGTATTAAAGGCCGTGGAAAGAAACGGGGGTAATCGCACTAAGGCCGCTGGGGAGCTTGGTATTAGTCGCACGACCTTATGGCGTTATCTTGAGAAGGACTAAAAAGGAAGGCAGGTAAAAGCAAAAAATCGTCTTGAGATCTCATGTAAAAAGAAGACTCAAGGCTTAATTGAGGAATTTGGGGATTTTTGTGCTCAAGATTGTTTGCTACGTTTTGCGTAGGATTTTAGATCTGGGGTAAAAATGAGTTAAAATCAAGCTTCGCCTCTATAAAAAGCGATTTTTTTGCTTGATACTCTTACGTCTTTTATGTAAAATATCGGCCGTTTTTTATCTATTTGATGTGTGTGGTGTTATGGCGCAGGGATGCGGCTGTAATGGCGATACACAAAGAGGTTTTTATGAAAGAGAACATTCATCCAAAGTACGAAGAAGTGAACGTTCGTTGCTCCTGCGGCAATAAGTTTACCGTTCGTTCTACCGCAGGTCACGATATCGATATCGAAGTTTGCTCTAAGTGCCACCCATTCTATACTGGCAAGCAAAAGATCGTTGATACCGGTGGTCGTGTTGAAGCCTTTAAGAAGCGTTTTGGTATGCTTGAGAAGGCTCGTGCTGCTCAAAAGGCAAAGGCTTAATTATAAGTTTTTGCAAAAAAGGGTGTGGGCTTAGCCCACATTCTTTTTAGTATCCTACCTGTATTGACTCGCTACCAAATAAATCTCTTACCCCATCAATTAGATCATCATTTGGATCTATTCTAAATTGCTTATTATTAAAGCTAAGTTTATTGTTATTTAGAATTAGCCCTAACATGCAACCGAAGACTGTCGGATGATTAAATTGTCCTTGGCGTCTATATCCTTCATGCTCTAAAAGAGCTTTAGGATAATTGATTAAATTGCGGCCTAATAATCTTGTAAAGGCATCAATATTTTGATTAAAGCTCTCTTCGGTGGTTTTAATCGTCACAAAGCGGGCATTTTCACGTCTTAATTGCTCAAGTGCACGAATACGCTTGATTCTAAAGCGCATAATATTATCTTCAGTAAGATACACAGAACCGTTAATAATCAAAATTAGAGGAGAAGGGACTGCCTCAACGCTATCCTCATCTACAAAAGAGAGGGTTTGTTCATGCTGTTTTCTGCGCCTTTCAACAATCTCACTGTAGGTTTCAGCAAATTTATTGTAGAACATCAATTCAAATTGTGAGGTACTGTCATCAATGGTGACTACATAGTAGCGCTTACCGTCTTGTTTGGAGAGCCTATCTATACTTGAAATGACTACTCCACAAATCATAATTTCATAAGCTCTATCAGAACTTGGGCGAATATCTGAAAGTTTTGTAATCATAAATCTTGATAATTCAGTGCGATAGGCATTTATAGGATGTCCTGAAAGATAAAGTCCTAAGACATTCTTTTCAATAAAAAGCTGATATTTTTCAGGCCAATTTGGCACGTCGATTAATTTAGGTTTAGTCACAGAATCATCAAGGACTGCAAAAAGATCTAATTGCCCTGAGTCTTTATCGTTTTCTTTTTGTTGTGCATATTTAATTGCATTAGCAACTGAGGCCATCATTTTAGCTCTGCTTGCTCCTAAGCAATCTAAAGCGCCACTTGTAATTAAAGCCTCTAAAGTACGTTTATTCACATACTCACTGCCAACTCTTGAGACAAAGTCATAAAAATCACTAAAGGCCCCACCTTGTTCTCTAACTTCTACAATATGGTTTACCAAGCCTTCACCGATACCTTTTACAGCACCTAAGCCAAAGACGACCTCGCCTTTAGTATTAACCGTAAAATCAAAACGACCTACAGATACATCAGGAGGGTTTACTTTAATGCCAAGACGCTTGCAATCTGCAATATAGGTTACAAGCTTTTCTGTTCTTTGACGATCAGCAGTCATCATGGCTGCAAGAAATTCAGCAGGAAAATGAGTTTTAAGATATAAAGTCCACCAAGCAACTAACGCGTAAGCAGCAGAGTGTGACTTATTAAAACCATATTCTGCGAACATTTCCACCTGATCGAAAATTTTCATGGCAATTTCAGGATCTTTGCCACGCTTTATCGCACCTTCTCTAAATACACTGCGCTGCCCTGCCATTTCTGCAGGATTTTTCTTACCCATAGCACGACGCAAGATATCAGCGCCACCTAGTGAGTAACCTGCAAGTACTTGGGCAATTTGCATTACCTGTTCTTGATAGACGATAACGCCGTAAGTTGAATCCAAAATTGGTTTTAAATCAAGATCCTGAAAGTCAGGAGAAGGGTAGGCTACGGCCTCTTTACCATGTTTTCTTTGTACAAAGTGATCTACCATGCCTGATTTAATTGGGCCTGGACGATAAAGTGCAACTAAGGCGATAAGATCATCAAATCTATCAGGGCGCATTTGCGAGATGAGTTTGCGCATTCCTGATGATTCAAGTTGGAATACTGCGGTAGTCTCGCCTTGTTGTAAAACTTTAAAGGAGGCCTCATCTTCATAAGGTACCGCATGAATATCTAAAAGAGGCTTATGTTCGCGAGCAAGTTTGGCATTAATCATCTCTAGGGCATCTGAGATGATAGTAAGGGTGGTAAGTCCTAAAAAGTCGAATTTAACTAAGCCTGCGTGCTCAACATCTTTTTTATCAAATTGTGTAATAGAGTTACCATCAGAGTCGAGCATCAGTGGAGTAAATTCTGCAGTGCGGGTAGGTGAGATCACCACACCTGCAGCGTGCTTGCCGATATTTCTAATTACACCTTCAAGGCGCATGGCAATTCTAATTAATTCAACTCTTGATTTATCATCATCTTGAATTGCTTTATTGTATAAAGCTAAGAAATCAGGGGCCGCACTTTCACAAGGATTACCTTTTTTATCAATACCCATGGCGGCGGCAAAGGTAAGACCTGGTTGGGTTGGTAATTGTTTTGCAACATAGTCTACCGCGCCATAACCCATGCCAAGCGCACGCCCTGCATCTTTAATGGCAGCCTTAGGGGCCATGGTACCGAAGGTGGCAATTTGCGAGACTGCATTAATGCCATAACGATCTTTAACGTGTCCTAAAGTTTTTTCACGGTTTCTTTGACAAAAGTCTACGTCAAAGTCAGGCATTGAGACACGTTCTGGATTTAAGAATCTCTCAAAAAGTAGATCAAAGCGCAAAGGATCAAAATCGGTAATCTTAAGGGCATAGGCGACAAGTGATCCACCACCTGAACCTCTTCCAGGCCCTACTGATACTCCGTGATCTTTGGACCATTGAATAAATTCCATCACGATGAGGAAGTATCCTGGGAAGTCCATAGTAATAATTACATTAAGCTCAGTCTCTAGACGATCTACATAAGTTTTTCTCTTTTCTTCTCTTTCTTTTTCATCTGGATAAAGGAACTTTAAACGCTCTTCAAGACCTTCATAGGCTTTTTGACGAAGACAGTCAGCTGCGGTGAGATTTCCTGTAGGATAGTGAGGCAAACGTGGGTGATCAAGCTCTAAATCTACATTACATCTTTGAGCAATCGCTTGAGTATTGAGAATGGCCTCTGGCAGATCGGCAAAAACTTCAGCCATCTCTTGAGGGCTTTTTAAATATTGCTCTTTAGAGTAGAGCCTTGCCATCTCTTTATCACCACGTCTTAGACCATGTTGAATAGCCACCCGCACATCGTGAATTTGATAGTCAGAAAAGCCATCCTCACCAATATCTGCCTCTCCATATAAAAAGACAGTATCATTACTTGCAACCGGGGCGATGCCAAATTTTAAGCATAAATCTAAGGCACAATTTTCAAAATCACCTTCAAAAACGCGATTAGTGCGGGTGATTTCAAAGACAAAACGATCACCTAAAAGCTCTTTATAGTAGGCAGTTCTTTTTTCAATACCTTTATAATCTTGATTGTGTAGCATCATGGCAATATCGCCTCTAAAACCATTTAGCACGATAAGGCCTTGATTGTATTTTGCAATTTCCTCTAAGGTAGTCCAGGCATTAAAGGCACCGGCATCTGATCTAAGCCACGCATTAGATAAGATATCATAAAGGTTTTGTTTACCTTCTCTATCCATGGCTAGCAGAGTAAGTTTAAAGGTAGGGCTTTCTTCTTTGGCTTTGGGGTTTTCTCGAACTGTAATATCAGCGCCCATAATAGGCTTAATGCCCGCGGCTTTACAGGCTGAATAGAATTTAATAAAGCCACAAATATTTGAGATATCAGTTAAGGCTAAAGCAGGGATTTTTAATTTAGATGCTCTTTTAACGATTTCGTTAACGCTTTCTAAACCGTCCATAATCGAATAGTCAGAATGAAGGTGGAGGGGGATGAAGATCTCTTCTTGAGCCATAGCAATTTCCTTTAAGTATCTTAGTAAATTATACAAGGCTTTGTGATGAAGTTATATGCACGTAATTTGTTTTGCAAATCAAAGTAAGTTAAGATAGCCCTTTGCTCTAGTTTGACCAAAGGCTTAAATCTTAGGCAAGACTTTGTCATTCACTTTAAAGGATCTCATATGCTTTTAGGAATAGTAGCAGCTTTTTGTGGAACTTTTTTCCAATCCTTAAATTACTGTTTAATAAAAGATGCAGAGCTTAAGTTTAAGTTAAGCGGTTTAAGGCTGTTTGTCGCCTCGCACCTTTTTATGGGCTTGTTTTGTCTTATTCCTTTTTTAGGTTTTAGACTCTATGAGCATTTCACCATGCCAATTATCATTGCAGCTTTAAAGCTTGATGTGGTCTATCTTTTAGGCCAATTTTTAATGTTTTTGGCAATTAAAAAATCAGATCCATCGGTTGCCTCGCCTTTTTTGATCTTAAAGTTACCAATTGTGGCAATTTTAGCTATAAGCTTTATGGGGGAGAGTTTAAATCTAATCCAAATTTTCTCAGTAATAAGTATTGTTTTGCTCTCCTTGTTTTATAGTGCCAAAAAAGGGATAGGTCTTGGAATTTTAGTTTTAGTGCTATTGTCAGCACTATGTTTTGCAGCCTGTGATTTAGCGGTTTTAAACCTTGCAAAGCTTATGCCTTATGAAAGCCGTTTTATGCAAGCTTTGGCTGCAACCCCGATTTATTTTTTAACTTTCTTAATCTTTTTAATCCCCTTTGAGCTTAAAACACGCTGTACTTTAAAAGAAATTTATAAAACTAAGTATCTTGGAATTTCTTGGCTTTTAGGCGTGATTTTAATTGTTACTGGTTTTAGTTTAGGCGGAATTATTGCCGCAAATATTATCTTATCTTTAAGATCACTTGTGACAGTAATTTTAGTATTAGTCTTTTTTAAAGCACATCTTAAAGGCGCTTCACCTTTGGCTAATACTAAGATTTTGATTGCGTTTTTACTGTTTTTGTGTGTGGTTTTATATTATTTAAGCCCACTTGTTTAACATAAAAAAAAGCCCCAAAAATTGGGGCTTATTTAGTGTGCGCGGCATGCACGCAATCCAATGGGTGTAAGTCCCTGGACCAGCTGTACAGAGCAAGGTCGAAGCCCA
>CALXNU010000116.1 GCA_944389835.1 uncultured Succinivibrionaceae bacterium
TACTAGGAATGTCAAGATTGATGCCATTCATCTCCACCTTATAGAAGGTGGAGACTTCTGGCATAAATTGTTAAAACGGTAGCTTCAGCGGTGGCTTTGTTAGATGCAGATTTAATCTCTTTAAATGAAGTAGACAGATTAACTAAAAGAAGTGGTGGGGTAGATCAAATAGCGGAAATTGCCAAGGAAGCTAAAATGTACTACTCCTTTGGTAAAGCAATTGATTTTGATGGCGGTGAGTATGGTGTAGCCTTTTTATCACGCTTTCCAATTTTAAACTCTCAGACCATTCAATTGCCTTCAGGGGATGCAGAGCAACGCGTAGCCTTTATTAATGAGGTGCAAGCGCCAAATTTTGATTCGCCGATTGTTATGATTACCACGCACTTAGATTTTACAGAAGATCATAAATTACAACTTGAGCAAGTGCGGGCAATTAATGATTTAGCGGTGGCTAATGTCGATGTAGATTTTAAAGATTTCACCACTAAAATTAAAATTTTAGCAGGTGATTTTAATGACACTTATAATGGACCTGCGCTTCAAGAATTATCTCGCTATTGGAATTTAGTAAAAGATGAGGATGACAGGGAGATGATGCGCACTTGGCCTGCTTCAAATCCTATGGCTGATTTAGATCATATCCTAACCTCAAGAGGACAAGTGTGGGAGGTTAAAGAAGCTCAAGTTTTAGAGGATAGTGAAGATTTTGTGTGGTCAAATGTAACCGATCATTTACCAGTGGTGGCAACCTTAAAACTTATTGAGCAATAATCTAAAAAGAGGGTGAGGTAAGCTCACCCTTGTGAATTTTCAAATTAAAAATACTAGATGTTCTATTCAATATTGGAATTTAGTTTTTAACCATTTTCAGGTAGTGCATTTTTGATCTTTTCTTGTAGATTTTTAGGAATTTCAAAAAGCATTTCGTGTTTTTTTAGGTCATAGGCTACATGGATGGTGTAACCTGTGGTGAGTACAGCGTTATTTCGAGGATCTCTTACTTCAAATTTAAAATAGAGGCGGTTTGCCCACTCCTCAACGTGGGCAAAGACGCGGATCTTTTGCATAAAAAATAGAGCTTGGCGATATTTACAGTGACTTTCAATAACTGGAATACCAAAACCCTCTTCAGCCATCTTAGGAATAGGCATACCAATTCGTTCTAAAAGTGCATCACGAGCAATTTCAAAGTATTTAAAGTAATTGCCGTGCCAGACAATTCCCATGGGGTCATTATCATGAAAAGGAATCACGATATCTACATGTGTAAGTGCAATTTTAGTCATTAATAATAGTCTCTTAAATATAGCATCTAAACTTTATCTCTGACAGTATAGGACTAAACTATAAAAATTGTGCGTAAGAGTTAAGAGCTTTTTAATAAAAGCCTTAAACGTGATAGAGCTTACTGACTTATAGTTTAAGTTTTTAGATAATACAAAGATTGTCCACATTTTAAGGAAGATGATTATGGAAGATAAGAATCTCTCAGAAGTTCTTTTTAAACCTAAAAGGGAGTGGGTAGAGACTTCTCTTATCTCAAACTCAGGTTGTCCTCTCCCTGAGATTGGCGAGGAGATTGAGAAAAAACAAGGTTTTAACCGTAATTGGTATCGCTCCATTAATCGTTTTTATTGGACTTGGCTTGGAGGTAATCTCTTAGATATTGAAGAGACCTTAGCTCGAATTGCTAAAGCTCAAGCCCCACGCTCAAGACCTTCACTTTTAGATACGGTGTCAGACTATGCTCCAGGTAATTGGATCTATGAATTTTCTCTAACCGGGCAAATGAGAGTTGAAAAAGCCAAAGAGACTGCACAAAGTGGTGATTTAGAGAGAGCTGCTCACCACTATCGCATGGCCTCGCGTTATTTTGCCATTGCCTCATATCCAAATTTAAAAGGTGATGTGTTAGCCTCACAGGCGGCCTTATTATGTAGAAGAGCTTATCGTGAGATTTTTACGCATTCTACACAATGTGGCTTTTATTCAGAAGAAACTTTTTTAGTAAATGGTCAAAAAGTTCAAGGCTATTTACACTCCCCTGATAATAAGCAAGTTTATCCTTGTGTGGTGATGGTGGGAGCCTACGAGCAAACCGCAACTGATTTTTTTAGAATCTTTAATGATTATTTTAGACCTTTAGGCGTGGCAGTATTTATTGTTGATATGCCAGGTTTGGGATCTTGTGCTAATTTAAGTCTTGATCAAAATTGCTCTGAAGTATTGGAAAAAGCTATTTTGCATCTAAAAGAGATCCCGTATATTAATTTTGAGGCAATTGGCATTTGTGCAGGAGGGATTTCATCGGTTGCTTCGGTAAGACTTTGTCTAATGCATCCTAATTTAGTTAAAGCCTTGATTGTAAATAATCCTTATATTCATGAAGTTTTTGTTAATCAACAAGTTTTAAATTTACTGCCTTTATGTCTTAGATCGTCTCTTGCCAATCGTTTAGGTGCAGATGCGGCAAATTGGGATACTATTATCCCGCAACTTCAAATGCTCTCTTTAAAAAAGCAAGGTTTATTATCGGTAAGTTCTAAATGCACGGTGCCAATTTTAATTGTTGCAGATAAGCATAATGTGATTTGCAAAAATGATGTGGCCTTACTTAAAAATTGTTTTAAAACGCATTATGAATTTGATAAGTCAGGATCTATCTTCGCTCACGGTTCAATGAAGGTCTTTGAAGAGGGCGCTTCCTTTATAAAAAGTGTGCTAGCCCTTGAGTAACTGCTATACTTAAGCTTAAGACTTAAGTCTTTCGCTTTAAGGTATTTGTTATGCTAGATCAAAAGACTATTGTGATTAAGTTAGGTACCTCAACCTTAACTTGTGGTAGTGATAAGTTAAATCGTGCGCATATGCTTGAAATTGTGCGGGCGGTTTTTCTATTGCGTCAAAAGGGCTATCAAGTAGTATTAGTTTCCTCAGGGGCAATTGCTGCAGGAAGAGAGTTTTTAGGAGAGCCTAATCTTCCGGCTTTGATGAGTGTAAAACAAATGCTCGCAGCAGTAGGCCAGGGCAAGCTTATTGAAATTTATGAAAGTTTATTTTCAATTTATGATCTTAAAATTGGACAAATCCTTTTAACGCGAGCGGATGTTGAAAATCGAGAGCGCTTTTTAAATGCCAGAGATGCTTTAACTGCACTTTTAGAGCATGATATTGTGCCTATCATTAATGAAAATGATGCGGTGTCAACTCAGGAGATCCGGGTCGGTGATAATGATTACATGGCAGCTTTAGCAGGTATTTTATGCGAGGCTGATTTAATTGTATTACTTACCGATCAAAAAGGTCTTTATACAGATAATCCACGCACTAATCCTCAAGCTACTTTAATTTCTGAAGTAAGTGAGATTACAGATGAAATTGAAAAAATCGCAGGAGGGGCTGGAACTTCGCTTGGCACCGGTGGCATGTCAACTAAAATAAAAGCTGCCAAGGCTGCAACACAGGCGGGTATTGAGCTTGTAATTGCTTCAGGAGATAATCCTGAAATTTTATTAGATTTAGTTGAAGGGCACGGTGAGGGCACTTATTTTAGAGCTAAAAATGGGGTGCGCTATGCTAAAAAGACTTGGCTTTCAGTAGCTGCCCGCTCTCAAGGCACCATAGTTGTCGATGAAGGTGCCGTAGAGGCTTTAGTTAAAAAAGGCTCAAGTCTCTTACCAAAAGGCATTGTAGGGGTGCGCAATGATTTCTTGCGAGGGGCAATTGTTGCGATTGAAGATCCAAATGGAGTAGTAATCGCCCAAGGCCTTTCTCGTTATTCAAGTGAAGAATTAAATTTAATTTTAGGTCATCGCTCCAATGAGATTGAAGATATCTTAGGTTTTTCTCATGGACCGGTGGCTGTTCATCGCGATGATCTAGTACTTTTGTAGGAAATTGTAATGTCATCATATATTGAAACCCTAGCACGTCAAGCTTATGTGGCTTCAACTAAAGCGGCTTTAATGCCCACTTTTCAAAAAAATGATTTATTGCTCAAAATTGCTGATGCAATTGAGTCTCATTACACAGATGTTTTAGCCGCCAATCAAAAAGATGTGGATGGGGCAGTAAATCGCTCTTTACCTAAAGCTTTAGTTGATAGATTAGCTTTAAATCCTGCGCGTTTTACCGAAATGGTCATGGGCATTAGAAAGGTAGCGGCCCTTCAAGATCCTGTAGGCAGAATCATTGACGGTTATAGTGTTGAAAGTACCTTAAACATTAGAAAAAAGACGGTACCTTTTGGCGTAGTGGGCGTAATTTATGAGGCAAGACCTAATGTTACGGCAGATATTGCAGCTTTATGTTTAAAATCAGGTAATGCTTGTATTTTGCGCGGCGGATCTGAGGCTATTCACACTAATCGTTTACTCCACAGTATTATGCAAGAGGTGTTATTGCGTGAAGGAGTAGATCCTAATACCGTAACTTTTATAGATAGTACCGATAGAAATGATGTGAAAGAGCTTTTATCTTTAGATAAATATATTGATGTCATTATCCCGCGTGGTGGTGAGGCTTTACATAGGCTTTGTCAAAAGGAGTCTACGATCCCGGTTATTGTAGGTGGCTTTGGCATTTGCCATATTTTTGTTGATGAAAGTGCAGATCTTGAAAAGAGTGTCGGGGTGGTGATTAATGCCAAAGTTCAAAAACCTTCAGCCTGTAATGCTTTAGATACGCTTTTAATTCACAAAAAAGTAGCAGAGGACTTTTTAGCTAAACTTAAAGCCCAAATTGAAAGTTTAGGGGTAACTTTAGTCGTTCACGGTACTGAACTTTCACAAATCCTCAAGAATTTAGGCTATAACCCTCGTTTTTTAGTTGAGAGTAAGGATGAGGATTTTGATACCGAGTGGTTATCTTTAAAGTTAAATGTCGCCTTAGTGGATAACTTAGATGAGGTTTTATTACATTTAAGAGTTCACAGAGCCACTCACTCTGATGCGATTTTAACTGAAAACTTAGCTAATGCTCGGCGTTTTACTGAAAATGTAGGTTCAGCTTGTGTGTACGTTAATGCCTCGACTCGTTTTACCGATGGCGGTCAATTTGGCCTTGGAGCTGAGGTTGCAATTTCAACCCAAAAATTACACGTAAGAGGACCAATGGGACTTGAGGCTTTAACTACTTACACTTATATCTGTGAGGGTGATTATTTAGCTCGTTCTTAAATTAAAAAACGCACTGCCTAAATTTAGGTAGTGCGAGAATTACTTTAAGTAAGTTTAATCCCAAGAAATAGCCTTTTGTTCACTTAAAGGAATGGTGTAGTCTTTAACCTTTGGTAACACTGGACCTAAGTGAGGATTGCTATAACCATCAAGGTTTTTATAGGCTAAGAAATCTTCTACGACCTTAAGCACTTCTTGATTGTTGGTGTCAGCAAAGGCAGCATGAGTATTGCCTTTAAGGCCTAAGTTTGGAAGCTCAATTACCTGAGCATCACCGCCGTGAGCATTAATTAAAGCGGCGAATTGATAAGCACGCTTTAAGGCCACACGCCAAACTTCAGCGTTAAATCTTTGTCTTTGTACAGTATCTGCAATATTGTCACCGAAGATAATTAAGATTGGAATTTGCGTTAACTTCTCAAAATCCTCATCTGAAACAAGGCGTGGCTCAAGTCTTTCTTTAACTAAATCAATGCCGATTTCAAAGTCTTGAGGTTTTTCACTTTCAGGGAAGGCACAAGCGCCAGGCTCAAAGGCAATTACGGCTTTTACCTTATCGGAGGCCATCGCAATTTCCCAACCGTATTGTCCTGAGTTAGAGTGGGTAATTAAGATGCCATCGCCGATACTGTGAATCACCCATAACCTAAAGGTTAAGGGCTTCTTCCTGCTTCAAAGACTTCCTAACGGTTATCTCCACAGG
>CALXNU010000117.1 GCA_944389835.1 uncultured Succinivibrionaceae bacterium
TTATATTTCTGTTGATGAGGTGATGGTAAAAAAGCAAAAGGAAACGAGAGACATAATAGAGCCTCGCTATAAGCAATATCAGCGTAAGCGCACACTTACTCAACATGCTAAATACGTTGAAAAGTGTGTAAAAATCACTAAATAAGGCATGTAAATTCACAGCTAAGGCACTAGGTTATGTGATCTTAAAATTTCATAGAAAAAGGCAGTACCTTATGTTAGCGCAGATCTTAATAGGATACTCCGCGCAGGCAGGCAAAGGCGGAGGGAGCGTAGCGACCATAGCCTTTGCCTGCCTGCGCGGCGCGCGGAACAAACAAAGGCTTCAAATAAAATAACCTACTGTAAAATAAGGTTTTTAATGGTCAAATTCTCCGCCTATGTCACTAGTTAAAGTGTTATAAGCCTCTAAGCTTTGATTTGTATTTTTGCAATTACCTCCTTAAGTAACATTTCGTTCTTTTCTTTTTGTTCTTCTAAATCTTTTTGTAATCTTTCAAATTCTTTAAGCTTATCCTCATGTTGAGTATTAAGTTGTGTAAAATTAAGTTTCTCTGATTGGAGTTCTTTCATACATTTATCTAATGCCTCAGCAGTTTCTTTAAGTTTATTTTTTATTTTTATATTTTCTAATTGAATTTCATGTAATTTATCTTCTAGCTCTTCATTTTTTATAGCTAATTCATTTAAATCCACCTCTGATTTGGTTTTTATCGCATTTATTGTTTCTTGAGCTTTGGCTAATTGAATCCTTACATACTCTATGTTAGCCAAATAAGCATCTTCAACTATATGAGTTACAGCTTGAGTTATTTCCTCACGTTTAATGTCGTTTCGCTTAAGCTCAAGCTCTCGCTCAATTTTGGCTTGCTCATATTCTTTCTTGACCTTAATAATGGTTCGATAAGAGCCGCGGTTTTGCAACTTGTCATAGATTTTTACAATAGTAATCTCTTCATTATTTGCCTCTAATGACTTAATTGCTTGAATAATCTCTTCTTTTGTGAGATTTTTACGCCTTTTTGACTCGCTTTTTTCTTCTATGCTTTTTGAGGCATTATCATTTTGATAATTTTCTGAATTTGATAATAAATTATTATCATTTTGATAATGCTCTTTTTGAGTGGCTGATTTAATAGTCATGGTGTACTCCTTGTTTTGTTACTTATTTTCATTATTTGTTGAAATAGTCTGAGGGTTACTTGTAGCTTTAGTTCTACGCAATGATTGCCCCTTAAGTTCAAGTTGCATTATGCTTTGTGTTATACGATCCATAATTGCATCTGCAATACAGGGATTATTACTAAAGCGTTTGTACCAATCATTTACTGAAATTTGAGATGAAAAAATTAAAACAACATGCTTTAATTCAGCTCTGGAGATAAGATCTTTCATCACCTCGCCTTCTCTTGGCACAGCCTCACACAACAAAGCATCATCAAAAGCAATGATTCTTTTCTTCATTAATGCTTCGATTTTGCTTTCATAGAGATTATGTTCTTTGAAGTAATCGCTAGAATACTCAAACATCCAAGAGGCATAGTCAAAAAAAGCTACCGGTATTTGAGCATGTAAAGCTAGATCCAAAGTATTTTGGACAATCGTAGTTTTGCCTGCACCTGTAGGACCAGTCACAAAAACAATTTTATGAGTGTTCTTTAAGGCGTGGGTAATGATAAAATCAATTTGATCTTTTTTTAGGTTGTTGTTGTTAAGCGCCTTGTCTAACGGCTTAACATCAACTTCCTCAGGTAATTGAGACCTTCGTCTTAAAAAATAGTATCGATTAACCTCGCGTTTGGATTTTAATAGTTTTAACATCTCCAAAAGCTGCTCCTGCAATGTCATTCCTAAAAATTGACTATCATCCTTAAGTTCCAGATAACATCTAAGTAAAGTTGTTTCTCTTAGTTCTTTAAATAAATTTTTGAGCTCTTCCTCTCTTGAAATAGATGTGCTTGATAAGTTTTCCATTTTTAATTTGCCTCTTTCGTTGAATTTAAAACATTATCGTAGTAATCAGCTCCACGAATGTTTTTATTAAGTTTGCTAAAATCAAGTGTCTCAGAGCTTTGCTTTAAGATCTGTTTTTCAGTTTCTATGCAGCAATCTCTCAGAGTAATAAAAGAAAACCTACTAATACTTAAAATCTTTAGTAACATTTCTTTTAGTTGAGAACTGTAAAGTTCATATTTAGAACAAAATGCTAAAAGTTGATTGCTTTCTTGAGTCTTATCTAGATTTGGAGTCTGTTCCTTTTCCCAAATTTTTCTCATTACAGCTTTAAGTTGCTCTGAAAAAACAACATACTCTTCGCTCAACTTTAAAAATTCCTTTAAGTTACGAGTCATATATTTTTCATCCTTGCTGTAAAACTTAGGATCTTTATATCGCATAATCCTAGGTTCTTGCAGGGTAGGTAGCTTATAGGTAACTATAAGTTCTAGAGTTTTAAAATCTCTAAGCTCTAATTTACCGTCTTGATTAATTAAGCAAAGAATATTTTGGCTACATCTTTCTACTCCAACATAATAATCATTATATTGATATCGAATATACCCTCGAATACTAACCGTAGTCTTGGTTGCCGATTCAAAATTGACTTTGCGTTGAGGCAGAGGTTTAAGATAAGGCTTTTCCTCATTGCTAAAGTAAAATAGCCTTGATAGCTTTTGTCCCGTGATAGGTTTAGAGTTGTATTCATTAACTAGTTGCGCCAGTTGCTTATTAAGATCGTCTAAATCTAAAGCTAAAGGCATTGTGCCAGAGGGGGACAATTTTTCCATTAGCCGCTCAGTCGTTAATACCGCCCTTTCGACCATCGCCTTCGCTCTAGGCGTATGTTTTTTCCCTAAAATAAATTCAATACCATAATAATCTTCTAAGAGACGGACTTTTTCATTATGTTGCTTAGTATGATAAACCCGGCCATTGGCTCCTCTAGATGAAAAAGCATTAGTAGTCAGTCCAGCATCGTTATCACTTTTGATGCTATAAGTGCACCCTCCAATGTGATTAAACATGGCCTGGACAAATTTAAGCCAACTTATGCCCGTGAAATCTTTAACTACTAAGGCAAAAATATATCCTGAGTAAACCATAACACCGACTAAAACACGCGAAACGTGCTCCTGATTGTTAGGATCTTTCCAGATTAACTTATCACCTACGCCATCAATCATGATTTGCCCCGCAGGACCACAATCATTTAAATAGGCAAAAGTGCTGTATTTATCTGAGTTGTCTTCAACTATGCCATGGCTCTTTAAATAGTTTCTATAACCTCGCCTAAAAGTTGAAAAACTCATGATGTTTTGAGGTAAGTTGGAATAAGTAACCTCGCCGCTATCAAAAGCGCTTTCTCCTAGGTTAGGTATTAAGTATTTTTCTTTCCAAGCGCTAGCTAAAGTGACCCTTGGTTTAGATGACTTATTAGAATCATAACTTCCCGGTAAACTTAAAAATTTTTTAATCTCTTCATAGTTTGGTTGGATAAAATTTTTATCATTAGGTTTTACCCTAACAATGAGCTCAAGCTCACTATCATTAAAGCTCAATTAGTTCGTTAAGACTTAAACCGCTATCTTTTTGCCTAAGAACATAGCGGTCAACAGCAGTAGCGCTTAATCCTAAAAGCTTTGCTGTAGTACGGTTAGAGTACCCTTGAGACTTATATTTAAAAATATCCCTGATAATATCTATAGGTATCATTAAAGACTCCTAAAATGAATTAAACCGAGCGGAATTACTCGGCGACGGATCATTTTATAAGCCCACAAAATTGTGAATTTACCAATTGTGTTGGTGGGTAAATTCTCGTATTCAGGGAGTGATTTTTTGTAAAAAGTGCTTTGTTTCTTAAAACATTAATTGAGATTTTTTCTTTAAGCATTCTTGGTAAAGTTAGCTCTTCTTTACCTAGTATGTGATTTGGCTCAATCTTCAAACTAGGCAGGTTTAAAATTAAATTAAACCATCCTTTTAACCTCAGCCAAGTGTTTTTACTCCAGCGCTTTGATAAAAAGGTGACATATTCACGAATAGTTTTTTGATGATCTTCTTCTAAAGGAGAACTAAGCGAGGTATTTCTTATAAGCCAAATAAAGCAGTAAGGAGCAGCATACCGCAAATAGGGAATTATATCTGGAGGTAAGATTGTTTTAGTTTTACCTTTATCTTTACCTGCTGTTATTTTGATCCTTGGCAGGAATACTTCTAACACTATGAATGGAGCAACTGTTAGCTTGCGTTTATAGTGCCCCCATTTAATAGCTTTATATGTAAATTTGACTTCTGAACTATCAAGATTCAACACGACCTTATTACCCGTGCGAATCACCTCTTTAAACTTTGATGCTATAATCATTTTCGTAATGTAATAAATTTCGTAGCTTTATCTAAAAAGGGAGAGCTACGATTAAAAAATGAAAAAAACCACTCTTATTTTGCCAAAAGTAACATTTTTTAAACCTTTTTTTATTAGACAAAGATATCTGAATTGATTGTAAATAGCTTAAAGATGGTAATGTGAAGAGAATCTTGACGCTAAATCTGCCTTTTTTTGTGAATTTACATAGTGCCTATGGTTGAAAAAAACTGCCCCTTTATATGCCTCTTATACAGAAAAGAAGCTTGCTAAAAAGAAATACCAAGCAGAGAACCAAGAACGCCAAGAGTTTTCAAAACATTGTAAATTAAGCTTCATTGAGGATAAGCGATGTGTATCAACTACCACAGTTACAATTAAATGGGATGATAAGTTCCAATCTTTAGTTGCCCCAAGTCTTGAAGAAGGTTTTATGGACTTAGTTGCTTTTCTTTTACGCAATAAGATCATAAACCGCCATTTAGTCTTCTTGATAGATGGAGCTCAGTGCCTTAAAAAGAATATTGATAAGTATTTCAACTATTGCAGTTATCAAATCATTATGGACTGGTACCATGTAGCCCATCAGCTAGATACCATGATAGGCAGAGGGACTATTGGTTCAGTAGATGAAAAAAGGCCTTTAGAAAGCAGATTAAAAGTGATATTTGGTACTATAACTACGCTCAAGCACTTAAAGATATTGCTATTTTAAAACAAGATCACAGTACTAAAGATCGCTGTTCAATTTTGACAAATGCCGAAAACTACCTAAAAAACAAATTACCAATGTTAACTTGTTACGGATTTCGCATGTACTTAGGCTTACCTAATTCTAGTAATAGCGTTGAAAGATATAACGGTTTAATAGTTTCCTCTCGTCAAAAACATCAAGGTATAAGTTGGTCTCAATTAGGAAGTAACAATCAAGCTTTAATTGGATGCGCTAAATATAATCATAAGCTTGATTGTTTACTTCAAGGTGCAGTCAATGAAGATTACGACACAGATTTAGCTCTATTTAAAGCAGCCTAAAGCATATGGTCGGTCATTTTGCTGTACCTACAGGACGACAATTATCCTAAAACCGACCACTTACGACTCAAATTATAAAGCCAAAGCTTATCTTCATCTGAATGTTTATTATTCATGCGCAACCTTTATGGGGTTAGTCATTTCCATTTGAATATTTTTAATTTCTTCATCAGAAATATTTACGCATTGCTTAATGAAATCAGTGCTTGAGCCATTAGCCAAAAGGTTTCTAACAATGTTAAATCTTTCTTCAAGTTTACCTTCAGCCTTTCCTTCAGCCTTTCCTTCAGC
>CALXNU010000118.1 GCA_944389835.1 uncultured Succinivibrionaceae bacterium
AAAAACTCAATTTACGCCAGATAGGTGGGTTGTTGCCTGTGTTTTATGGTACCTATAAAAAGATCTCATGATCTAGGGTCTAAGTCTATCTTAATTTCCTGCTATGCTAGTGTTTTGGTGCAATTTTATGCCATCCCTCCATCAGCATGAGGTTTGCGTGCATAACGAACCATTTTAGCTAAAGGTACATGTAGAAAATGTGCAGGCATTAACTAGATCTTATAGAAAAAGCGTTATTTGTTGTTTACTTAGTTGGTAAAATTGCGGTTATTTTAGTATTTGACTTAGGATACTTTAAGCTTGCGATCTTGTTGTAGTGAAATTGTAGAGTTTAAGGTTTTGTAAAATTATGAAGGAAAAACTAAGTTTTTAAAAGAAGTGATGGTGCCCGGAGGCGGAATCGAACCACCGACACGGGGATTTTCAATCCCCTGCTCTACCGACTGAGCTATCTGGGCAACGGCGCTTATTAAACCATTTATAGATTTTCGTGTCAACACTTTTTTCATTTTTTTGGTTAAAAAGATTCAGCCTTACTTGTTAAATGACCTAAATCTTAATTTAGAGGCTTTTAAATAAATAACTTCTAAGTCAAAATACAGAACTAAGGCTTACTAAATGATCCGTGGAGCTCAATTGCATAACAAAGCTCCCTATATAATTGTTAGCGCTGTTTAGAACATATCTTAAGAGCTTAAAGCTTATCTATTGGATATAAAGAAACGTTCACACTGTCATACCCTCCACAATAATTAAGATTAACGCCCTAGACGCTGTTAGAGTGGCATTCTAAGCATTAAAGATATAGATACCTAGCCAAGCTACAAAGCGGGCTCTATAAAAGAACAGGAGGCCTTAAAGCTTTAGCTTAAAGGCAATTCACAACTTATCTGCTAACGAATTTAGTTTTAGCCTTAAGTAATACAACAAACGCGAAAAGGTATAAAACTTAATGAGTTTAAAATTGAAAAATTAGAGCTTACAGCAAGATCGCGAACCTAAAGTATGCAAAGTCAAAACACCAAAATAAAATATACACTTTTGTAGAAGTGCTAATTTAGCGATGCCGTAGATAGCACCGCCTAATACTTATCTAATCTTCACCACCCCAACCGAGATCGAAATCTTCGTTGTCTGTGTTTTCATCAGAGATCAGAGTGCCTTTTTCACTGACAAAACCTTCTTCACTAATTGAGCCTTTGCTAAATGACTTAGGACTGTTAATGCCTAAAGCTTGATAATAAGCGTCTTGATGGGTGGTAACACCTCCTGGAATTTTAAATTTACGCTCATTTGGCAAACTGACAGATTCGATACTATCAAGATCTCGTAAGGTTGCTCTAACTGAATTATGAATAAGTTTTAGAGGTTTTCCATTTTCATCTCTGAAGTTTCTAAAGGCATGATTTATTTGCCAGTAAAGTTCTGTTGATAAAGCTAAAATAAAGTTTTTACCACTGAGTGATTTATCAGTTGAAACGTTAAAGGTTCTTCCTTCTAAGGCATTCTTAGTCCAATTGTAAAACTGCTCAATGCCTGCTTTTGCTACATATACTTCACAAGCAAACTTGGCATCTGTAATGAAATTAGAAGCAAGTACCCTGGTCGCAGATCTTCTTAGATATTTATTAGCCTTAGGAGGATAAATATTAAACATCTTGCTTTCTTCATCAAAGACGATGCAATCTTTATTAATTAACTCTAAATGTTCACATGTACATGAAAAATTTTATTTAAAATCTTTAAATTAAATTTATAAAACTTAAGATTATGTCAGAAGGGGGAATTGGATGGTGCCCGGAGGCGGAATCGAACCACCGACACGGGGATTTTCAATCCCCTGCTCTACCGACTGAGCTATCTGGGCAACGGCGCTTATTAAACCATTTGCTAGATTGAATGTCAACAGATTTTTTCAAAAAAAGATAATTTTTTCTTCAGGTTTATAAAAAAAGCGCAAGAGTTTTACTCTTACGCCTTTTCTTTAATTTCAAATAATTAAATCAATTAACTATTTAAAGATTTTGTTTCCTCTTCTTTATCTTCATGAGGAAGTCTGCCGCAACAATCTTTATACTTCTTTCCAGAGCCACATGGGCAAGGATCATTGCGTCCTACAGTATGCTTAGTTGCTGCCTCTTCTAAAGCGGCCTCACGCTCTTTACGCATTTTCTCAAGCTGAGCTTCTTGTTCTGGAGTTAAAGGAGTTCTCACTTGAAATTGAATACGAGATAAAGCCCTAATAACTTGATATTTCAAATTATCAAGCATACGCTCAAAGAGCTTGAAGGACTGGATCTTATATTCATTCTTTGGATTACGCTGAGCATAACCTTGAAGGCCAATACCCTGGCGCATATAGTCCATGGCAGCTAAATGTTCTTTCCATAAAACATCCATGCACTGCAACATAACACCCTTTTCAATACGGGCCTTATTTTCTTCTCCAATAACCTCACATTTCTTATCGTAAAGTTCTTGAGCTTTAGCAATTACCCTTTCTCGAATATCGCTTTCAACTACCTTTGAATCTTCAGCAACCCACTTTTCAATTGGGCAATCAACTAAAAATTCAGATTGAAGTCTCTGCTCTAATTCTTTTAATTTCCAGCTTTCAGACAAGGAGTTTGGTTCAATATATTCATCTATTACACTGTTGAACACATCCTCACGAATGGTGGTTATAGTGTCGTGAATATCCTCACCATCTAATAAAGCGTTACGCTCCTCGTAAATTACTTTACGCTGTTCATTAGCTACATCATCAAACTCAAGTAAGCTCTTTCTTATATCAAAGTTACGAGTTTCAACTTTACGCTGTGCTGATTCAATAGCTCTAGTAACAAGCTTGTGCTCTAAAGGCTGACCATCTTCCATGCCCATCTTCTTCATAAAAGCTTTAAGCTTCTCTGAACCGAATAAGCGCATGAGATTATCATCCATAGAAAGATAGAAGCGTGATGAACCCGGATCACCTTGACGACCGGCACGACCTCTTAACTGATTATCAATACGTCTTGATTCGTGACGCTCAGAACCGATGATGTGTAAACCGCCTGCTGCAACTACTTCATCATGGCGCTTTTGCCATTCGCTCTTAATTCTTTCAACCTCTTTAGGATCAGGATTTTCACCTAATGCATCAATTTCAGGCTTATAGTTACCGCCTAAAAGAATATCAGTACCACGACCTGCCATGTTTGTGGCAATTGTTACAGTAGCAGGACGTCCAGCCTGTGCCACAATATGAGCTTCTTGCTCGTGGAATTTAGCATTAAGTACTTGATGAGGAATTTTCTCTTTATCTAAAAGACGTGAAAGCTTCTCTGAATTTTCAATAGAAATAGTACCTACTAAAACAGGTCTGCCCTTTGCTCTTTGAGCTTTAATATCCTCAATAATCGCATTGAATTTTTCCTGTTCTGTAAGATAGATAAGATCTGGTAAATCTTGTCTTATCATTGGCTTGTTAGTAGGTAATACTACAGTTATCAAACCGTAAATTTGCTGGAACTCATAGGCCTCAGTATCTGCAGTACCAGTCATACCAGCAAGCTTCTCATACATACGGAAGTAATTTTGGAAAGTAATTGAGGCTAAAGTTTGGTTTTCAGATTTGATCTGCACTCCTTCTTTAGCTTCAACTGCCTGATGCAAACCATCAGACCAGCGTCTACCTTCCATCTTACGGCCTGAGTGCTCATCAATAATAACGACTTCACCCTTATCTACAACATAATCAACATCGCGTTTAAATAAGGCATGAGCCCTCAATGCTGCCATTACATGGTGTAATAAGACAATATTTTGTGATGAGAATAAAGAATCACCTTCTTTTAAGAGACCCTTTTGACGTAAGAGCTCCTCAACATAAAGCTGACCACGTTCGGTTAAATAGGCTTGTCTTAATTTTAAGTCAACTGTGTAATGACCATCACCATGCCAATCTTCAGTATCTTCTTTATCTTGTAATTGAAGATTTGGAATGATGGTATCAATGGTGCGATAAAGTTCAGAACTGTCTTCGGCTGCACCTGAAATAATAAGTGGGGTACGAGCCTCATCAATTAAAACTGAGTCTACCTCGTCTACTAAAGCATAATGTAGAGGTCTTTGTACCCTTTGCTCTTTGGTATAGGCCATATTATCGCGAAGATAATCAAAGCCAAACTCATTGTTGGTACCATAAGTTACATCACAAGCATATGCCTGACGTTTAGCATCAGCATCCATGCCTGGAATATTGCAACCTACAGTCATACCCATAAAGGAATAAAAAGGACGAGACCAGTCAGCATCACGACGTGCTAAATAATCATTTACAGTAACTACGTGAACACCTTTTGAGGTAAGTGCATTTAAATAGCAAGGTAAAAGAGCAGTTAAGGTCTTACCTTCACCGGTTTTCATTTCGGCGATTTGATTATGATTTAAAACCATACCGCCCATTAACTGAACATCAAAAGGACGTAGACCTAAAGTTCTATAAGCGGCCTCACGAACCGCAGCAAAAACTTCAGGCAACATACCCTCAAGAGTTTCACCGTTTTGTAAACGCTCGCGGTACTTTAAAGTTAATTCTTTAAAGTCCTCATCTTTTAAAGCCTGATATTGTGGCTCTAATGCATTAATTTGCTTTACAACCTTTGAAAGCTTCTTGATGGTACGCTGATTGCTACTACCAATAATTTTTGTAACTAGAGTGGAAATAAACATTTTTCTTAAATTCGTAAGGTTAACGCCAATAGATAGGGGCCATTATAAAGGATCATTATCATTTTGGGGGCTTTTAATGGCCTTAAGATAAAATAAAGGTAAGATCTTAATAATTTTTAGACGGTAAGTTCTATAATATTGCCCTCAAAACAAGCCAAGCAACTTTCATAATAACCATCACCTGTAGTACGCGGACCGCTTAAAAGCTTACAACCATCAGCTACTAATTTATCAGTTAAAGTATTAACTTTCTCTTTTGAGCCAAGAGCTAGCGCAAGATGCACAAATCCCTGATCTAAAGGGCTAATCTCTCTTAAGGTAATATCTGGTCTATTCATAAGCTCAAGACGTGAGCCACCTTCATCAAAAGAGAGGAAGTAAGAAGAAAAACCTGTTTTATCGTTGTGGTATAAAGAACTTGAAGACACACTGAAATTGCGTTCAAAAAAAGCTTTAGCACCTTCTAAATCTTTAACATACAAGGCTACATGTTCTACTCTCATCTAAACCTCCAAGTCACTAATACAGAGGATTATCTTAATGTTATGGAGTTTTTAGTTAAAGGCTTTTAAGTAAAATTTGTGATCGCTTTTTAATTCTTGTTTAACCAAGTTTAAAGAAAATTTTACTTAACATGTACGTAAAATTTAGTTTAAGGATCTAAAAGGAACTTACTAAAAAAGAGTTGATTAAAAAATATAAATACTTGATTTTTAAAAATTAATTTAGAACACAAAAACAAAAAAAGCGCTTTTTAGCGCCTTCTGTCGTCTCCTGGAGCGGGCGACGAGGTTCGAACTCGCGACCCTAACCATGGCAAGGTTATGCTCTACCAACTGAGCTACGCCCGCATCAGGAAAACCTTTAAATCTGGAGCGGGCAACGAGGTTCGAACTCGCGACCCTAACCATGGCAAGGTTATGCTCTACCAACTGAGCTATGCCCGC
>CALXNU010000119.1 GCA_944389835.1 uncultured Succinivibrionaceae bacterium
GGCTTCGACCTTGCTCTGTACAGCTGGTCCAGGGACTTACACCCATTGGATTGCGTGCATGCCGCGCACACTAAAAAGCCGACCTTAGGGTCGGTTTTTTATTGCCTTTAAGGCAAAAACTTACGAAAGCGCCTTTTTAAGAAAAAATTTGTGAACCTTTAAAGAGGTCAATTAAAACTTAATCCTTAAAAAAGTTAAAGCCCAACCTCAAGGATTAAGCCTTTTTTAGAAACTTTTACTAAAAGCGTTACGCTTTCTAATCGTTTGGATATGGTGGATATAAAACCTCGCCCCAATCCTCTTTAGCATTTTGCATCATGATCTCAAGCATTAAAGGTAAAAGATGACTTAAGATCTTAACCCCATCATTAATTTGCGCGCGATTAACTGAGCTTGCATAAGTAGAGCCGCCGTGGATAAGCTGATTTCTTACACAATATAATCTGTCGAAAATCAAGCTTAAGACTAATTGTGTATCTAAATGGGCAAGCGCATCTTGCACCATCTTTTGATTAAGCTCTAACTTCTCCTCAATCTCCGCTGTACTTAACTTTCCTTTTTGATACTCCCAAAAAGTCTGATAAGAAAATTTATTAGCAAGCAACACCCGAATAGCACCTGAGTACTCTTTCCACACTAAATCATAAATTAAATGCTTAGTATCTACTTCACAAAGCTTAATTAAAAAGCGCTTAAAGCCCACTCGATCACCGGTTAACTCATAAGGCTTATCGGTACTGTCTAAGTGGATCTCCCGCCCGTAGGCTGCATTAAAGGAAATCCACAGCACAATAAAGCACAAATCAGGATCGTCTTTTAGTGCATAAGCTTTTTTAAGCCAACTTAATGAGCGATGTATTCTAATGCGCAAGGTATCGTTAAAACTCTCGCGCTCTTTTAGATAATGCTCACTGACACTTGCCACAGAAAATTGCACCTAAACTCTCCTTTAATAACTTGAAAAATACTTACCCTTTAAAATATCTTCTTTGCTAACTTTTGTGTAATAAAGATTATCTACCACCGGATCTTCTGGGATCCCCAAAACTACCATTTCAAAGAGATATTTGGCCGCTTCATAGCCGCCTTGAAAAGGAAACAGATCTACCGTGCCTTGATAGATACTAGCTTTATTATTCATTAAGTATAAAACCTCACGCGTGGCATCACCTGAGAAAATCGCCCGTTTACTATCATAAGCTTTAGCTTTAACCATCGCGTTATAGGCTCCAATGCCACCTGAATCGTTAGTTGCCACCACTAAATTTAAATCAGGATGCTCTTTTAGAACCTTAGCGATAATCCTCTCCCCTAAGGTTGGATTATCCCCGGACTTATTGGCCACAATCGAAATTAAAGGGCACACTTCAGTTAAAGCATTGGCAATACCTTTTGATCTTGGGATGATCTCTTTTACATTATCTTGATTGATAATGGCAACTTTACCTTTGCAATTTAAAACCTTTTTTGCCCAAGTGGCCGCTTGGGATCCTATAACATAACCATAATCGTATTCATTTAAGGCATAAATTAAATTGGAATTAGGCACAATTTGCGCAAGAGATCCGGTGGCAATATGTTGTGCTTTAGCTTTATCAAATAAAGGCTCAATACTTTGGGCATTAATCGGGGTGACTAAAATGCCATCATAGCCTTCTGCAATCATGCGTGAGACATCATTTACCTGCACACTTTCATTATATGAGGCATCGTAAATCGTACAAGAAATCCCTTTTTCCTTGCAAAACTTCTCAATGCCCATCTTAACGCCCACAAAAAAAGGATTGGCAAGTTGCGGGGCGGAAAAGCCAAGCCTTATCTGACTTGGATCTTTTCTTTCATAATAGTCATCTGAAAAATAGTCTTGAGCATTAAGATTAGTACTTAAAAAAAATAAAGACAGCACAGCACCTACTTTAAGACAAGTAAAATTAAAAGCTTTCATAATCCCCACCGCTATCTAAAATTTTCCATTCACAAATTTTATTCTAGCATCTAGCTTTTAAGGCATTTTGAGCAATTTTTAAAAACGTGGAGCAGGTCGCGCACTAATCTTCTAAATTTTAAAATTTAAAACATGGACAGAACTTACACATTAGGCTACAATAGCGCTCACTTAAAAACTTGATGCTACCTTGGCACAGGTGGTAGCGCAACTGATTCGTAATCAGTAGGTCGAGAGTTCGAGTCTCTCAGGTAGCACCAGAGTTTAAGTTTTACCCCTCTTTAAACCTTTAACTCACCCCCCCCCCCAAAAAAACTCTTTTAACTTGTGGTAAGCCATAAGCCCACTTGAGGCCTTAAACTTTAAACCTTTAAATAGATAATTAAATCCTGCCTAAAAGCGCTTATTTTTGCCTTTTTTTGCTAACTTTACTGTATCTTTACTTTAAGGGTTTATAATTTTAGGGTTATTGTTTAAACATCATTGGACATAAAAATGGAACAATTTGTACCAAAAGAGATAAGCTGGTTAGCTTTTAATGGTCGTGTCTTACAAGAGGCCGCCGATCCTTCAGTACCTTTAATTGAAAGAGTGCGTTTTTTAGGCATTTACTCTAATAATCAAGACGAATTCTTTAAAGTAAGAGTTGCTGATTTAAAGCGTCAAGCCATGATCAATAAAGATTTAGGCAAAGGCGCTGAAGCTGCAAGTTTACTTAAGCAGGTACAAAATGCCGCAAGTGAATATCAAAAGGTTCACAACAAGATTTACCATACTGTTTTAGATGAGCTTGCTAAAAATCACATTTATTTACGTGATGAAAAGGAAATTACCGCAGATCAGAAGGCGTGGGTTAAATCTTATTTTAAGCGTCATGTCTTAAAGCACATCAATCCTGTGATCATCACTGAGGATATCGATCTTATTTCCTTCTTAAAAGATCAATATACCTATCTTTTAGTCAAGATGAGTGGTGAGAAAAAGGCCAATGACAGCTATGCTTTAATTGAGATCCCCTCAGATGTCGTACCACGTTTTATTAGAATGCCATCAAATGAGAGTGAGACCACTTTAATGTTCTTAGATAATGTCATAAGAATTGGTTTAGATGACATTTTCCAAGGCTTATTTGACTACAACTCCATTGAAGCTTATTCAATTAAGATGAATCGTGATGCTGAGTACGATTTATTAGGATCGGTGGATAAGTCAATTTTAGAGAACATGTCAGAGTCTTTAAAGCAAAGATTAAATGCCATGCCGGTGCGCTTTGCTTATGATGTTGATATGCCAAAGCCGATGGTTGAGTTTATGATCTCAAAGCTTAGAATGTCTGAGATCGACTCATTAATGCCTGGCAATCGCTATCACAATTTCAAAGACTTCTTATCCTTCCCGTCAGTTGGCACTGATGAGATGGAAAATCCAAATTTACATGCCATCCCGTCAGCCGCTTTTGATTTGGCTAAAACCCCATTTGAGGCCATTTCTAAAGAAGACGTACTTTTATATTACCCATACTACTCCTTTGAGTATTTCACCGAGTTCTTACGTCAAGCCTCTTATGATCCTAAGGTACAATCAATTAAGATCAATATCTATCGTGTAGCCTCCAACTCACGCGTTATCGACTCTTTAATTGATGCGGCCAACAATGGCAAGCGCGTGACCGTAGTCGTGGAGCTTAAAGCCCGTTTTGATGAGGCCAATAACATTCGTTGGGCCTCACGCTTAACTGATGCTGGTGTTAAAGTTTTATTTGGTCTTCCAACCCTTAAAATTCACTCTAAGCTTTGCTTAATCACCAGAAAAGAAGGCGATAAGACTGTCCGCTACGCCCACATCGGCACTGGTAACTTTAATGAAAAGACCGCAAAGATCTACACTGACTTTGCCCTATTCACCAAGCATGAGGAAATTACTCGTGAGGTTGAAAGTGTCTTTGAGTTTATTGAATACCCATATACAAGACCTACTTTCCGCTATTTATTAGTCTCACCTTTAAATGCGAGAAAGCGCATTTACTCCATGATTGACCGTGAGATCCAATTTGCGAATACCGGTTTTCCTGCCTACATTACCTTAAAGGTAAATAACTTAGTAGATACAGGTCTTATCAATAAGCTTTATGAGGCCTCACAAGCTGGCGTTAAAATTCGGGCGGTCATTCGTGGCATGTGCTCTTTAAGACCTGGCATTCCAGGATTATCTGAGAACATTACCATTACCTCCATTGTGGATAGATTCTTAGAGCACCCACGCGTGATGATCTTCTGCAACAATAACGATCCTGAGCTTTACATTTCATCTGCCGATTGGATGACCCGTAACTTAGATTATCGTATTGAAGTAGGTGCACCGGTTTTAGATCCAACCTTACGTGAGAGAATTACCGCTTTATTGCGTATTCAATGTGCTGACAATCAAAAGGCCCGCATTATTGATGCAGATCAGAAGAATGAATACGTGCCATATAAGAGCGGTGATGAAAAGGTGAGAAGCCAAATTGCTATCTACACTTATTTAGATCAGTTAGAGTCTTCTCTTTTAGTCGAAGGCATTGAAGCAAAGCAGGCTAAAGCGCAAAAGGAAAGCGCAAAAGAGTCAAAAGATGACTCCAAGAAAAAAGAGAGCAAAAAATCTAAGAAAGACTAAAACTTAAATTCCATATAATCTCCAAGCGAAGACTTGGAGATTTTTTTATCTTGTATTTGTTATCTAGTATTCTCCGCCTGTTTGCTCAATACGCTGATCTTCTAAAAGACTTGAGATATAGCGGCGATTGTTAACTAAATGCAAAATCATCTCATCGTAGGCTTTAACAGAATCGCGATGGGCAATGGCCTCCACGATGGCACGATGCTCTTCAATGGTCTCCTCAACTAAATGTGATTTTGATAAGGTGACAAAAAGGTCAATGGCATTAAATAAAATTGGCTCTAATTTTGGCACGATAATATTGCCACTTATTTTGGCAATTAAACCGTGGAAAATTGAATCCTCACGGGAGTGACTTTCATGGGCTTTAATTTTATTTTCCACCTCAAGTTCTGCGCGACGTAAATCCTCAACATCAGAATTAGTCGCTCTCAAAGCTGCCATGGCCGCTACTCGAGGTTCAATCATCATACGAAAATCGACTAAATCGCAGACTAATTTCACCTTATCTTTTACAAAGATAAAACCTAAAGGATCATCTGAGAGGCCTAATTGTTCACTTACATAAATTCCAGATCCGTGGCGTACTGTTAAGATATTGCGCGAGGATAACATGCGCACAGCTTCTCTTAAAGTAGAGCGACCTACTTGCAAAAGATCACAGAGATCTTTCTCATTAGGCAACCTATCTCCCTGCTCTAAACCCTCTTCTACGATATGTTTGATAAGACGATCTGCGACGATTTCAGATAAAGATCTTCCATCTGGCTCGGTAAGATTTTCTTTCATGAAAGATTACGACCTTAATTTTAAAGTTAACTTTGAATAGGTCTACTTTAGCGAAAGAGAGCAGATCACTCAATGACCGCGGTCAAAAATTTACAAAAAATATCGACTTAAATTAAAGTTGACGGCAACTTGCGCATAAAACTTAAATTAGATTGAGATCTTTCACACAGAATAATTACTTTTTATATGGCGGGACCAAGTACACAATCTAAATCACATTTTGGTACCTGCCAAAAATTTAAACTTAGATCGGTCTAAGCA
>CALXNU010000120.1 GCA_944389835.1 uncultured Succinivibrionaceae bacterium
TTTTATTTTTAAAAGATGCGTCTTTTTGTGACACAATCAAAAGTTAAAGCTGTGACAATTTTAATGAGCTTAGACAGTAGTAACCAGCCTCAGTTACAGTAAAGGAGATTAATTTAGTGTCAGCTAAAGCGCCTTCATTAATTAAAGGCTTTAAACCTTTTTCAAAAGGGATGATCTTGCTAAAGGCTTTGATGGTTTTAAGCTCATCCTTACCATCTGGGCTTACCATCTCTAAGGTATAGCTTAAGTTTTGCTTTAAAAGGCCTTCAACCGTCCATTCTGCATCATCGCGAATGTTACCTGCATGTAATTGCCAATCCTTTTCACCTAAATTTAAAAGCTTATCAAAGCAATAGGCCTGATGAGCGCGGTGGAATGATCCTAAACCTAAATGTAACCAAATTTGAGACATCTTCTTTTCCTCCAACTCTTTAAGAGTTTTGCATGTTACTTTTACGTAAGATTTAAGTGTAAGTGTTATTATAAAGACTTAAGAATAAGAAAAAGAGGTATGTCTCACGTTTTTGTAAGCGCAAATTGTTATAATAATTTATAGACTGGATTTGAAATTTAAGTTGGCTTAAGAGCGTGCTTTACTTAAATTTTACAGACAAAAATTATTTAAATGACTGCAATTTTACTGCAAAAATCTAACAAGGTAGATAAATGACTACAAAAACTGAGAAGTCTTTGACGACCATTGGCGTTAAAGAGATTAATCGCCGTTTAGTGTTGGGGGCTTTATACACTAAAGAAGGCGTGACTAAATTACAATTAGTAAATACCTTAGAGATGAGCCTTTCAACAGTTGATCAAAACTTAAAAGAACTTAATAAACAAGGCTTTATTGAAGAGTTGGGCTTTTGTGGCTCAACTGGGGGTAGAAAGGCAAAATTATTGCATTTAAAGCCAAGACTTAAAATTGCCGTGGGGATCTTTATTTTAAAAAAGGTTGTGCATATTCGGGCTTTGGATTTATATGGAAAGAAAATTGCCGCCGAAAGTTTTGCTTTAGACTATGCAAAAGATGAAGTTTATTTGCAAAAATTAAGTCATAAGTTCCAACATTTTTTACATAAAGCTTGCATTTTAAAAGAAGATTTACTGACGGTGAGAGTGAGCGTTCAAGGTTTAGTCGATCCTCAAGATGAGGTGGTAAGCTATGGAATGCTTCTTGATAATTCAGGATTTAATGCCAAAGATTTAAGTGTAGCTTTTGATTGTGAAGTTAAACTTTGTCACGACTCATATGCTGCCGCCTATTTTGAAACCTATCACACAAAAGATCTTCAAGATGCCTTGATGTTACTTTTAAATCGCAATTTTGGTGGGGCTTTAATTATAAACGGCGAGGTTTTAAAAGGCCTTTATGGCAGATCTGGGGTTATTGAGCATTATTGTGTAGATGAAAAGGGTCCTCTTTGTTATTGTGGCTGCCGTGGCTGTCTTGAAAGATATTGTAGCGCCTTAGTCTTAACTGAAAAATCAGGTTTAAGCCTTGATGATTTCTTTAAAGGTTTAAGAGAGGGTAAGGCTAAGCCTCAAAGTATTTGGCAGGAGTATTTGACCTTCCTTGCAAAAGCCTCACGCAATTTTTTAAGTTTAGTTGACGGTAAGCTTTTATTAAGTGGACTTTTAACTCCATATCTAAAAGAGGAGGATCTTAAGTTTCTCCTTGAGAAAATTAATGAAAATTTCCCCTTTAAACTTCAAAGAGAGCAACTTATCATAGGCACTTTTGGTGATGAAACGGCAGCTTTAGGGGCCGCTTTGATCTCCCTTGAAACTTTCCTTAAGGAAAATATCATAAGCTGATGCTAAATTTTGTTTTGTGTGGCACAATGGCTTTAGATTTTAGCAAGGAGTTAATGTGGCAAACATAGCACAAGGGCTTGAAAATAAACAAATCAAGCAGGTAGTTATCGTCTCAAAAGTTTATCAGCGACCAGTTGCAGGCGCAATTCGTGAGATCGTGTCGTTTTTAAATAAGCTTGGGGTTGAAGCCTTTTTAGATCAAAACACGCAAGTGGGCTTTAATTTAACCGATTTACCTTGTCTTTCACGCAAACAAATGCGCGATAAAGATTTAATTATCGTCGTAGGTGGTGATGGCTCAATGCTTGGAGCCGCCCGCACCTTAGTTGATTTAAATGTGCCAATGCTTGGGGTCAATCGCGGACATTTAGGCCTTTTAACCGATGTTTCACCTAAGGATTTAAAACAGGCGCTTACCCAAGTGGTAAATGGCAACTATAGCAAAGAAGAGCGCGTATTATTAGATGTAAGAGTCTTTAGAACCGATGAAGATGGGGCAGGGGAGTTAGTAGGTCAATCACTTGCTTTAAATGAAACGGTTATTCACTCAGGCACTATGGCCCACATGATGACCTTTAAAGTCTCAATTAATGATAAAGAGATGTACTCCTTGCGCGGGGATGGCATTATTGTAAATACTCCCACGGGATCTACTGCCTATTCACTTTCCGCAGGAGGCCCGATTATTGAACCTCATTTAGATGTTCTAGCTTTAGTTCCAATGTTTCCACAATCGCTTAATTGCTCGCCGATTATTATTCCTGGAAAAAACAAAGTTCAAATTGATTTTATTTGCCAAAATGATACGCAAGAGTGGGTTAATATCAATTGTGACGGACAAGTTACCGTGCGCGCTGATACCCGCTGCCAAGTCTCCATTCGACAACATAGGACTCCTTTAACTTTAATTCATCCTGAAGGCTATGATTATTATTCGCTTCTGCGCCAGAAATTAGGCTTTGGACGAAGCTTAGTTTAGGAGTTTTTATGTTAGATCAGTTGCAAGTAAGTAACCTTGCTTTAAGTTCAAAGGCTGAGGTTGATTTTGCCCAAGGTTTTTGTTGTATCACCGGTGAAACAGGTGCAGGTAAGTCACTACTTATCGATGCCCTTTCTTTAATTTTAGGGGCAAGATCTGATCCAAGCTTAATTAAAAGTGGCGAGGATAAAGCTGAGGTGTCAGCCTGGTTTTCAATTTCCTCAAAGGAGCGGGAGCTTCGGGATTTTATTGCCCGTGAGGACTTAGCAGGCGATGATGACAACTCACTTTTAATAAGACGGGTGATAAGTTTAGAGGGTAAATCTAGAGCTTATGTAAATGGACATAGCTGTACACAAGCCACCCTCAAGGCTTTAGGTAAGTTTTTAGTAGCCATTCACGGTCAACATGCCTCTGTAAAATTAATCGATCCTGATGAGCAATTACATCTTTTAGACAGCTTTGCCGGAATTGAAGATAAACTTGAAAAGGTACGTGAGGCTTTTTCTGAGTATTCAAAGGCAAGATTATCCCTTACCGCTTTAGCTCAAGAGCAAAAGGCCGGAGCTTCAATTTATAAGACCTTGCGCTATGAGCTTGAAGCTTTGCGAAGCTTAGATCTAAGTGAAGGCTCTTATGAGCATTTAGAGCAAGCCTATGATAAAGCTGTGCATGAAGAAGAGGTAAGTTTAGCCTTAGCTTCGATGTTAAATTTACTTTCAACCTCTGAGCATAATTTACTTGAAGAGCTTGAAAGTAAAACTCAAGCTTTAGAGAAAATTCTCCCCTTTGCCAAGGAATTAAGCCCGATTGTCGAATCATTAGTCAATAGCACTAATTTACTTGTCGAATGTCGCGATGCTCTTGAGAGTGTCTCTTTAAACTTAGGCCAAAGTAGCGCGCAGGATTTAAGCGAGAAAATGAGTCGCTATCATGAATTAGCCCGCCGCTTTGCGGTCTCTCCTCAAGATCTTTACACCAAAACCTTAGAGTTAGAGGAGAAAATTGGACGCTTTTTGTCTTTAAAAGATGAAATTGCCAAACTCTCTTTAGAGGTTAAAAGCCTAAAAGAGGCCTATGAAGTGGCAGAGCAGGATTTACATGAGGCAAGAGTTGCAGCCGCTATGGTGATGAGTGAAAAGGTTTCATCTTTAATTCATGATCTTGCTATGAGCGATGGGCGCTTTGAGGTTAGAGTGCGCTTTGATGAAAGTGCACGTCCTCGAAAGTTAGGGCGCGATGAGGTAAGTTTTTATTTTAGTGCCAATTTAGGTGAGGATCTTAGAACCTTAGGACAGGCCGCCTCAGGTGGTGAATTATCACGCTTAGCCTTAGCCATTGAGACTATCAATTCTAAAAATAATGCTACGCCTACCATGGTCTTTGATGAGGTCGATGCTGGAATTTCCGGGCGCACTGCCTCAAGTGTGGGTGATTTACTGCATAAAATTGCCTCCTATAGCCAAGTTTTGTGTGTAACGCATTTACCTCAAGTGGCCGCTAAAGCAGATCGTCACTTTTTAGTCTCAAAACAAACCTTAAACGGTAAAGTGACCTCTTATGTGAAAGTTTTAGATCAGGAGGGGCGCATTAATGAGCTTGCAAGAATGATGGGCGGTAATTTAGTGAGCAATACTACCTTAGAGTCAGCAAAAGAGCTTTTGGAGCGCTCCAAAGATGGGTCTTAATTTATTTAAAGTAGATAAACAAAAAATCGCAGAACTTTTTTCATTAGCGCTTTTTAACTATCAAAGAAAGCTTGAAATGCAAGATCAAAGCCTTGAGCTTAATTTGCGTTTAGCCCAAGTTGAAGATGCTTATGAGCTTGCTAAATTAGAGCTTGAAAGTGCCCGTTTTGAACCGCGTCAGACGCCTTTAGATATTCCGTTACCTGATTTTGCTAAAACTTGGAAATCAAGAATTAGAACCTCTGAGTTTACGGTGATCTTAGCTGAGAACGCTCAAGGTTTGATGGGCTTTGTGGCCTTAAAAGGTAAGATTAAAGAGGGCTTTATTGGTGCATTATATATTGCCCCTTTATTTTTTAGACAAGGCGTAGGTCGCCATCTTGTACTCATAAGTGAGGAGTTTGTGATCTTGTCAGGGGGTAAAAAGCTCTCTTTAGATGTCGAAATGCTTAATGTTGGTGCAATTGCTTTCTATAAGAGTTTAAGTTTTGCGCCTAAGGCTGTAAAATCCACACATCTTATGGTTTTTATAAAGGAGCTTTAATATGTTAAAAGTGGGGATCGTGGGGATCTCAGGACGTATGGGTCACGCTATTTACGAGACTTGCGTAGGTTTAGAAGGGGTGAAGGTAGTTTTAGGTATTGATAGAAATACTGAAGGTGCCCCAGTTGGGTTTAATGCACCTTTAGTGTCAAATGTTAAAGAGATAACCCAAGATCCAGATATCTTTATTGATTTTACCCGTCCTGCTTGCTCACTTGAGATTTTAGAGTACGCCAAAGAGCACAATATTCGTGTAATTTTAGGTACCACCGGCTTTACCGATGAGCAAAAAGCTCAAATTACTAAAGCCTCAAGACAAATTCCAATTGTCATGGCAGCTAATTTCTCAGTGGGCGTTAATGTAATTTTAGATTTAGTCAAAAAGGCTGCTGCCATTATGGCTGATGCGGACGTGGAAATTGTCGAGGCTCATCACCGCTATAAGGTTGATGCTCCATCAGGCACTGCTTTGGCGATGGGCGAGGCTGCCGCTGCAGGTCGCAATGTTAATTTAGCCGATGTGATGGTGCAAGGTCGTCAAGGCATCACCGGGGAGAGAC
>CALXNU010000121.1 GCA_944389835.1 uncultured Succinivibrionaceae bacterium
TGAGATAAGTTGGATGATAAAATCAATACTAGTTTTTAAAGAGCCTGAAAGTCTTTGCTAGAAAGGCTTCATGTTAATTTTTTAACTCGGAAAGTCGAGATTTAACTTAAAGTTAATTGTAGCTTGTTTAAGGGAGGGGTAAAAAAAAATCCCCGAAATTTTTCGGGGAAGAATCTGCTTTGGAGTTCGTAGTAAAAATACTACCGCATCAAAAACCAGGTTAAGATGTTGCGCGTATTGTACAGCAAAATTAGCGCTTGTATACAAGAAAAGATAAAAAATAGTTAGGATCTTAAATATAAGTGTGAAGAAGTTTTTAAAAGTACACGCTAAATGCCCAAATTTTTATGAGAAATTTTCTTTAAAATTAATAGGCTGCACTTAATTGAGAGTAAAATCATTTAAAAGATCTAATTTTGGGAGGTGGATTATGGCTAAGATCACCATTCGTCAAGCAACACGTGAAGATGTTGATTTAATTTTACAATTTATCAAGGATTTAGCGACCTTTGAGCATTTAGATCATGAGGTGAGCGCCACTAAAGAACTTTTAGAGGAGTGGATCTTTGATAAAGAGAAGGCCCAAGTTATCTTTGCCTGTAATGAAGATGGTTTAGAAGTGGGCTTTGCGCTTTATTTTTACAATTTCTCCACCTTTTTAGGTAAAGCTGGTATTTACCTTGAGGATTTGTATGTCAAGCCTGAATATCGCAAGATGGGCTTTGGTAAAGCGCTTTTAGGTTATTTGGCCAAACTTACCTATGACAATGACTGCGGACGCATGGAGTGGGCGTGCCTTAAGTGGAATCAAAATGCCATTAACTTTTATAATGCTTGGGGTGCGACTACTTTAGATGATTGGGTTACTTTCCGCTTATGCGGTCAAACTTTAGAGAAAATGGCTAAATAGGAGGCTTTGTGGCAGTAAGGCAGGGTTTTGAACTTAAAAGCGATTTTAAGGCAGCAGGTGATCAGGTTGAGGCGATTGGATCTTTAGTTGAGGGCATAAAAAAGGGCTATAAAGCCCAAACCCTGCTTGGTGTGACAGGATCGGGTAAAACATTTACAATGGCCAATGTCATTGCCAAAGTCAATAAGCCTACGATGATCCTCTCGCACAATAAAACCTTAGCCGCGCAGCTTTACGGTGAGATGCGGGAGTTTTTCCCCAATAACGCAGTTGAGTACTTTGTCTCATACTATGATTATTATCAGCCTGAGGCCTATGTCGCAGCCACCGATACCTTTATTGAAAAAGATGCCTCAGTAAATGATCATATAGATCAGATGCGCCTTTCTGCCACAAAAGCTTTAATGGAGCGGCGTGATGTTATTATTGTGTGTACGGTTTCAGCCATTTACGGTTTAGGTGAGCCTGAGACCTATCTTAAGATGATGCTACATGTCTCACGAGGCGAGCTTATTTCACAGCGGGAGATCATTGAGCGTTTAACCTCTTTGCAATACACAAGAAATGATGTGGCCTTCACGCGTGCAAGCTTTAGAGTACACGGGGATGTGATTGATATCTATCCTGCAGAATCTGACGGCTTTGCCATACGCTTGGAGCTTTTTGATGATGAGATTGAGAAGATCTCCCGTTTTGATCCTTTAACTGGCAAAGTAGACTGTCAATTACCGCGCGTGACTATCTTCCCTAAAACGCACTATGTCACCCCGCGCGATATTTTATTAAAAGCAGTTGATGAAATTAAACTTGAGTTAAATGAAAGATGTAAGTATTTTCTTTCACAAAACAAGCTATTAGAGGAGCAAAGATTAAGAGAGCGCACCACCTATGATGTGGAGATGATAAATGAGATTGGTTATTGCTCAGGCATTGAAAATTACTCGCGCTATTTAACCGGCCGCAAAGAAGGTGAACCGCCGCCTTGTTTATTTGATTATCTCCCCAAAGACGGGCTTTTAATTATTGATGAGTCGCATGTGACGGTACCGCAAATTGGGGCGATGTATCGAGGCGATCATTCAAGAAAAGAAAGTTTAGTAAACTTTGGTTTTAGACTGCCCTCTGCCTTTGACAATCGCCCTTTAAAGTTTGAGGAATTTGTAAAATTACAGCCGCAAACTATTTATGTGTCGGCTACTCCTGCAAATTATGAATTAGATCTTTCAGATAAGGTTGTTGAGCAATTAATAAGACCTACCGGGCTTTTAGATCCGAAAATTGAAGTGCGTCCTGTGGCTACACAAGTAGATGACTTAATGTCTGAGATAAGATCTCGTGCTTCACGAGGTGAGAGGGTTTTAGTTACCACTTTAACTAAAAAGATGGCAGAAGAGCTTACCTCTTATTATGAAGAGCATGGGCTTAGGGTGCGTTATTTACACTCTGACATTGACACCGTAGAGCGTATGGAGATCATCCGCGATTTAAGATTAGGTGAGTTTGATGTCTTAGTTGGTATCAATCTTTTACGTGAGGGCTTAGATCTTCCTGAAGTCTCCTTAGTTGCCATCTTAGATGCGGATAAAGAGGGCTTTTTAAGATCTTCAAGATCGCTTATTCAAACGGTAGGAAGAGCGGCGCGTAATGTCAACGGTATGGCCATTTTCTATGCCGATAAGATAACCGACTCCATGCGCATTACCATTGAGGAGACGCAAAGAAGACGGACTATTCAAGAGCAATACAATAAAGTTCATCACATCACCCCTAAGCAAATTGAAAAGAAGGTGGTGGATGTGATGCAAGTTGCCATTTCTGATACTGAAGTTTTCAAAGCCCCAGAGGAGAAAAGAAAGCAACCAATTTCGCGCAAACAATGGGAAAAACAAAGACAAAAACCGCTTTCTGCCAAAGAGCTTGCCCAAAAGATTAAAGAGCTTGAAAGTAAAATGCTTGATTTGGCAGCCAATTTAGAATTTGAGGAGGCAGCCTTAGTGCGCGATGAGATGAAAGCTTTAGAGCAGGAGCTAAAACTCCTGCCAGGTGATGATGTTATTTAATTTTGCTTGTAGATCTTAAGTAGAGTTTGGGCGATAAAATCTAAGATGACTTGAAAGTCATCGGAGGAAAAATCGCCTTCTTCATCGACTTTACCAATATCACTTAAGGTCATCACCGCATCCATGACCTCGGCGCTTTTGTGGGTTGTGCCATCAACTTTAAAGGGCAAGGCCATGGAAAGACCATAGGCTAAACCTGAGAGGGCGCTTAATTTATCATGCTCGCTTTCAGGCAGTAAAAAGTTTAATTTTCCCTGTTTAAGATCATTTTCCGCATCAACTGCAAGATCGGTTATCATCGCAATCAAAGAGCCTGGCAGAGGCTCACCGCCATTGAGAAAATCTTGGATTTTCTTGCGCATCACTTTATCGGCGCAAGGGAAGTGATTGACAGCTAAACCTAGAATAAAGCCTTGATATACAGAAGGAGTGTCATCACTGCCTTCGGCTTGTAAAAGTTTTTCATATTCAAGATAACGGTTTTGTGACATGGTTAACCTCAGTGTTGACATACGAACCTTATATTATATAATTGCACGAAATTTTTTTTAAACAAAAAAAAGAGAGCTCTTTAAATGCATCCAATGCTTAATATCGCAGTACGTGCGGCCCGTGCTGCTGGCAATATCATTGCCCGTAATATTGGCCACTCTGATGGGTTTACAGTTGAGGAAAAGAATAAGGACGATTTAGTTACAACTATCGATCGTGAATGTGAGAGCACTGTCTCACAGATCTTATTAAAATCCTACCGTGATCATTGCGTACTAGGCGAGGAAAGTGGGGTGCAGGGTAATGCCGATTCTGAATATCAATGGATCATCGACCCTATTGATGGCACTACCAACTTCGTCAAGGGTATTCCACATGTGGCAGTCTCTATTGGTCTTCGTCAAAAAGGCCGTCCACTTTTAGGTGTCGTTTTTAATCCAATTTTAAATGAGATGTTCACCGCCGCCCGTGGTGAGGGTGCTAGCTTAAACGGCAGAAGAATTCGCGTAGGCGATGCTAAAAGCTTAGATGGCACTATTATCGCTACTGCCTATCCGGTGCGTTATCGTCAAAGAATGGATGCTTTTTTTGCCCTTTCAAGACGTTTAGTAGATAGCACTGCTGATTTAAGACGCTCAGGCTGTGCCTCTTTAGATCTTTGCTATGTAGCCTGCGGCAGATTTGATGGCTATTTAGAGCAAGGTTTAAAGCCATGGGATTACAGCGCAGGTGAGGTGATTGTCCGTGAGGCAGGTGGTTTGGTTACCGACTTTATGGGCGAGGAAGGCTTTAGAAAGACTGGTAATGTAGTCTGCGGTAATCCTTATGTAGTAAGAAGCTTACTTACTAAAGTTTGCAATGCCCCAGATGTAGATCCGATCTTACGTTAAAAAAAGACAGGCGATTAAAATCGCCTGTTTTAACTTTTTGAATTTAATTTAAAATCTTATCAATTTCTAAAAGCTCTTCTTCAGAGAAGTTCAAATTCTCCAAAGCCTTTAGATTATCCTCAAGCTGTTCTTTTTTAGAAAGTCCAACTAAGACTGAGGCCACCTTACCATCGCGCAACACCCACGAGAGGGCCATTGAGGCCAAACTTTGGCCACGTTTTTTGGCAACTTCGTTTAAGGATACGATTTTTGCATGATTTTTCTCTAAATAATCTTGATGTAAATAGCGTGGATCTACTTTAAGGCGTGAATCCTCAGGAATTGAGTTTAGGTATTTATCTGAAAGTAAACCTTGGGCTAAAGGTGAGAAGGCGATGATCCCTTTTTGAAGTTTTGCGGCCATCTCTTTTAGACCATTTTTCTCAATGGTCCTATCAAGCAGAGAATAGCGGTTTTGACAGATCACAAAGGGGGTGTGGAGCTCTTTTAAGATTAAAGTGGCTTTCTCTAAGGTAGGGCCATCGTAATTGGAAAGTCCCACATACAAAGCTTTGCCTTGTTTTACGATACTATCTAAGGCACCCATGGTCTCTTCAGGTGAAGTTTTTGGATCCATGCGATGATGATAGAAGATATCGACATATTCAAGGCCTAAGCGTTTTAAGCTTTGATCTAAACTTGCAATTAAGTATTTTCTAGAGCCAAAGTTGCCATAAGGCCCCTCCCACATGTCATAGCCTGCTTTAGTGGAAATAATAAGTTCGTCGCGATAGGGTCTAAAAAGCTTTTTAAACAAAAGTCCAAAATTGCGCTCCGCCTCGCCATAGGGTGGTCCGTAATTGTTGGCAAGATCAAAGTGGGTTACCCCCTTATCAAAGGCAAAGGTTAGAAGCTCTTGCATTTTGGAAGTTGGGGTTAAAGATCCAAAGTTATGCCAAAGTCCCAAGGATATGGTCGGGAGCATTAGTCCGCTGTTGCCTAAGCGGTTATAGGGTTGAAATAAATGTCCGCACAATCCCATTATCTTTAGATGATGGGTCAAGCGGACTCAATGTTATAATGTGACACATGACAAAATGGTTATCACAC
>CALXNU010000122.1 GCA_944389835.1 uncultured Succinivibrionaceae bacterium
TCCTCCCTTGAGGCTATGGCCGCTGAGAGTTTATCTAAGGTTGAAAAGGGCCGCGCGATTTGTGCTATTGATGCGAGAATGGGTGAGGTTTATTTGGGCCTTTATCAAAAGCAAAAAGGGACTATTACTTTACATGGGCAAAATTTAGTTTTAAAGCCAGGAGAGGCCTTAGATTTAATTGATAAGACCAACTTTTTACAAGACGGTATGAAATATGCAGGAACTGGCATTAAGGTCTTAGAAGATCATGGCTTAAAGGTTAAAGATGAAGTCAAAGTCTTTTATCCTGAGGCTTCATACATTCTAAGACAAGCTTTAGTTAAAATTTCCAAAGCCGAGATCTTAGAGCCAGAAGATGCCATGCCTCTTTATTTGCGCAATGAAGTGACCTGGAAAAAGCTCTCAGAGCAAGGAGCTAAAATTTAAATAGGAGGGGGGCTTTATGTTTGTAAATGACAGTAGTAAGGCGCAGGTCATACAAAGCCTTTATAACAAAAAGCGCCTTATTAAACAAGGGCAATACCAAGATCAAGACGCAAACTTAGATGATCTTGAAAGCTTTGCGCAAACTAAAAATAGTTTCTATGAGACTAGTCCTAAGCAGTATTTGCAAGAGTACGAAACTGCCCGCTCTTACCTTGAGGATTTAGGACTTTTAGAGTCAAGTCCTCACAATTTAGCCACGCTCTATCAGGAAATAAAAAGTTTAAAGCAGCGTGAAGATCTCGAAAAATACCTTAAAATCTCACTTTTTGCTTAATTTAACCATGCGGTTAAATTAACTTAAAAAGGCGCTCTAAGCGCTTTGTTGTCTTCTTGTAAAGTTTATTAAGCTTAATTTTTAAATTCATAAAAAAGAACAGCCTCCATTAAGGAGGCCGTCTTGCAAGGTTTTTAAGACTTTACTTATGCGCCTAATAAAGAGAGGGCGATTTGTGGTCTTTGATTGGCTTGCATCAATACTGTCTGTGAGGCCTGCTGAATAATGGTTTGGGCAGTTAAGTTGGCAGACTCTTCGGCAAAGTCGGTATCACGGATACGAGATCTTGCATCAGATTGATTCTCAGAGATGTTAGACTGATTGCGGATAGTGGACTCCATACGATTTTGTACGGCACCAAGTTCAGCACGCTTAGTATCTACAGCCATGATTAACTTATCAATGTTAGCTAAAGTAACTTGAGCAAGATCTGCTGTTGAAACGGAGAATTTAAATGAACCGTTAGCAGTAATTGCGAATAGACCAATTGTGTTAAGGTTTGCTGTGACACCTGCAATCTCAGCTAAACCTGACATGGTAAAGCCTGCTGACATGCTAACTGAAATAGTGTCATAAGCATTAGCACCTACTTGGAAGATTACTTGACCGTTAGGGTCAATTAAGCCTTCACCGGCACCTTGTAAAACTACCTCACCTGCATAAGTGGTCTTGCAAGCAATACGGGTAATTTCTGTGCAAAGCTGTGTGACTTCCTGTTGAATAGACTCACGATCTTTACTGCTGTTAGTACCGTTAGCGGCTTGAATGGCTAAAGTACGAATTCTTTGTAACATATTGGTGGTTTCATCTAAGGCACCTTCCATCACCTGTGCTAAAGCGATACCATCGTTAGCATTGCGGTTACCTTGATTTAAACCATTAATTTGTGAGGTTAAACGATCGGAGATCTGTAAACCTGCAGCATCATCCTTAGCAGAATTAATTCTAAGGCCTGAGGCTAATCTTTGATAAGTGGTGTTTAACGAATTAGTCGCATTAGTCAGCTTGCGTTGCGCGTTAATCGACGAAACGTTAGTATTTACATATAGAGCCATTTGTTATTCTCTCCCTAAAAACTCCTTTAATTTAAAAGGAGGGCTAATGGACCAAACTTAGCTCTAAGATTCAAAAGTTCTCTCCTCTTTCAAACCTTAAGTTTGGTGATGCTCTTATATATGAATAAATCGTGCCAAGTTTTTAAAATTTAAATAACTTATTGAAAATAGATTAAATTTATCTATCTTTGGGCAAAGCGGCAAAGAGAATATGGCAAAGATTGCCGCAAAAAGCCAAGTTTTTGATAAAGTTTAAGTTAGAAGATTGCTGATTTTTCATCGAATTTAAAGTAAATCTTAAAGTTTAAGTTAAATAAGGGAGGCTTTAAACTACAGGCGATTTTTAAAGATTGGGGATTTTAAGTTTTACAAGCTTAAAGTTACAAAAAAACTCTTTTATGTTGATTTTAAAAGTTTAAAGTAAACTTAAAGAAGGCTTCTTTTAACCTGGGTGAAAGGGAACTTAAGATAAACCAGGTTACATTGTTTAATGCAAGAATTCTAAAAAAATGCCGGAGAGAAATCTCTCCGGCCAAATGAGCAGAACGCTCAGGAGAGAAATTCTTTACATTAACCTTGTAAGAGAGCTAAGGCAATCTGTGGTCTTTGATTGGCCTGAGTTAAAACTGTTTGTGAAGCTTGCTGAATAATAGTTTGAGCAGTTAAGTTAGCTGACTCTTCAGCAAAGTCGGTATCGCGAATACGAGATCTGGCATCAGACTGATTTTCAGAGATATTAGCCTGATTGCGAATAGTAGACTCCATACGATTTTGCACAGCGCCAAGCTCAGCACGCTTGGTATCAACAGCCATGATAAGTCTATCAATATTAGCCAAGGTAAGTTGGGCAGTATCAGCAGTAGTTACTGAGAAGCGGTAATTACCATTGTCCATACCATCTAAAGTAAGGCCTGATATGCTTAATGTCCAGGTCGAAATTGTAAAGCTTGCATCGTCATTTCCGGCAATTTCCATTAAACCTTTCATGGTAAAACCAGTTGACATCGTAACTGAGATGGTGTCATAAGCATTGGCACCAACTTGGAAAATTACCTGACCGCTTGAGCCAATTAAGCCGACATTAGCACCTAATAAAACCTCTTGTCCTGCATAAGTGGTCTTGCAGGCAATACGAGTAACCTCGGTGCAAAGTTGGGTGACTTCCTGTTGAATGGATTCACGGTCTTGGCTACTGTTGGTACCGTTAGCTGCTTGAATTGCTAAAGTACGAATTCTTTGTAACATATTGGTGGTTTCATCTAAGGCTCCTTCCATCACCTGTGCTAAAGCGATACCATCGTTAGCATTGCGGTTGCCTTGATTTAAACCATTAATTTGCGAGGTAAGACGATCGGAGATCTGCAAGCCTGCCGCATCATCTTTAGCCGAATTAATTCTAAGGCCTGAAGCTAATCTTTGATAAGTAGTATTCAAAGAGTTAGTAGCATTAGTGAGTTTTCTCTGAGCATTAATAGAGGAAACGTTAGTATTTACATAAAGGGCCATTTTTCATCTCCTGAGTATGCCTAAATTTAGGCTCTTAATATTTTTTAATTTCTTATATGAAAAAAACGTGCCAACTTTAAAATCAATTGAAATATAAGATATTTTTAATTTTTAGAGTGAGTTTCGCAGAAGTTTGGCAAGCTTTTGCCACCTAAAAAGGTCCAATTTTGCCGCCTTGGACTTTGCAAATGACGAAAAACTTTTTATAAATCTTTATCAATTGATTGATTTTTTTCAAGAACCCTTGAGTCCGAGCCTTAAAATTTTTAGATTAAAGACAATGGACTTAAGGAGGAGCGCGCCATGCTACCTACAAATCTTAAACTTAAAGAGCACTATGATCTGTTCATTTATGGCAAATGGGTCAAAGGCACGAGTGGTGAGAGTGTAAAGGCCTATTGCCCGGCAACTGGTGATTATCTTACAAGCTTTACTGATGCCTCACGTGAGGATGTTGATTTGGCTGTAAAGGCAGCTCATAAAGCTTTTGCCTCTTGGTCAAAATCCACACCTAAAGAGCGGGCGGCAATTTTAAATAAGATTGCAGATCGTATTGATGAGCAAAAGGAAGAATTAGCTCTTATTGAAAGTGTCGATAACGGCAAACCTTTACGTGAGACTTTAAATATTGATATTCCATATTCTGCAACTCACTTTAGATATTTTGCCGCCGTTATTTTAGCCGAGGAAGGGCAAGCTTCGGTATTAGACAATAATTTCCTATCTTTGATTTTACGAGAGCCAATTGGAGTAGTGGGGCAAATTGTGCCATGGAACTTCCCTTTTTTAATGGCGGCCTGGAAATTAGCCCCAGTACTTGCCGCAGGTGATTGCACAGTATTCAAGCCTTCATCTACAACTTCACTTTCAGTGTTAAGATTAGCTGAGCTTATTGAAGATTTAGTTCCTGCAGGTGTTTTCAATGTCATCACCGGCAGTGGCTCAAAATCTGGCAATTACATTCTAGAGCATGAAGGTTTTGATAAATTAGCCTTTACCGGTTCTACTGAAATTGGCCGTGATGTGGCAATTGCTGCCGCTAAGCGCATTATTCCTGCAACTTTAGAGTTAGGTGGCAAGAGCGCGAATATTTACTTTGCAGATTGCAAACAAGATCAAGCAATTGATGGAGCGCAACTTGGCATTCTCTTCAATCAAGGTCAAGTTTGCTGTGCAGGCTCTAGGATCTTTGTCCAAGACAGCTTCTATGATGAATTTGTTGAGAAGTTAGTTAACGCCTTTAATAAAGTAAAAGTAGGGCTTCCTTGGGCTGAAGGTACCATGATGGGCTCACAGATTAATGAAGCTCAGCTAAATAAGATCTTAGGTTACGTCAAAATAGGTTTAGATGAGGGGGCTAAACTTTTATGCGGCGGTGAACGTTTAGGTGGAGATTTAGCGCAAGGTGCCTTTATGAAGCCAACCTTATTAGGTGATGTCAACAATAAGATGAGAGTGGCACAAGAGGAGATCTTCGGACCTGTAGCCTGCGTCATTAAATTTCACGATGAAGATGAAGTTATCGCGATGGCCAATGACTCAGTCTATGGCTTAGGTGGTGCCGTGTGGACACGTGATATAAATCGAGCTTTACGCGTCGCTCAAGGGGTGAGAACGGGCAGAATGTGGGTTAATACTTACAATCAGATCCCAGAGGGTGCACCATTTGGCGGTTATAAGGAGTCAGGAATAGGGCGTGAGACGCATAAGATGATCTTAAATCACTATTCTCAATTTAAGAATATCTTAATTAATCTTTCTGAAAACCCATCAGGCTTCTATTAGAATGCGGGAACTTTAGTCAATACAGCCTCTTACTGGGGCTGTTTTTATGCGCAAAATTTTTGTGGCGCAAAAACGAAAAAAGCACCACTTGGTGCTTCTTCCTATTTTGTGGTGCCCAGAGCCGGGGTCGAACCGGCACGGACGTATAAGGTCCGAGGGATTTTAAGTCCCTTGTGTCTACCTATT
>CALXNU010000123.1 GCA_944389835.1 uncultured Succinivibrionaceae bacterium
GTCATCAAATTACCGGCAAGTACGAAGAATGGAATTGCCATAATAGATGAGGAGTCTAAGGCGGTGAAAATTCTCTGTCCAACTACAGCCACAGGCATGTCAATGTAGAAGAGAGTAATTGCGGTGGCAGCACCTAAAGCAAGTGCAATTGGCACGCCAATAATGAGCATGACAGCAAAGCCACCAAAGAGAATAAGAGCTGTTAAATCCATGACTTAGGCCTCCTTACTCTTATTTTCAGTAGGTTTTAGCGGAGATTTTATAAGCATGGCTAAAACGATAATTTGCACGACAGTGATAAGACCAAAAGCGACAGGTAAGATGGCATAAGGGATGACCATTGGAATGCCTAAACCTGCAGAGACCTGGCCTGAGCGTAATTGTGTGCCAATAATGGTAAAGGAGGTGTAGAAGATCATAAAGGAGAAGCAAATAATAATGACCTTTACAATGATCTGTAAAATGCGACGTAATACAGGAGGGCACTTATCGGTGACAGCAGTAATACAAATTTGTGAGCCATCACGAAGTCCGCCTTCTGTTGCAAGTAAGGTTAAGTAAACCATGCAATAACGGGCTAATTCATCAAACCAAGAGATACTAGCTCCGATTAGGTTACGGTTTACAACTTGTGCGAAGGCTGCAAGCGACATTACAATAAAGCAAATGGCAATAATGTAGTTCTCGGCCTTCTGTAAATTTTGACCAAGTGTCTTTAACATCTTAATAAACCTTGAAAAAGAGGAATTTTAGCCTAGAATTTTAAGGCCTAGAAAGAGGGTCACATTTGACCCTCATTTATGATCACTTCAAATTCTATTTCTTAACTGAAGCAATAGCTTCATTAACTGCATCGACCCACTCTTGTGGAACGTTTGCACGAAGCTTTTCAACCTCAGGTAAAACCTTAGCCTTCATAGCTTCACGATCGATGTCGTAGAAGTTAACACCAAGCTTCTTTAACTCTTCTGTTGCATTGGCATTGATCTCAGCTAAGTTTTGACGTTGCCACTCCACGGCAGTCTTCATAGCTTGACCTACCATTGGCTTGTATTCATCTGGGATCTTGTTCCAGGCTCTATCTGAGATACCAACTAAGATGTAGGTGAATTGGTGACGAGTGTTGGTGACGTTCTTAATAACCTCATAGTAGCGGTTAATTAACATGTTGCCTACAGCATTTTCGCAAGCATCAATAGTGCCTTGTTGTAAGGCGGTGTATTGCTCGGTTGCAGGCATTGGGGTGGAGATAGCACCTAAAGCATTGAAAGCTGCAATTTGCATCTTGTTTTCCATGGTGCGGATCTTAACACCGCTGAAATCATCAACGTTTTGAATTGGATCTTTGGAGAAAGTATCACGGAAGCCTGACTCTAACCAACCGATGATGTGTACACCTTGCTCTAAAGCCTTTTGGGCAACTAACTCACCTAACTTGCCATCAACTGCGGCGTGAGCTTCTTCAACGGTATCAAAGAGGAATGGCTGATCTAAAAGCACTAACTCTGGGATGAACTGTGATAAAACGGTGTTTACAACAGTTACCATATCCATAGTACCCATTTGAGCGCCTTCATACATCTCACGCTCACCACCTAAGGTACCACCTGCTAAAACTTGAACCTTAATGGCACCGTTAGTTAGCTTCTCTAATTCATCAGCAAACTTCTGACCGCCCATAGCATAGCTTGAAGAGGCAGGATCAACGAAGCCTAAACGTAAGGTAACGTCAGCTGCGAAAACAGGGGATGTGGCCATAATAGCAGCGGCTAAAGCGCTAACACCTAAAACTTTCTTAAACATCTAAATTAACCTCATTTACTTTTACAAAGCAGATAGATCTTTTAAGTGTGTTTAAAGATCTGATGAAAAGAGCATAGCAAAACTTAAAATTTGAACAATCAAAAAGAGCTGAATTTGTGCAGTTGATCAAGATTTAGATCAGATCTGTTGTGTCGCAAACGTTTACGAGGCTCTTTTTTCTTTACTTGTTTGTTTAAAGTGTAGTTAAAAAGCTCAAGTTTAAGATGAAAAATCAAGCTATCTTTTTGATTTAATGAAAAGATTTTTCATTTTAATTTTTTAAAATGAAATTTATTTGCAAAGTCTTTTTTAGACAAGATCTTAAGTAAAGTTAACATGTTTTAAAATAAAACTTCCATACTTGTATGCAAGTCATCAGATCTGAAAGCAAGTTTACTTAAAAATAGTGAGAGTTGTAAGTTTTATAGTATAAATTTTAACCTCACGAAAAATAAGAGCTTTTTCGCAAATTTAGCATCTTAAAATTGCTCAAGTGTTAAGAACATTCTAAGATCTGCACGCTTAAAAATAAAAATTTGCTTTGGAGTTAATATGCGCAGTCAAGATATTTTAAAAGGCCCTGAGTGGGCTAATGTGCGTGCCCTTTATAAAGCCTCAGGTATTACCGATGAGGCACTTAAGCGTCCTTTAATTGCTGTAGTTAATGCTTACAACGAAATTTGCCCAGGTCATCATAACTTACGTGAAGTCTCATCTCGTGTGCGCGATGGTATTTTAGCCGCCGGTGGTACTCCATTGGAGTTTGGCACCATTGGCGCTTGCGATGGTATTGCCATGGCTCATGATGGTATGAAGTATATTCTGCCAGGGCGTGAGTGCATTGCCAACGATATTGAGGTGATGTGTGAGGCTCATCGTTTAGATGGTTTAGTGTTAATTGGCTCTTGTGACAAGATTGTCCCAGGCATGTTAATTGGTGCTTTAAGAGTAAATTTACCTGCTATCTTTATAAACGGTGGACCTGCTCTTCCAGGTCATATGAAAGAGGGCAATCCCTATGGTGGTGAGTATTTAGATCACTCAATTATTCAACAATCTGAAGGTGCCTTAAAATCAGGTAAGATCACTCAAGAGCAATTTGATTTCTTTGAAAACAATGCCGTACCTACGATTGGCTCTTGTGCGATGTTGGGCACTGCCAATACCATGTGTGCCTTAGCTGAGGCCTTAGGCTTTGCACTCCCAGGTGTTGCCGCCATTCCTGCCGTCTACTCTCGAAGAATGCAAATGGCCTATAGAACAGGTGAGGCCATTGTGGGCATGGTAGAGAATAACATTCGCCCTAAAGATTTGGTAACCTACGACACCTTATGCAATGCCGTAAAAGTAAATTCAGCAATTGGCGGTTCTACTAATGCGGTATTACACCTTTTGGCAATTGCCTATGAGGCCGGGGTAAACTTTACCATTGATGATTTTGGAAAAGCTGCCTGTGAAGTGCCACATTTAGTACCATTAATTCCAGCAGGCTCATATACCCTTTTAGATTTCTTTGAGGCAGGAGGAGTGCCAGCTTTACTTTTACAGCTTAAATCTCGTTTATACCTTGATAATATTACCTGTACCGGTAAGACCTTAGCGCAAAACTTGGAGAGCGTAAAAGTTCGAAACGAAGATGTCATTCGTGACCTTGACCATCCAGTCCATGAAGTACCAGGTATTGCCGTCCTCTATGGTAATTTAGCGCCAAAAGGTGCTATTACTAAGCCTTCTGCTATTCCGCAAAGTGCCCATCACTTTGTAGGCAAGGCTAAGATTTTTGAATCTGAGGACGCGGCCTTAAAAGGCATTCGTGCTTTAGAGGTCAAAGAGGGCGATGTCGTGGTAATAAGAAATGCAGGTCCAAAAGGTGGTCCTGGTATGCCTGAGCAATACAAGGCCATGAAATTATTAGTGGGCATGAACTTAGGCTCTAAGGTTTGCGTGATAACCGACGGTCGCTTCTCAGGCTCTAATAATGGTTGCTTTGTAGGTCACATTTGCCCTGAGGCTTATGATGATGGCCCAATTAAGTACTTAAAAGATGGTGATGAGATTGAAATTGATGTCATCAAAGGTACGATTGAGGCAAAAGTTGACTTTGAGAAGAGAAGAGCTGAGGGTGCTTTAGATAAGTGGGAGAAGACTCACGGCTACTTATATCATTATCGTCACAGTGTCGCGACCGCCTCTGAAGGTGCGGTGATTAAAACTCATGACTAGCTAAAGAATTAGACTCTTAAAATGTAAAACCCCGTCTTGCGCGGGGTTTTTTAATGATTTAAAAATTAAATTACCATTTTTTCTTATCGCCGAAGATCTCATCAAGATCTGATTTAGTTGGGGCATCGCCGTTTTTAGCCTCTTCTGCCTCTTGGATCTTCTCGCGCTCTTTTTCACCACGCTGTCTTACTTCAGCGTCGATATCTTTTTGAATTTGCATTAAAGATTGGGCTTTTTCATCAAGCCATTCATCATGAATGCCCGCACTTTTTATAACTTCAAGGCCTTTTTCGATTAATTGCTTACAAGAGCCTACTTGTTGTAAACGGCGCAACTCTAAAACTCTTTGCATTAAATTTGAGATATTAACCTTTAAAACTAAAAGTAAAAGTCTTCTATCTTCTTTTTGGCAACTTACCGTATCAACCCGGGTTCCGGCGCGAATTTCAGAGCGGATGATCTTTCTTAAGCGTCTTATCTCACGAAGTTGAGTTACCGCATCATGATCGCTTTGTGGGGGACGGAAGGCTAAATCTTCACGATAATTAGCTAAAATCTCATTGATTTTACGCTGTTGGGCAACAATTTTATTATCGGCCTCTTTAAAGTGAGGATCGTCTTTTAGATGTCTTAGAGCATTTAAAATGCGGTAATTTAAAATGAGCACTAAGGTTTTGGAAAACGGCAATTGATTTTGATTTACCAAAATCTCTTCACTTTCGGTGATGATATTGCGCGCCCTAGTGAACATAACCTTAGCATCAGCTTCCTTTTTAGTTACGTAATCTACATACATGTTATAGATAATTAGCAAAAAGGTTGCTAAGACAATAAAAATAACAGCAATTGTTACAAACATAAGCAAACCTAAAGAGGGCTTTGCCCTCTCAATTTTGTTTTATCTCACTTTGAGGCAAAAAATTACCCCTTATGTATTAAATACGGCACTTTAAGTGTCAAACTTAACACTAGATTAAGACTTATAATAAATTATATTAACCTAGCTTGAAAAAATTTTCAGCATCTGCCACAAGTTAAGTAAAAAATTTGTGTATAAAGCTTAAATTTTAGAAAAAATTTTTTGAGAAAGGGCACAAAGTACACAAAATCAGATTTTAGACTTAAAGCTACTCTTTTTTAGTCGCTAAAATAGCACTATACTAATTAAGGTTGCAGGGAAACTGCATGATTT
>CALXNU010000124.1 GCA_944389835.1 uncultured Succinivibrionaceae bacterium
ACACAGATTTAGGTCTATTTAAAGCAGCCTAAAGCATAGGGTCGGTCATTTTGCTGTACCTACAGGACGAAAATTTTTTAGCGCACTTAAAAAAAGTAGGGCAAAAGATCAAGATTTAAACTCCTTCCCTCTATAATAATGACCAAAATTTAAAGTTTTTTAAATTTGAGCTCTAACTTTGAGGTACTAAAATTATGTCTAACTTAGATCTTACCCAAAAGAAGACTTACCTTGGGGCTAAAAGAAACACTAAGATCCCCCATCTTGTGCAGTATCAAGGTTCAAAGCGCAGTTTAGCCTTACAAATTCTAAATTTCTTGCCCACAAAGTTTGAGCGCCTTGTAGAGCCTTTTGCTGGGAGCGCCGCCCTAAGTATTGCCTGTGCCTTCCATAATAGAACAGACTCTTTCTGGTTAAACGATCTTAATGCGCCACTTATTAATTTGCTGCGCGAAGCCATTGAAGATCCTGATTCTTTAGTTGAGAGTTATGCAAAATTATGGAGCGAGCAATTTTCTTTTCAGGGAAGTCATCTTGAGCACTATTATAGAGTGCGTGAGAGTTTTAACTTAGGTGACCAAGATCCTGCAAATATGCTCTATCTTTTAGCACGTTGCGTCAAAGGCGCAGTAAGGTATAACAAAAATGGCAATTTCAGCCAAAGCCCTGACAAGCGCCGCCATGGGCTTAAGCCTCAAAATTTAGCTACCAACACTTTTGAGATCTAAAAACTTCTAAAGGGCAAAGTTAAATTTTCAAGCGTAGATTTTAAAGAGGTTTTAAAAGAGGTTAAAAGGGGTGATGTTGTATATTTAGACCCACCTTATCAGGGCGTAAGTCATACTCGTGATCCTCGCTATATCGAAGGTGTCTTGTTTGAGGATTTAGTCTTATCTTTGGATGTATTAAATAGAAAAGGTATTGCCTATCTTCTAAGCTATGATGGACAAAGTGGCACACAAGCCTATGGCAAAGATCTCCCAAAAGACCTGCACTTAAAAAAAATCTTTTTAAAGGCCGGACTTTCTTCACAAGCAACCTTACTTGGCAAAAAGCAAGAAACTAAAGAGGCTTTGTATCTAAGCCCATCTTTATACTGTTTTATGCAGCGAAACTCGAGATGCTCTTTAATGGACATTGACTCTTTTAGAATTTGCAGAAACCTCTCAAAAGAGGGATTGTCTTTATCTTAAAGTGTTCTGTATAGGTGGGCTTAGTCGGTAGCACATTCTTTGGCTTTTTCGGTCATGCCTTTTTGTTTTGCCATAATACCCAGGATCTGTAGCAGATATTTCTGATTGCCGCTTGAAAGTGCATCATTTAAAAGGGCAATCAGATCTTCATCAGTCTTTATCCACTCTTCTAGATGAAATTCAGAAAATTCAGTTTTCATCAATCCACGGCAAGAAGACTCACTCCTTTTTAGAAGGGGGAGGAATTGCCATCCTCCTTTTTTCTAATTTCGATTAAATAAGTTTTGCGCTTCTAAAGAAAGCTAAGTTTTTTGTAACTAATACTAATACTTACTTTATCACCATAAGCTTGCGCATTGTCAGCGTACATCAAAGCAACCACTTTTTCTACGTCAAACAGGGGCGATACCCGTAATTATTTGGGGGTGGCGATTTATCCTCAAGGTAAAGAGGTTGAGGTCTTCTCTTCATATGTTGATAAAAAAATTACCCAAAAATTATCATTTTCAGTAAAATTTAAGTAAGTTTTTTCACTTTGGTGAAAAATAGGTTTAATTATTTAGCAAGCTTAAAGCGTAAGCTTGGTTAATTGAGATACATTTTGGCTAATTTTTAAGGTTTAAGACTTTTGGTTATATTCTATGCACAATGATCAAGACAATTTTTTTACCATTTCCTACAGTGAAGCTACCGGCAAAGTAGATTCTTTAAAAAAAGATAAAGGAGTTTTAAATCTTGAAAGCTATCTTTTTGAAGAGAACATAGATAAAAGCGTAGCCTTAAAAAAGCTCTTTTTTAAATACGACACTTGCTTTGAAGAAAAAGCCTATTTAGAGCGCTATCAAAAGGCGCTTTTAAAAATAAGAGATCCTAAAGTGCCGCTCTCATCAAGGCTTTCTTGCCTTAGATTTAAAGATGATACACGCTATTTAGACAAAGTCTTTTATAGCCCCATGATCTCGTTGAGTGCCCTTATCAATTTAATTTTCTTAGCTTCAATAAAAGGGGCGAGAACTTTAAGTGAGATCAAAAACTTTATCTATTACTATCATCCAGAGCTTTTAGCCTATATCCCAAGAATGAGCAGTCCTTTAGTTAATATTAACCTTGAGGATCTAAAGCGCACGATTGCCATTTTAAATAACTTTTATGATCTAAAAGCTTATTTTCGCGGACAAAATGTGCAAATTGCCAAAAATGTCTCAGCTTTTATGGGCAAAATCCCAAAAGAAGATCAAAAGCTTGTCTCAGGTCTTAAAGCCTATAGTTTTGATGCGCCATCACTTGAGCTTGATGAATATACTTCATATATGATGATCATGAGTGCGGGCTTTAATTTAGATGGACTTTTTTGCTGTGGGATCCCGGAGGCTTCACCTGAATTTGGCAAACGCATTTTAAATGCTAATTGTAATTATCTAATGCCCATGCGCATTAATGCTAAAGGTGTACCGCATTTAAGTAACACGAGCAATGCCATTGAGCAAATTCGCAATCATTATCCAGATGAAATTCAAACCTTCAGGACAGATGATTTTGTAGTCTCGGTGCTAAAAATAACCCATTTTCCACAAAAGTTTTTAATTTTTCCCTATGGTGTGGAGCATTTAGTCTTCCTTGAAGGGCGCTTTAATGGTCTTTTAGCTTGTTCTTTTAAAAATTTTGAGCCGCAATTTTTACATCAGCATTTAATAAGACCTTTACTTAAAGATGAGCCTTTAATTTACAAAGCTTTTAAAAAGGAAAGCTCTAAAGAAGAATTGCCTATAAGCTTTAAGTCTATGCTCAATGAATATTTCTTAGTGTTAAAGCAAATTTTAATTGGCGATAACAAAATTGCGCCTGATGCTTCCTTAGAGGATACCAAGCATTATTTTGCCCGCTGTGATATTCATGAGCTAGTGCAAAGATTTGCGCAATATTTGTGCTTAAGTGAAGATGAAAAGCGTATTTTTATGACTTACGGTCAAACTTTACTTAAACGTCAACATCATTAAGGATAGGTAGTTTATGAGTGAGAGTCTGTTACCTGAGAGCTTAAAAGATAGGGTAATGAGTGTCAGTGATTTTGCAAACATTACCAATGACGTTTTACAAAGATGTGGCACTGCGGTGGTGGTAGGGGAGCTTACCGAGCTTAAATACTATAATCATCTTTACTTTAAGCTAAGTGATGAGCAATCTGCCATTGACTGTTTAATGTTTAAAAGTGCTTTAGATAAAATATCTTTTAAGCTAGAACAAGGCCAAAAGATCATTGTAGTAGGTAAAAGCTCACTTTACGCCAAATCAGGTCACTTTCGCTTAATTGCAAGTCACATCTATCAAGAAGGCTTAGGCGCATTACTTGCAAGGCTTGAAAAGCTCAAACTTAAACTTGAAAAAGAAGGTCTTTTTGATCCTAAAAGAAAAAGAACTTTGCCTTTTTTTATAAAAAAGGTCGCCTTAGTCACCTCCAAAGAAGGTGCGGTGTTACACGATCTAAAGCGCACCGTGTTAAGGCGCAATCCTTTAATTGAATTAGTGCTCTTTGAGACGAGGGTGCAAGGTGCTGAGGCTCCTGCTTTAATTGTGCAAGCTTTAAAAAAAGCCTATCTTGAGCCTAATTTAGATGCCATTATCCTAGCTCGCGGTGGTGGCAGTCGTGAGGATTTACTGCCCTTTTGGGATGAGGAAGTGGCCCGTACCGTGGCACTCTCTCCTGTGCCTTTAATCTCCGCGATTGGCCATGAGCCTGATGTGGTCTTAACCGATTATGTAGCAGACTTAAGAGCTGCCACCCCCACTGCGGCCGCCGAGCTTATTTCAACACCAACTTTAGAGGACTTTATTTTAAGGATCTTAAGCCTTGAAGATTTAATGAAAAAAGCTTTGGAAAATCGGCTTAATAATTTAGGTTTAGCTTTAGATGAGCTTACCTTAAGCTTAAATCGCCATGATCCCAAGCTTAAAATTTTAAATTATAAGGCTAAACTTGATGCTTTGGAGTTTAATTTAAAAACTGCGATAAACGCATCAGTACAACAGAAAATCGCTTTTTTTCAAGATCTGCAATTACGCTTAAATCAAAATCAAGTGAAAGTGCGCCTTGAGAGAGCTTTGTATTTGGTAAATTTAGATGAGAAAAAGGCCACCTCGCTTATCAAAGAGCGCTTAAATACGCTTTCTTTTAACATTGAAACTTTAGATAAAAAGCTTAAACAACAAGACCCAAAGCTTAAAGCTTTAAACCTTAATGCAGAACTTAAGTTTGCAACTTTAAGGCTTCAAAAAGCACTTGAGGCTTTTTTCTACAGCAAAGAGGTAAGTCTACAAAACTTAGATTTGCGCTTAAGACAAATTCCGATTAAAGAGCGCCTTAAAAGCTATAATTTGACTTTAGATTTATATGAAAAAAGACTTTCTGAGGCGATGAATCAAAGGCTACAAGAGAGTCTTTCGCGCAATAAATTACTTGAGGTTAAACTTGAGAGAATTCCTTTAAAAAGTAATCTTAAGACCTTAGATCTTAAGATTAAAGCCCTCAATGATAGGCTTATTGCCTTAAATCCTTTAAAGGTTTTAGAGCGTGGCTATTCGGTAACGCTTAAAGATAAGCAAAGCGTAAAGTTTGAGAGCCTTAAAAAAGATGATCTCCTTGAAACCTTAGTTTTAGGCGGTAGAGTTTACTCAAAAGTAGTTGAGCTTAAAAAAGATCTTTAAACAGGCCTTCTCTTAAGTCAAAGTCAGCCTCTTTGAAATAAATGTCCGCGCAATCCCATTATCTTTAGATGATGGGTCAAGCGGACTCAATGTTATAATGTGACACA
>CALXNU010000125.1 GCA_944389835.1 uncultured Succinivibrionaceae bacterium
GAAATTAGAAAAAGGGAGGACGGCAATTCCTCCCCCTCCTAAAGAGGAGGGAGTCTCCTTGCCGTGGATTGATGAACTCCTTTGCCGCCATCGATTTTGAAACTGCCAATCAAGCCCGCTCAAGTGTCTGCTCGGTGGGTGTGGTCGTAGTTAAAAATGGACAAATTGCCAATACCTACTACCATTTAATTAAACCTGAGCCCAACTTCTACTCATATTGGAATGTAAGGGTCCATGGAATTACCAAAGAAGACACGCAAGATGCCCCGATTTTCCCTAAGGTGTGGCAGGAGATTGAGCCTTTAATTGAAGATTTGCCCTTAGTGGCTCACAACAGTCCTTTTGATGAGGGGTGTTTGAAGGCAGCCTTTGCGACCTATAATTTGGACTATCCAGATTACAAATTCTACTGTACGCTTAAAGCCTCCAGGAAAATTCTAGGCTCCAAGCTAGAAAACCATAAATTAGACACCGTAGCCTCCTTTTTGGGCTTTGATCTTAGAAACCATCACCATGCACTCTCTGATGCACAAGCTTGCGCCTATATTGCCTTAAAGCTTTTTTCTTAAAACAAAAAACCCAATGCCGTAATTAACATTGGGTTCTTTTGTTTGTAAGCTTTAGGAAAAATTACATATTTTCACTGTCGATATTAAGATCACGAAGCTTAAAGAAAGATAACTCTTTGCTTAAGGCCTGAAGATCTGCAACCACTTCACCTAAGTTACCATGAGCATCATTAGCCTTTTGTGCCATACCTTGGGTTTCAGTGGTGATATTTTGCATATTAGAGGAAATCTCAGCGGTAGCTGTAGTTTGCTCTTCAGCAGCAGTGGCAATTTGGGTAATTTGTGAGTTTACATCGGTGACGTGTGAGATGATCTCATCAAGCATTGAGAGCACATCATTTGCCTCAGTTGCCACACGATCCATACTCTCCACAGAGGCGTTAATGGAATCTTTAGCCACCGCAGCTTCTGCCTGTACGCTATTTACCATCTTGGAGATCTCTTGAGTAGATTGAGAAGTCCTTGAGGCAAGCGCACGCACTTCATCGGCTACCACCGCGAAGCCTCGACCTGCATCACCGGCACGGGCAGCCTCAATGGCAGCATTTAAAGCAAGTAAGTTAGTTTGAGCGGCAATGTCATCAATGGTGCTTACAATAGAGCCAATCTCATGAGTTTGACGGGCTAAGCTGTCAATCTTTTCAGCATTATCCTTAGTCATCTCACTTTGCTCTTGGATCTTACGTCCAGCCTCTCTTACTCTCTCCACACCATCTGCGGTAATGTTGCGGGCCTGATCTGAAGTTGCGGCGGCCCCCTCGCAGTTGCGAGCAATATCTTGAGTGGTGGAGACCATCTCATCAGCGGCTGCGGCTACGGTTACAGCTTGAGATTCAGTCTCTTGAGTTTGAGAGACGATGTCATTTTGGACATGTTGTAAATCAGATAATTTCTTTTGTAAGGACTCAGACTCATGTAAGGTCATGGTAATGACACGATTTAAGGAATTTCTCATATTGCGCAACGCAACACGTGCCTTACCAAACTCGTCATTGTTGGCATGATGAATATGGCTTGAGAAATCACCGCCTGCAATTCTATCAATGATCTCCATCTGTGATTTCATATGTGTGCCAATATAAGCTGAGATTAACCACCCCAAACCAATGGAGACTAAGAAGACCAAAGCTGCCACACCGATTGCCACATACATCATAGTAGGATCGGCTGCTTCATCAGTTAAAGCAGTAGCATATGCAATCTGCATACTAAATAACTTATTGTAAGCCGTATTCATGGTAGTAATATGAGGTAGGCACTCGGTTAAATAAACAGTTAGCGCATCATAATTGCCTTGATTGTGGAAGATTGGCATTACCCGCTCTTCAAGGACTTGTAGATACTGCTGAGAATTAGCCTTTAAAATTTGAATATTACGGCTATACTCAGCATTCTCACCTAAACCTTTAGGATTTAAGGCTGTAGCTGAGGCATTAAGCTCTGCGATAAACTGAGGGAGACGATCTAAAAATTCACCCTCAGAAATCACGTTATCCATTGGATTTAAAAAGCGTGTGACATAATTGTCAACGGCAGTTAACGCATGTTGGGCACGAGATACACGGGTATAAGCACTGTTTAAAACATTATTAACATCTAAAGCAGCATCAATTGCGGTACGTGAAGATGAGACACTAGTTGCAGTAATGACCATTGCTAGAACAATAATCACCGCAAAGCTTAGCATTAACTTTGCTCGAATACTTAAATCTAAAATAAAACGCATGGGGATACCTTCAGCCAAAGCTACAAACCAACCTAGGCAGTTATACTGCCTCCCACATTTACATTATCGGACAATATTAGTAAATTAAAATAGCTTGCATAAAAATTTTTTCAAAATTAAGGGCTTTTTTACTGTTACTGTGAAATATCACACAAATTAAGATTTAATTTTAAAAAAATTTAAATGACAAAATCTAAAATATTGTCGGTAAAAAGTAAAAATCAACCTTTAAGCACCCAATTTAGGGGCAACCTAAATTTAGCTTAAAACATTACTATTTTATGTCAAAAAATCTAATATTAACTACTTATTTATAACTGACACTAAGGGCTTATCAATACCGCGCTTTAAAAGCTCCACCATCGCCAAGGAGAGATCACCTAAGGTAATCGAGCTTGCACCCTCTAAACTTAAAGGTAGCACATCATCGCCAAACTCAAATTTACCGGTAGGATAGGCTTCTTCTTTAACGGTTAAAGGCGGGCATAAAAGCGTGTATTTAAAATCCTTAAAGGTTTGAATTCTCTTATAAAGCTCTAGGACCTTTGAGGCTCTCAAATCGCCTTTAATAAAAAACATCGAAGAGCTCTCACCAAGTCTTTGTGTTCTTTTACTGTCACTAAATAAAAGATAGCAAGAGCCAAAGGCCACATAGTGACAAGGCAAACCTTTTAATAAAGGGGCCAAGGAGAACACAGGAAGAGTTTCAAAAACATGAGAAGTAATTTGCGCAAAGCTTTGAGCATCCACTACGGCATGAAATTTTTGTAATTCACTTTGGGTAAGCTCAAAGCATTCTTTGATGATGATAGGTCCGTTGCCTACTAAATCTTGCGGGGAGGAGACAATGGAGGTTACCTGAATGCCCTCTTTTTCAGCATCTAAAACTAAACTTTTACCTAGAGGGCTATTAGCCCCAACCACCGCAATCTTCACAACAGCACCTTAATTCTCATAATTAAATCCTAGCCGAACCGCCGACTCTTAACCAATGCTCAAAGCAATTTTTCTGATGCCATTCAATGTACTCTTTCTTTGGCCAGAACTCAGGATTTTCAGGCAAGCTCAAAGGTTTACCCTCATAACCTAAATAATCCTCACCCCATACAGAAGTTAATTTATCTGAAACATGCACCACGATCTCATCGCTCTTTTTATACTCTAAGGTCAAATAGCCCAAGGAGAAGAGCTTATTAAAATCGCATCTTAAGACAATGCCATTTTGTGCCGATTGGAAGGAGTGATCATAAAAAGGCTGAATGTGAGCGACCTCAAGCACCGGTCTTGTTTGCGTGCCTGAAATTGCGCATTTAAAATTATAGGCTGTCATCACCCTAGCATAAAAGCCTGCAATATAGGTACGAGAGTTGCGATGTGAGGCTACATAGTAAATGCCAGGCCAATGAATGCCATAGGTTTCAAGCTCAGGCTGTCTTGTAGCCTGCACTATTTTTTCAATATATTTGCCAATTGGCTCATTTAAAGACATTAATGAGCGAGTTGGACGCTGTTCAAAATCCTCTAAGCACTCATCTGGAATTTGTGGGCAATCATGACTTGTAAAGATAAAAGTTCCGCTTAAAACTCCTGAGGTTAAAATGCTTTGCTCATCACCGCCTTGAGCTTTAATTTCTTTAATAAAAGCCTCATAGCTTGGGGCACCATTTCTCACACCCAAACTATCCCAAAGATCTTTTGGTTTTAAATAAAGCCAAGATAAGAAAAAGCCACCACCTACGACATAAAGATGCTTATCATGCTCTAGCACATATAACACCATATGGCCTGGAGCGAAATTACTTAACTGTGGTGGTAAAGGCTCTTTATTGACCGTCCAAAAATTAGTGGAGTTGGTGCCTGCAGAAAAATACTCACCTTTGACGACGTCATACCAAGAACGGCTGACCTTACAAATCATTAAATCATGAAACGGGGACTGCACCATGCTTTACTCCTTAACATCAACATAATTTTAAACGATTATAACAAGCTTCAGAAAAAGAGAGCCCGCCCTACCTAAAGTCTTTGCCCTTGATCACAGCTTTTACACAAAATCTTGAAATTTTATACTCCAAACAGCAATTTTATTAACCTAAATCCACCTAAGTTAATTCTTGTATCCAAAATTACTGTGTCACTTTCACTGAATAATCTTTGATTTTTAGAGGAATTTATCAAAAGCTGTGCTACAGTGGCAGTTTTATTGATACAAGTATTATAAAACAACTTGTATTAATAACTGTAAATAACTGTCCGATGGACAGATCCGGTGCTTTAGCCTTAGCCTTACTAAGTGACGCTCCCACAAGCTAAAGCTTGATGGGCTTTAGCTTGCCGACAGCTGTAACCTCTGCCTTTTAAGACAGACAGTCCTTGGCTATTCGCTTCAGCGGCTAAAAAGGCCCGTCCGGCCTCTAAAATGTTA
>CALXNU010000126.1 GCA_944389835.1 uncultured Succinivibrionaceae bacterium
GGTGTGCTCCACGAGCTGACTTCAAAAGAAGTCGCGCAGTAAGGAAGCTCCCACCTCTTAGGTGGGAGAGTGGTCACGAGTTTAAATAACTGTCGTCTTTAAGCTTACGCAAAACCTTACACGGGTTACCCACGGCAATTACTCCTTTTGTAATATCATGGGTGACAACCGAGCCTGCTCCAATGATACTTCCCTCGCCAATGGTAACTCCTGGAAGAATAATAGCGCCCGCGCCTACCCACACGTTTTTTTCAAGAATAACCTTTTGATTGTATTGCTTGCCTTGGGCTCTGTCGTTTAAGTTTTCTGGGTGATTGGCAGTGGCAATGGTCACATTAGGTCCTATCATGACATTGTCGCCAATCTCAATGTAGGTATCATCAACTGCGGTGAAGTTAAAATTGATATAAACGTTATCTCCAAGACTTATAAAATGCCCACCCCAGTTAGCATGGATTGGAGGTTCGACATAACAATTCTTACCAAGTTTATGAAACATTTTGGCAAGTAATTCTTGGCGTAAAGCAAGATCGTGCGGGCGGGTTTGATTAAAGTCGTACTGTAACTCAAGACAATCGCGCTGTAGGGCATCAATTCTTGGATCTTGAGGAAGATAAAGCTTGCCTGAGTGTAACTTATCAAGAAAATCGCTCATAAAAATCCTTTAAGGTTTTAGAAAAACACCTCTAAAATTAGAGTCAAAAGGGACTTTAGTCAAGATTTATAATACCTAGATAGGTATTGTGATCTAGTGGACCATGTCCTATGTCTACGTCCTCATCTCTTAGGTAAGCGTTTTGTGTAATTTTTACTTCTACTTTTGCTCCTTTAGGCGCTTTTACTCTATACTCAAGAGGGTAATATGAAACACCGTGAGAACTAGATGAAGTCCATTTACAAGAGTTTCCAGGATTATTAGCATCAATAGATGCACTAGTGCATTTATTAATGCTTAATGGAGTGACCTCTCCATTTTTAACTCTAAATTTAAGTTGTTTTATTTGACTATTGCCACTCCACATAGTATTAACGTTTACGGTACTTGTCACAATTCCTATAAATTTTGCAAAACCAAAACCGCCTTAAATTTCTCATAATAATCTCACCATCACGTTCAACTAATCTATAAGCCAAAGAAAAATTCTATAAACATTAAAGATTAGATCTAATCCTTGCCAACGTTTTTCAAAATCACTAGTAAAGAGCTGGTAAAAGATCTAAGATAACAGAAACACAATCTACAAAATTAGGAGTAAATTCTATGAATTTTTATCGTTTAAAGACCAAATGGGGCGATGGTGTTGATTTTTATCCATTCATGAAAGACCATCAGATGTTATTTTTATCCAATGTTAAAGATCCTAGCACTGAAAAATATACTTATTTCTCTAAAGATTATATGCAGCCTGGGGATGTAGTAGCTCTTTCAACCTCAAAGGAAACTTCCCTTAAGTGTAGCGCTTTAGCCATTATCAAAAGCAAACTAATGCCAGTTAATAGTGCTGAGGCTTTAAAAGAGTTCCCATTCATTTCACAAGATGCAATTGAGGAAGATTTTGAGCTGTATTGTGGATTTAACGAAGATCTCTTAATCTGCAAAGCGCTTATCATAGAGCTTAATGAAACAATCGATCTTCCTTATGATGGCGATCGAATACTCAATCGCGGTGGGTATATTGATAACTCAGAAGTGCAAAATTACCTCAAGCAAAAAGTAGAAAAGCTCAATTTAGAGTCTTTAAACACCACTTATGATCAAATTACAGATCTTGAAGAGCTTCTAACCACTTATGAACACAAAAACTTAATTCTACAAGGCGTATCAGGAACGGGCAAAAGCTTCTTGACAACGAGCTTAGTGGAAAGACTACTAAATAATGAGGAATTAAAGGTTAAATCATTCCAAGACTACGTACAACTTGGGCGCGTGGCTCTTGTGGTTCCCCATAATTCTTATACTTATGATGATTTTGTCCAAGGTTTTAAGCCTTACGTAAAAGAAGATCAAACCTTAGGCTATCATCTTTTAGATGGTCCTTTTAAAGAGCTGTGCCAAAAAGCCGTGCAAGATCCAACGCATAAATATTTTTGCGTGATTGAGCATATAGATTTCGGAAAAATAGGGCAAATTTTTGGGGATCTTTTACCTTATCTTAAAGATAAATACCGTGGACCTCAACATTCCTTAGTATTGCAAAATGAAAGATCTAATGCACTGCAAAAAGATGGTGAAAGTCCAAAGCCTTTCTACATTCCTGAGAATGTGTATATCATAGGCACGATCTCAAGTTTGAATAATTATTATGAGAATTACGAGCAAAATGCGCCAATTTTGTGGCAGTGTTTTGAGATTTATCATACTAAATCTTTAAAAGCGTTAGTTGAAGATCCGATTATGCGTAAGGTTTATGCAGCGGTTGAGCGTTTCATTGAGAAAAACCTCACTAAACCTAGCTATAATCTTCAAGATTTGATGATAGGCCATTCCTATTTTATGGTGCCAAAAGAGGTTAAAGATCTTGAGACTTGGCGCAAAGTAAGATGGGATGGACAAATTAAGCATCTACTTAGGGAGTATTATCAAGCGGATCTTGTAAATGCCAATCCGCCTGAAATCTTAGAAGAGCTTTTGGAAAATTTTAAAGATTAAACTTAAAGTACAGCACAACATTGTTACAACGAATAAACAAAATTGCATATTTGGCGCTAGAACATTAGGCTAGCGCCTTTTTATCTTAGAAATTGCCATATTGAGAAAACAAGCGACACGGTGTTGGGCATTACTAAGAAGATCCGAGAATTTCCCTAAGAGATCCTATGGTAATTTGATGGAAATTGTTCCTATATGATGATTGTGATTTTTCCCTAATTGAGTCTGAAGTTCGGATCATCTTAATAGGTGACTATTAGACAACATCATTCTTTGATGTTCCTATTTAATTTTTAACTTACTGCAAAAATCTCTTCTCTCATTCTTGCTCTGAGGAGCGTGGTATAACACAATATCTCCGAAGTCATTAAATTTTGGATGGTTTATGCCACGCAAAGGATATATCCCGATAGGACAACGTTGTCCTGGAAGAGGTTATCATATGGAAGCTACTGCTTTAAAAAATCTTTTAATTTTTGCTTGCAAAAGTAATTATAGTCCTAAATCTTTAGAAGATAGGTTTGGTATCAAACATGGCTCTGCAGTGCGTTATTGCCAATGGTTAAAAGAACTCAATTTAATGAGCAAGGACAAAAGATTGATGTTATTCGTCCAAATATTGCGCAATTATATCAAACAATCCAAGAAGAAAAGCGCTCAGTACGTAATTCGATAAGAAATAAATTGCAATTGCCTGAATCTGAAATAATAAAACGAGATTATATTAACCATCCCAAAAACTTAGAGCTTACCGCTGATGGCAGTGCAAAAACACTTTCATTAAGTCGCACTCAAGCTCTACTACGAAAATATGAAAAAGAGCATGTAGCACCACCTTATAGGCAAGTTCATATCTATGGTAATGAAGTTCAAATGGACTTTACAGGTGTAACTATTCCTTATGGAAATCCAAACAACCCAAGTATGTTCGATATTATTTAGAAGATCCTGAAATATTATTTTAAGAAGATCTTTTTTTCTTGACCCTTTTTAGGATCTTCTTACGATAATATTTACGGATCTTCTTGCTTAATATTTGCAGATGGAAAATCCACTAAGATCTTTGTAAAAGAGGTAATTAATTGAGTCCTATTAGTTGAAGTTCTTCCATCCAAGAAGGACTTGATTAAGACGCACAAACTCTATGGCGAACAGTAGTTGTCCTCTATCCTCTACTCAAAACGGCCTCTCATCATCAAACTCATAATTATGCCCCTCCGCGCATTGGCGTGAGATATCCTGCCTATGGTCTAGCTCCTACTCATAATCTGCCGACCAATCGTGGCAGAATGATTTAGCAACTTAAAGGAATCCAAGAGCCTTGACCTTTGACTGATACACTGCGACATCATGTCTTACTTTCTCCTCCTATACCTCATCTTCATCATCACTATAAAGTGCGTACAAAACTTTATAAAGCTTCATCCACTCATTCTGATCACACTTATCACCTGCGCCCTTGCGTTTAAACTTTTCAGATCCCGGCAGGTCAATGCCTGTCCCTTTTATTCCTAATTTATTTGTCATGATGGCTGACTATCAGCTTAAAGGCCGCTAATATTTGTCGTAGCGAGCAACTGCCCTCGTAGCGTTTTTAAGTCGCTTCCTGGCATTCTTGGTAATACGCAAGGCTGTCCTCTTAATTTATATAAGTCTAACAACAAATGAGAAGCATCAAGGATGTCAAAAACAAAGTTTTATTTGTCAAAGTTAAAAAGCGAACAAAACAAAGATAAAAGTTTTAGTTAATTAAAAAGACTATGGTTTATAAGATAAACTCCATGGAATTTCCAGGTACTTTTGTGCCCATGTTTAATGCCAAATTGATTATAACTTACATCTTTTTGTTATTTGGTTCAAATTTTTTGTAAATATCTGAAATTCTCTTGACATTTCCTGCTTT
>CALXNU010000127.1 GCA_944389835.1 uncultured Succinivibrionaceae bacterium
ATGCTAACAAATCTAAGTTAAAAGTCTTCTTTAAAAAGTTGAGTTAGTTTTTATAAAAGATCTTAGTGGATTTTCCATAAAGCAATAAGGCCTAAAGCCATCATAGGGGTTGACCATAAGATCCAAGGACGAGCTTTGCCCATCTTAGTTTTAGTTCTATCTAAAATTAAACCAAAGCCTAAATCAGTCAAACCGTCTAAAAGGCGGGTTACTAACATTAAAGTACCTACCACTGCTGCGGCAATACCTACACTGTCGGTATAGTACAAAGTTAAAAATGAGGCTACGGTTGACCACACGAAATTACAACCCACATCACCTATGGCGTAGGACACACGCTCTTTAAGTGAAATGGCATACCTTTTTTGTGCCATTTAAGCTCAACTCCAATTCTTAAGTTTGATGTTTTTTATTAAAATGCCCGCGTGGGCATTTTGTCCCTTTTTTAAAAGCAGCTCAAAGTTGCTTGTGCTTAAAAATAAACTTAAGCATAAATTTACACAAGCAAATTTAACTAAAAAGCGGCGTTGTGTCACAAAATGCCCACGCGGGCATTTAATTTAGATCTTTAAACACATTGCCCAATTAAGATTGAAAGCTCAGTAAAAAAGCTATCTTTTTCAGGCTTTTTATGATTTACCAAGTACTCAAAAGCCAAGTCCAATGGCAAGGTCACTTGCTTTTGCGCCTCCTGCTCAATTAAAGCGGCAATTTTGCCCTCTTTAAGTAAATTCTCACTTATGGGCAATTTATCATTAGTGATAATTTTAAGCTTAGGCAATTTTGAGGCTAAAAGCCCAACAGCACTATAATCACCTGGATTTACCAAATACACAGCACTTACTTTCTTATCTTTTAAAAGCTCTAAGTCAATATCTAAATCATTGTGCTCCATAGCATGTTCATAGACGATTTTAAGTTTGGGATACTTTTCTTTAAGCTCAAACTTAAAGCCTTTAATACGCTCTGAAAAGGAGATCAAACTTGAGGTGCGATTGGAGATAATAGCCACATTGCCTTTATTTTGGGTCGCAAGTGCTATAAGACCTGCCCCAATTCTGCCTGCTTTAAAATAATCACAGCCCACATAACAAAGCCTAGGATAGGCCTTATCGTCCATGTTATAGAAGATAATGGGCACCCCTTTATCTTGAGCTTTTTTAACTAAACTTACAAAAAAAGGCTTAAAGTAATCCTCATAGACTGGAAGCGTAATTAAAAAATCATAAGTAAAATCTTCAAGTAAATTACTAATATCTAAAGATTCGTGATGTAAATCTCTATCTACCAATAAAAAATCCACCTTAAGGCCAAAACCTTCAAGCTCACGGGCTTTAATTTTGGCTTTTTCATATAAAAAAGCATGAAAGGCACTGTTTTTAGCCTTTAAGATCATAAACAAAATGCGATAACTTTTACTTTTTACCGCCAGACAACGGGCAGCTAAATTGGGAGTGTAATTATTCTCTTTTAAAACCGCCTCAATCTTCTCTAAAGTTTGGGCTTTAACTAAACTTTTATCTTTAAGGGCGCGGGCCACCGTTCTTCTTGAAACACCGGCTAATTCTGCTATTTTCTCTAATGAAATCATATTTCTTACTTAAATATACATTACCTACACTAGCTAAAATATTATAGCAATAACTTAAGCTGTAGGGTTTAAACCTCTATCTTAAGCTTAATTGTTATTTACTGCGCTTAAAGTACAATAAGGAAAACTAAGCTTTAGGTCTTAAATTTATGGATCATCTTTTTACTGAACACGAAGTTTTCCAAAAACTCTATCTACTGTGTGACTGTAATAACTTTTTTGTCTCTTGTGAGCGCATTTTCCGCCCTGATCTTGAAAAGCGCCCCGTCATTGTCCTTTCAAATAATGATGGCTGTGTCATCGCCCGCTCTAAAGAAGTTAAAGCCTTAGGCATTCCGATGGGCATTGCGGTATTTAAAATTCAAGATCTTATAAAACGCCATCGCATAGTAACCTTTTCCTCAAATTTTAATTTGTACTTAGATATTTCCTCTCGGATCATGCGCATTCTTGAAAGTTTATGCCCTGAAGTTGAAATTTACTCTGTCGATGAGGCTTTTTTAAGCTTTAGAAATCTAACTGAAAATGAGGCCTTAGATCTGGCCTTTAAAATTAAAAATACCATTGCAACTTATATTGGCGTACCCATTTCAGTGGGCATTGCAACTTCTAAGACCCTTGCCAAACTTGCCTCTCATGAGGCAAAAAGTCATAGCGAATATGAAGGGGTCTTCTCTTTAATCTCAACTCTAGCCTGTGATCGGATCTTACCTCAAACTCAAGTAGGTGAGATTTGGGGGATTGGCAAGAGACTTCAAGAGCGTTTACACGAGATTAAGATCTATAACGCCTTACAATTAAAACAAAGCGATCTTAAAAGAATGCGCAAACTTTTTAATATTAACCTTGCACACACCATTTGTGAGCTTCGAGGCGAGGATGTCATCTTAGAGCTTGAAAGTCACAATCAAATGCAGATCATGTGGTCAAGATCGTTTAAAGAGAAAATTACCGCCAAAGAAGATTTACGCCAAGCTTTAGGGGCTTTTACCGCCGAGGCGGCCTTTAAATTAAGATCTTTAAAACAATTTTGCAGAAAGTTAAGTATCTTTATTCGCACCTCTTATTTTGGGACGCAGGCTAAATATCAAGCCTTTGAAAGTTTAAGCTTTGATATTCCAACGCATGACACAAGAGTCTTAACCCAAGCTGCCTTCAAGATTTTAGATCTTATTTTCAAAGAAGATTTCTCTTATGCCAAGGCAGGGGTTATCTTATCTGATTTTAGTAATTCAAGACTTTCACAAACTAGTCTTTTTGCTGATCCTAATTCAAATTTAACCGAAGATTTAAAGCGCTCTGATCTTATTATGCAAACTTTAGATAAGGTAAATCTTAAAAAAAGAAATACGCTTTTTTTAGGATCACAAAGTCTTTATCAGCAAGACAAACGCTATGCCCAAAAAAAGCTTCTCTCCCCTAACTACACCACAGATTTTAATGACTTACCCATCCTAAAATAAGTTATTTTTTGACTTTGCGAAGCTTAGGAAGCTTGGCAACTTTAGCTAATTCCTCACCAAAAGCCCGAGAAAAAGCCAAGTCTGACTCTTCTTTAGTATAGACAATCTGCTCTTGTTGCGATCCTTGGGCATAAGAAGGTCTTTGTTTAATAGCAGGAATTGTTTCTATAAAATCATCATAATTAGTGATTACTACCTCTTTTAAGGTATTGCGATCTCCTTGAGCATTGATACTGCGCAAGGCATTTAGGGTGTTGATATTGTAATGGCGGTAGAGATCGAAAATTAAATGCGCTGTGGAATTTGAGGCCATAAAGCGCACGCCTTTTTTATCTAATGCATCACAAAACTCTAATAATCTTTTTTGCTCCTTATCATCCCAAATTTGCTGTTGATAGGAAGTAAAGTAGGATGTATCTGAAATTGGGGCATATGGAGGGTCAATATAGACAAAACTATCAGGACCTATCTTATCTAAGAGGCTTGTATAATCAACGCTTAAAATCTCAGTTTTATTTAATTGAAGAAACTTACTGCAGCTTCTTAAACGCTCTTCATCGCAAATTACCGGATTTACGTATTTACCAAAAGGCACATTAAAATAACCTTTTTTATTTACCCGATACAAACCATTAAAGCAGGTACGTGATAAAGCAATAAAGCGCACGCAACGCTGCAGAGAAGTTAACTTATCAAGACCTGGCTCCCTGTCTAAATTGCGCATTTTAAGATAGAAATTTAAATCATAAATACACTCATTTAAATGGGCGATAACCTCATCAAAATTGTCTCTTACTTCTTGATAAGTATTAATAAGTTCTGGATTTATATCATTGATAATACTAGATTTAAAAAGAGAGGCTAAAGTAAAATAAACCGCACCACTGCCCACAAATGGTTCAACATAAACTTGAGGTAAATTGCGAGGTAAAAATTTTAAGAGACTTTTTAAATTACGTGATTTGCCTCCGACCCACTTTACAAGCGGCCAAGTACAGGTACAATTTTGCTGTTCCATATAAATCCAAAACTTAAGCTTAAACAATCTTAAATAAGAGAAGTTAGCTGTCAATAATAAGGATTTAGAAGAAAAAGTAAAGGCTAATTGTTAGCTATTCTTTAAGCTTAAAATTTTTTAGGAAGTTTTATGAGTGAGCAAAATAAACAACATTTAGAAGAGCGCATTGCCTATCTTGAAGACACGATTGATAAATTAGGTCTTGAGATGAATGAGATGTTCAATACTATTCGCTCTTTGCAAGCGCAAATTAGAATTTTAGCCAAACGCCAAGAAGAAGGAGTTTCTGCGGTATGTCCGCAATCTGAGGAAACTCCACCTCCGCACTATTAATAGGGGTAGGGGATGGCGTTTAGCGCCTTGCCCCTCCCTCAGAACCGTGCGTGCGACTTTACCGCACACGGCTC
>CALXNU010000128.1 GCA_944389835.1 uncultured Succinivibrionaceae bacterium
GTGTCACATTATAACATTGAGTCCGCTTGACCCATCATCTAAAGATAATGGGATTGCGCGGACATTTATTTCAAAATAATTTTTTCTACAAGCCCTTCTTGAGCGCAATCGCTCTCACCCTTGAGACCTCTGCACTTAAATACCATTTAGGAATAGGCTTTTTAAAATTGTCATAATCCATTCTAATTTGCTGACTCTTAAATAAAGCCTCTTTTCCTAAATCAGAGTCTAAACCATAGCGCTCAATTAAAGCGGAGAAACGGCATAAGGACATTAAAGCCTGATACATAGCAAAAGATAGCCAAAAGTTTACCGGAATTTCCTTGCCATGATAGCCGTCTATCACACCTGCACAAAATACAGGTTGCGTGTAGGAGGCATCTGCACAAAGGGAGGCTAGATCTTCTGCCTTGTCACCTACTCCAAAGGAAGGCAGCGGAATAATTTTAATCGCCCCATCTGGGCAAATTAATAAATCCTCTAGAAGTAAAGCGCCAAATCTTAAACCTACCCTATCGCATTTAAAACTTTTAAAGCGAGCAGTTAGAGCCTCTAAAGTTTCTTTTTCATCATAGAAGCGACAGGTAGATGAGATATAGCGATTAAGCTTTTTTAAATTCCTAATCTCAACGGCACTAGCCTTTTTAATTAAAATCTCAGGGCAAGGGGTATTGTGTAAAAGTCTTATCGCCCGCCCTACATCTAAGCCGCGCTGATACTTACTTAAATTATTAGCCTTAGATAAAAACAAAGCTAAAGGCCCTAAGGTCTCATACTCAAACAAAAGTGAGGGAAAAGCTGCATTAAAATTTAAGCTCACAGGTTTTAAGAGCACATCTTGTTTAGTCTCATTAAACAAGAGCGCACTTTTATAGGTTCGCTTTAAGCGTCTTTGTTTCTCTTTTTCTCCTTGTAAAACAAGGTAAGATCCTTGGACTCCGCTTAAAGCTTGTAAAGTAAGTCCACTTTTAAGATCCAGGATCTTGCGGTAACTTACCTGCAACTTTTCATTCCTCCTAAAAAATCCTCAACGTAAAGCGTATAATTAGGGCCAAATTATCCCATCTTGGAGATTAAAATGTTAGAACCTATAAGCCCACGCAATCCAATTGCTAAGCTCTTTAATACAGTTCCTTTTATTTTACAAGTTATTATTGGCTTGTGCTTAGGAATAATTCTTGCTTTTATTTATCCTAATGATACAGCAGTGATCCCTACTTTTGGAACACTTTTTGTGTCAGCATTAAAAGCAATTGCCCCTCTTTTAGTTTTTGTCTTAGTCTCAGCTGCCATTGCCCGTCACAACAAAGGCGTTAAGACCAATATGAAGCCAATTATCGCTTTATATTTTATCTCTATGGCCCTCTCTTCACTTTTAGCCTTAGGTATGTCTTATGCATTCCCAAGCACTTTCAATGAATTAGCCTCTGCAGCTAACAACGTCAATCCTCCACAAGGCGTCTCTGAAGTGTTATTAAACTTTGTGCGCCAGGCCGTAGATAATCCAGTCAATGCCATTTTAACTGGTAACTATGTGGCAATTTTAGTGTGGGGTATTTGCTTTGGTCTTTTATTTAGAGTAGCCCATGAGCAAACTAAATTAGTCTTAGAGGACTTAGCTCAAACCGTAGGTGGTGTAGTTAGAATCGTAATTCGCTTTGCCCCATTAGGTGTGATGGGTTTAGTTTACTCTTCATGCACACAAGCTGGCGGTTTCTCAAATCTTTTAAACTATGTGCATGTGGTGGCAGTGTTAGTTGCGACCATGCTACTTATCGCTTTAGTGATAAACCCAATTATCGTCTTTGCTTTTACTCGTCAAAATCCATATCCTTTAGTCTTTGCAAGTCTTGTAAACTCTGCCGTCACAGCTTTCTTTACTAGATCATCTGCTGCCAACATTCCAGTAAACCTTGAGTTATGCGAAAAATTAGGCGTTCCTCGTGAGACCTATTCAATTTCCATTCCTCTAGGTTGCACCATCAATATGTGCGGTGCTGCGGTGACCATTGTGGTTATGACTATGGCTGCCGTAAATACCTTAGGTATTGATACTGACTTTGGTTCTGCCTTTTTAATGTGTGTTGCCGCTGTACTTTGTGCTTGTGGTACTTCAGGTATTGCAGGCGGTTCTTTAATGTTAATTCCACTTGCTTGCTCAATTTTTGGTATCGGCAATGATCTTGCCATGCAAGTTGTAGGTATCGGCTTTATTATTGGTGTAGTCCAAGATTCAACTGAGACTGCTTTAAACAGTAGCTCAGACGTGGTCTTCACGGCAGCTGCCTGTGGGATCACTCACGGTGTGCAAAAATAATTAACGCCCATCTAAAAAAAGAGCGCAAGAGTTTAGCCCTTGCGCTTTTTAAAGTTCCCTTTTTTCCTTTCTTTGTATTCTGTAAATTAGTCTATTAAATCCTCTTTAGGCGGCTTTTTCTTTGTGAAAGGGATTTAGGTTATGGGCCACCTCCGAAGCCTTTATTTCAATTATGTGGCTTAAGGGAAGCTCCAAAGTAAAAATGGTATTAAAGCTCTCATCTGAACTTAAAGTAACCGTGCCCTGATGCACTTTAGCCACCGCATTTACTACCGCCAAACCTAAACCTGTCCCATGGCTTTTTGAGGTAAAAAATGGCTCAAAGATCTTTTGTTTTAAGGAAGGGTCAATGGCAGGACCATTATTGGCTACAGCAATGAAAATCTTATCTTCAAGACTTTTAAGTGAAATCTTAACTAAACTTGCCCCAGCTTCCACGGCATTTGTCACAAGATTGGTAATCGCGCCACTTAAAGCGCTCTCATTGGCAAGAAGGGGCATAGGTTTAGGCCCTATCTCACACTCAAGTTTAGCCCCGGTTTTTTCAACAATTGAGGCGGCATTTTGTGAAACCTGCTCAATAATATCTACGGCATCAACTAAAGATACGGTCTGCTCCCCAGAGCGGGCAAACATTAAAATATCACTTACTTGGGCCTCTAAAGCCTCAAGACGGGACATTAATTTCTTTTGAAAGGCAACTCTTGAGCTTTGAGGGAGGCGCGGATTGCCTAAATTTGCCGCATAGAGCATGGCAGCTGAAAGCGGAGTTCTAATTTGATGAGCAAGACTTGCGGCCATCTTTCCTAATGAGGAGAGCCTTTCCATGTGGGAGAGCTTATCTTGCATTTGCCGAGTGGAGGTTAAATCGGACATTTGCACAAGCTGTCCGCAAGATAAAGCTAAAGTTGAAACGGAAAGCCTTCTGCCATCACGGGTTGAGATCTCATGACCATCATCCCTTTTTGGTCTAAACACAGCTTCAATTACTTCAACCCATCTTCTGCCAATTAAGCTTTTTTCATTTAACAAAAGATGCGCTGCATCATTAGCTTTTCTGACAATGCCGCGATTATCTAGAACAATAAAGGCACTTGGTGTCTTCTCAAAAACCTCGGCAAGCAAAGTGTTGTCATCAAAGGCTGCCATAATCTTTCTCCAAAAAACTTTGAGATAAAGATAATCAAAAACCGTGCCAATTAGATATTTATTTGATTTAAAGGTATTTTTACAAATAGGTGCTAAATTTTTGAGTCTTAAACTTAAAACCTGTCAAAAAAGCGAATACATTTTTTGTGCAAAATCAAAGTCTTTAAAGGTAAAACGCACCAAAACTAAGCAACCTTTCCTCACTAAAGCGCATAAATAAGCCTTTTTATTGTAAGACAAGTTCTACACAACCTAAAAATTTGCTCTTAATTTAAAAGTGTCGTTAGCATCTTTGGTAGGTATTTTCTTATCTAAAATCCTCTTTTGCGAAAAATTTACAAATTTTTTTTGTTTTGCTTTAAAAAGCCCTGAAAGAGCTTAAAAATTGAACGTTTGAAAAATTTTTTAAAAACTATACCTTTGATATAAAGTAACATTTTTTATAGACAAATCTTAAATTGTAGATGTGTCCCCTATAACTGCCTTGGTTCTATCAGTGTAGACTCAATAGAGATATAAAACTAGTTCGTAAAAGTAGCCT
>CALXNU010000129.1 GCA_944389835.1 uncultured Succinivibrionaceae bacterium
AGCCTGTGGAGATAACCGTTAGGAAGTCTTTGAAGCAGGAAGAAGCCCTTAACCTTTAGGTTATGGGTGATTCACAGGCACAGCTTTCTTAAGAGTGAGCTTAAAAACTTAAGATATTAAGAGTTTTTGGCATTATTAATGCTAAAATTGAGTGACTTTTGAGGATAGAGTAAATTATGCACAGCGTACCAGATTATTCAAAGGGTTATACATATCGTGAATTGGTCTCAAGATCTATAGCTTGGGGTCATTATTTCCTATTCTTTAATATTTTATTTGCCATTTTCGCAGGCTCAGCTTACGTTTACGCTGCACCTACTACGGGATCTTTTGTTTCCTTTGTGTATTTACTTATCACCTGGTTAGGTCACATGTCTTTCTTGGCTTTTGTGGTCTATTTGGTGATTTTATTTCCTTTAGCTTTTATTGGTAATTATCGCTATTATCGGGTTTTAGCAGTTTTAGTCACTATAATCTTTTTTATCATCTTATTAGTTGATATTAAGCTTTATCTTACGGTTAGAGTGCATCTATCCTTAATGACCTTAGGTCTTATTTTTACTCAATTAGATTTTAATACAGGACTTAATTACAACTTCCTCTTTATCGCCATCCCAATTGTGATCGCATGTGAGCTGGTGTTTGCCAAGCTTGCAACACACAGCCTATATCAGCAAAATTTAAAAGAGCGCTTAGTTAAAATGGTGATCTTAGGTATTTTAGGCCTGTGCTTTGTGATCTCCCATGGTTTGCATATTTGGGCTGATGCCTGGCAGTACGATAAGATTACCGTGTTGCGCCAAGCCTTCCCAGCACATTACCCAATGACGGCTAAATCATTTTTAGAAAGTCATGGTTATTTAGATCCAAACCGCTCAAGACAAGATAGTGTGTTTAACGTGGTCTATCCTTTAGAGCCTATTGCCTATCAAGATCGAGGCGAGAGCTTTAATGTGTTAACTATAAGCTTAAATGGTATTTCTTATAGCACTTTAAATGAGAAAGATACCCCAGAGCTTTTAAAGTTAAAGCTAAGATCTCACAGCTTTGAGGATCATTATTTGCCTTATGAAAATGTCAAAGACAATTATTTTGCTTTAGCTTACGGACTTCCAACTTTATATCGCTCAACCTTAGAGTCCTTGCAAAAGCCTCCGGTGATGATTGAGGGCTTTTATCGAAGTGAGTATTTAACGCGCTTAATTGAAAGTGATTTAGGTAAAGATAAAACCTCAGATCATATTATTGGTCTTAAAGAAATTAAGATTGATAATGCCTTATCTAATGTTTCAGTGTTAACTGAAGCTTTAGATCAGATTGACTCATGGCAGGACAATTCTCACTATGCTTTAATGCTCTCATTAAATGAGCTTTTAGTAAAAGACAATGAGAAAGATTACAAACGTGCTTTGCATCTAGCTGATGCCGCCGTAGGTAAGATCATAAGAACTCTAGAGCAAAAAGAGCTTTTAAATAAGACTTTAGTGATTTTAACCTCCTCTCAAGGCTCACCTTTTATAAGTGATAATTCAGCCTACTATGACAGGTTAAAAGAGCATGTGCCTTTGTTTATCTTATGGCCAAATCAAGATAATCTTGGGGTAAGTAGCACAGTTTTAAGCTCACATTATGATTTAGCGGCCACCATTGGGGCGGAGATTTTGGGGATCACCAATAAAGCTGCCACCTACAGTTTAGGTCATGATTTGCGCTCACTTCCAAAGCGTGATTATGTGGTAAGCGATGAGGATTCTGATATTGTCTTAGTCGGTGAACAATATTGTGCCATCTATACTAAACATGGTGAGGTTTTAGCGCAAAGTGGCGGGCGTGAGATCGAGGCTAATTTAGAATTAGAAGAGCTAATCTCCGCGATGCGTGATTTAAACCGCTTTATGGAATAACAAAAATAACTCAAGGTAACTTTATGAAACTTACAGAACAAAATGTAAAGGAGGTATTACTTGATGCCTCCATGCAAAAGACGGTCTTTTTGTATTTTTACATGCAAGATCCCAAGTGCGAGAAAATAACTCTTTCACTTGAATCACAAATAAGTGACAACAATCAATATGTCTCTTTAGTTGAGGCCGATATTCAAGAGCCGGTCGCTCAAGCGCTTGCCATGCAAATGGGCTTGCAAGCCGTACCTGCTTTAGTGATTTTCCAACAAGGAAAGCCGGTTGATGCCTATCAAGGTGAGGAGATCGTCACAAATCTTAAGGATATCTTAGGTAAGTTTATGCCCTCTGATGTAGAGGTAAAACTTCGTGAGGCCTTAGAGGCTGAAGCTCAAGGCGATCTTGCTACCGCCTTAACTTGTGCTCGTGATGCGCACAATTTAGATGAAAAAGACTTACAAGCCAAGCACATCTATGCAAGATTATTAATCTCAAATAAGAGCTTAGAGGCTGCCCAAGAGCTTTTGGCAAATCCAGGTCGTGAGGAGGCTGCCTCCCAAAATTATCAAGATTTAATTGCCGCTTTAAATTTAGCGCTTAAGGCTCAAGAAAGTCCTGAGATCTTAGAGCTTGAAAGAAAGTATGAAGAAGATCCTAAAAATTTTGAGGTGGCAATTTCTTTGAGTGTGGCTTTATCTCAGGCCGGTAAAAAAGAAAAAGCCTTGGAGATCTTATTTGCCATTTTACAAAAAGATTTAAGCCAAGAGAAAGTTAAAAAGACTTTCTTAGATATTCTCTCCACCATGTCAGGCGATCCTCTACAGGGTAAATATCGCCGTAAGCTTTACACCTTAATGTACTAATCTTATGTTAAGAAGCGATTTTAATTTTGAGCTCCCCAAGGAGCTCATTGCTCTTTATCCTTCAGAAAAAAGAACTGCCTGTAAGATGCTATTTTTAGATGGCAATACAGGATCTTATGAAGATCATACCTTTATTGACTTAAAAAACTTTTTACGCCCTGGGGATCTTCTAGTTTTCAATGACACCAAGGTCATTCCAGCCCGTTTATATGGTCATAAAGAAACCGGCGGTCAAGTTGAGCTTTTAATTGAAAGACTACTTTCTTTAACCTCAGCTTTAAGCCACATAAGAGCCTCTAAAGCTCCTAAAGCTTCCTCTAAGATCATCTTAGATAATGGGCAAGAGCTTTTAGTTAAAGGCCGCGAGAATGATCTGTTCTTAATTGAAAGCACAGATGGAACTTCAATTTTAGATATTTTAGATAAAGTAGGTCATGTGCCGCTGCCACCTTACATTGAGCGTGAGGATGAGCCTTTAGATAAAGAGCGCTATCAAACCGTTTACTCAAAAGTCCCAGGGGCCATTGCTGCACCTACGGCAGGATTGCACTTTGATAAAGAGCAATTAGAAGATCTTAAAGCCTTAGGCATTAAGATGGCCTATGTCACCTTGCATGTGGGAGCTGGTACCTTCCAGCCGGTGCGCGAGGATGATATTAAAGATCATTTAATGCACTCTGAGTTTGTGCATTTACCCAAAGAAGTTGCCGATGCGGTTATTGAAACCCATAAAAATGGCCATCGCGTCTTTGCCGTAGGTACCACTGCCGTAAGATCACTTGAGAGTGCGGCAAGTTATGCTAAAGCTCAAGGCCTTGAAGATGAGATCTGCGCTTTTTCTCAAGATACCTCAATTTTTATTTATCCAGGCTATAAGTATCAGGTAGTAGATGGCCTTATTACTAATTTCCATTTGCCAGAATCTACTTTAATTATGCTAGTCTGTGCCTTTGCAGGCTATAAAAATACCTTAGAGGCCTATCATCATGCTGTAGAACAACACTATAAGTTTTTCAGCTATGGTGACTGCATGTTAATTTTAAAAAGATCTACTCAAGATGATCTGCCCCCATCGTATTAGTCAAAAAGAGGCTTTATCTTTGCGTCAACTACCCCTGCCTATAGAGGCGGGAGCTTGTAGCTGAAAAAGTTCAAGCTCTAGTTGACTAGCCTAAGCCCTGAAAGGGGCTACGT
>CALXNU010000130.1 GCA_944389835.1 uncultured Succinivibrionaceae bacterium
CATGTGTCACATTATAACATTGAGTCCGCTTGACCCATCATCTAAAGATAATGGGATTGCGCGGACATTTATTTCAACCTTTTCCTTTTCAACCTCTTGTTTTAAATAATGACGCACTGATTGATGGGAAAACAAAGTCTCTAAAGCTTGCATAGTAACTCCTTATGTTTATCTTACATCTTAAAAATATTGAGTCCTTTGAACATTAAAGCATTGGGCCTTATCTTCAAGGGCCGCATCAATTAACACTAAGGCTAACATCGCCTCAGCAATTGGCACCGCGCGAATGCCCACACAAGGATCATGACGGCCTTGGGTTACAATCTCAATTTCCTCGCCTTGGCAATTGATAGAGCGTCCTGGAGTTAGAATACTTGAGGTAGGCTTGAAGGCAAGACGGGCTACAATCTCCTGCCCGGAGCTCAATCCTCCTAAAATGCCACCCATATGATTGCTTAAAAAGCCACTTTTGCAGATCTCATCGCGAGCTTTAGAGCCCCGCATCGCGGCTAATTTAAAGCCATCACCAATCTCCACGCCCTTAACCGCATTAATGCCCATTAAAGCGGCGGCAATATTGGCATCTAAACGGGAGAACACGGGATTTCCAAGCCCTACCGGCACATTTTGTGCCCGAACTTCTATAACCGCCCCACAGCTATCCTTTTCCATGCGCAAATTATCAAGGTAAGTTTCAAGCTCTAATAACTTACTCTTATCTGCAAAGTTAAAAGGATTATTCAAAGCCTCTTTGGGGTCAAAAACTTCGGTACTGATAGGACCAATGGCGGTCACACAGCCTTGCACTTTAATATTAAACAAATGCTTTAAACAAGCTTTAGCGATCGCACCTGCGCCTACGCGCATCGCCGTCTCACGAGCTGAGGATCTGCCACCTCCTCGATAATCGCGAATGCCATATTTGCTTTGATAAGTAAAATCGGCATGTCCTGGACGAAAGGCATCTTTGATCTTGGAATAATCTTGAGAGCGCTGTGAGGTATTTTCAATGATAAGACCAATTGGGGTACCTGTGGTTTTACCTTCAAAAACTCCGGAGATGACACGCACCCGATCTGCCTCATTGCGAGGAGTGCCAAAACGGGTAGAGCCAGGACGTCTTCTATCCAAATCCTTTTGAATATCTTCAACGCTTAAAGGAATTTGTGGTGGCACACCATCTACAATACAGGCTAAAGCCTCACCGTGGCTTTCACCACAGGAGGTCACGGTAAAAATATGCCCAAAGGTATTACCCGCCATAAAGTTCTCCTTTAGGTAAGAAATCTTGCGCAGCCTCTTCTACAGCTTGATTAGGATCGGCAATCTTAAAAGTCTCAGAGTAAGCCTCAAGCTGATCTTTAGTTAAGATAAAGACGCCACAGCCGCCCTTTTTAAGCTCGACAAAGTGAAATGGCACAAGTGGGAAGGCATCTTGTAAGTTCTCCTCACTGTTTCCAACCTCAACTACTAAAATGCCATCTTTATTTAGATAGTGATGAGCTTGAGCTAAAATGCGTCTTGTACAATCTAAGCCATCCCGCCCTGAACCTAGCGCAATCTTAGGCTCTGCTAAAAACTCCTCTGGCATAATGCTTAAATCATATTCATCAACGTATGGCGGGTTGGCCACAATTAAATCGTATTTATCACCTTGCGGTAGCGCCTCAAATAAATCAGATTTAATTGGAAAAACCCTATCTTCTAAATCATAGCTTTGGATGTTAATTTGGGCTACCTCCAAGGCATCCTCAGAGATATCTACCGCATCAACCTCACTGTCTTCAAACTCTAAGGCCATTGCCACGGCAATGCAGCCTGAGCCCGTGCACATATCCAAAATACGATCAGGCTGCCTATCAATATATGGGGCAAAGCCATTTTCTATGAGCTCTGCAATTGGCGATCTTGGCACAATGACTCTTGGATCGACATAAAACTCGTGTCCACAGAAAAAAGCCCGATGTGTCAAATATGGAGTTGGAACTCTATCGGTAATTCTTTTGCTGACAATTAAAGCGATAAGCTCTCTTTCGCGTAAGGTAAGCCTTGAGGATAAGGTTGAATCATCACAAGGTGGCTGTAATCTCATCACCGCCTGTACAATCTCTAAAGCTTCATCCCAGTAATTGTCTGTACCATGTCCTACATAAATTTGATAGGCACTAAAACAAGAGACTGCATAGCGCACCGCATCTTGTACAGTACTTAATTCATCTTTAAAGGCTTGTTTAATTTCATTTGCTGAAGGTGGTAAATCCAACTTCGCATATAATGCTTGATAAGCATTCACACTTTTAGGTTCTATGTTGTCCATAAATCTTTCTTTTTTTAAAACTAAAAAAGGCACAAATTGTGCCTTTCCTTGGCGCTTTTAGTATAACAAACTAAAGCGCAAACTAAACTTAAAAATTAGCTTAGCTTCTTGAGAATGCTAAAATCGACATATTAATCTCTTTACCTATTCTTCTGATTTCAGCATCTTGATTGGGCTCAATAATTACCTTACCGCCATCAAAGCGAAAAGCACCTTTGCCTTGGATGTAGAAGTATCCCTTAAAAAAGGCGCTGACGTGCTTGGCAATCTGCACCGGTGCATACTTCTTAAAAATTCGCATTAGCGTAAACTCCTTTACTTATGTTTGTTATGTATTGATCTTAAGCTAAATGCGGCACTTTTTAAAGGGTATATGTCGATAAATCTTTGCAAAAAGCCAATCTTTGTTAATATTTGTTATATAGTGCAAAAATTGCTTTCTTGCGAAGGTGTGATGAATTTTTTAACTGATACTCCTAAAGACTCATTATTTTCAAGAACTAAAGCTGAGGAAGTACTAAAACGAGGGCAAGGGAAGTCGGGGCAAAACTCGGCAGTTAAACGATCTACCATCGGGATATGTGTGATTAAGAGCACATTTTCTTGAGGTTTTATTACCGCCATCACGTAATCATATACTAATCGAGGATCTCCTGAGGGAGTTAAATCATTTAATATTTCAACTTGAGGTTTAAGCCCTGGTAATTTATCTAAAACTGCCTGACAGGTCTCTTTAGCACGAGTTTTAGGAGATACTAATATTTTATTAATGGTAAATAAAGCACCTAATTTTAAACCTGTCATCTGACTTTCTTGATAACCATTTAAAGTAAGAACACGATCTGCTCCCTTATATGTTGCCTCGCCGTGGCGCATGATAATAATATGCATAATAAAAATCCCTCTCGTTTTCCCTAAATTTGAGTATAAAGGATTTAAAAATTACTGACAAGTAATCTTAAGTAGGCTTTCTTTTTCTATTAGGTTATTTTTAGTAAAAAATTATTACTTTATTGCAAATATTCATAGGCAAATAAAAAAAACTAAGTTATACTACAAAACATATAAATATTAGTTTTTTTAATTAACAGTTACTAAAATTACTAAACTTGGAGCGTATAAATGGAATTTGAGAGTAAAGTCTTTAGAAATACTCGCTCACTTAGAAAAATTTTATCTGAGTTTACCGCCGGGGAACTTGATGAAATTTTAGAGAAAATTCAACTAATTCGTGATGAGCATCGCGAAGCTGAAATGGCTCGTGAGCAAAAAGTGACCGAGAGAAATGAAAAGTTACGTGCTCTTCAATCTCAACTTAAAGAGGTGAGGATCACTCGTGATGAAATTTTAAATCTCTTAGAAAGTGATGAAGAACCTTCTACTAAAAAGCGCCGTCGCATGAAGATCCACTATCGTTATATTGATTTAGATGGTAAAGAACAAACCTGGACTGGTCAAGGCTTAACCCCACGCCGTCTTAAGGCTTTAATGGAAAAGATGGGTACTACTAAAGAAAATTATCGTATCGACTAGTAGCGCTAATTTTGATAGTGACCACTCTCCCACCTAAGAGGTGGGAGCTTCCTTACTGCGCGACTTCTTTTGAAGTCAGCTCGTGGAGC
>CALXNU010000131.1 GCA_944389835.1 uncultured Succinivibrionaceae bacterium
ATTTAGGATTTTAGTCTGTGCTCATATGAACATATGCCAATGAATGAGAGGTCAATAGAGGTTATAGGGGAGACACGGGCAAGCCCCCCTAAAAGGCTTGCCGGTTCATCCCCACGCATGTGGGGTACATGATTGGCATCAGCAATGCCTCTCTTTCGCGTATTCGGTTCATCCCCACGCATGTGGGGTACATTGCAAGACAGACAGCATAAATAACGCAATTGACGGTTCATCCCCACGCATGTGGGGTACATCTTTTTGGACTCAAAACTTAACTACAGGCGCGGTGCTAGCGATAAAGCATATCCCACGCATTTTGATTAACGACTTAAGGTTATTCTTTAAGGCGTTAGTTGATCTATGTCGAGGGTGCGACGAATACAAGACCCGCAAGGGAAATAAGTCCACCGTTTTCTTTCAGTGACGGTGTTGAGCCCTCGGTTCCTACCCAAAGTAGGAAATTCAACAATAAAACTGAAAGAGGTGCCAATCATGGCCAGTTCTAAATTAACAACCCCTCACACTACTAATCTGTTTTTTAATAGCGTCCAAGTACGCATGATTTTAAATAATGAGGAGCCAACAGGTCCTTTATTCTGCTTGGCTGATGTGTGCAAAGCGTTAAACCTTGAGAGTGTTAACAAGACCGCTAACCAAATAAAAGAGGAATTCGGAACGGGGGAATTAAATTCCGGGGTTATCACCTCAACTAATAATAGACAGCTTACGGCTACATTTATTACCGAACCGCAGCTTTACTTTGTCATGATGCGCTCACGGGCCAAAATCGCGAGAGAGTTTAGACAATGGGTGGTTAATGAAGTGCTGCCATCAATTAGACGTTATGGCTCATACAGACGTGAAAAAACTATTCCTCAAGTTCAAAATGATTACGGCTTCACCGAAGACCGAGCTCGCCAAACCCTTACGTTCTTGGAAGACATACAATACAAGCGCCAAATTGCCAAAGACCAAATCAGAGCATTACGCTCCCTGGGGGCAAATGACCTCTATACTCTCCTTGATAGCATTTTGGAGGGCATTATGGTTGTAAATATGACGATTGCGCCATGTTGCAGGGCTAGGATTGGAAGGTAATTAGAAAATAGGCCTCTGCGATTGAGGCCTTTTTCTTATTTGCTACTCCACATTAATGAGTTGAAATTTTATTAAATAAGGTGCTAGACTAAAAAAACGTAGAGAACACCTATTTTAAAGGGATTAATATGGCAGTTTTCGTTGTTATACCAATGGGAAATGAGTCCAAAGAACCTTTGGCTGAATTGGTAAGTCAGAAATTTAAAGACAATTCTTGTTACACATTAAAGGACAACTCTGCTTTTTTCGTCAAGTTTGATGGGACAAGTAGCGATTTTGCAACTGCTCTTGATCTAAATGGTCATAACCAAAAAGCCTTTACCTCTAACGGTAAAATTAAACCTTGCTTTGCTGTAGTAACCCCCCTGGGCACATACAGCGGTTTTGCATCATCTGATTTGTGGGAATGGTTGAGAAAAGGTATTTAGCTATGGCCCCCAAAAGACCAAGACAAAGTACTCAAAGACAACAAAGACATCCAGAGCTTCAAGCACAAGCTCCAACGTCTTTGCCATCCTACCAGCCTCCAGTTTTTGACTTCGAGGATTACGGAGCTCTTAAACAAAAAGTTGAAAGCTTGGAGAAGACAAGCGATCAACATGCCGAATCTATAAAAAAGCTGGAACATTTAGTGTCTTGGGTAAAAGGCGCAACTTACATTTTTGGCCTTCTATTTGTTGTATTTTGGGGCTTTATCTATTGGATCATAGATACATTTAAAGACCAAATTATTCAGATTTTTCAAAATTAAATCAGCTTTTCAACTGAAATCTTGGTTTTGGGCACACCTGGTAGCAAACCTTCCATGTACGCCTTTCTTAGGTTCAAATCAAAGCGAGCTTTCTTGCCCTTCACGTCCAAGTCGCTCATGCGATAGATTGAAGAGCTGCCATCTGCTTTTTCCATAAACCATATTTCATCTTTGCGCATCAAATCTTGATCAAGAAGATTTACATCATGGCAGGATGTAATTAGTTGAGTTCTATTAGTTGAGGATCTACCGCTTACAAAAGCCTTTATAAGGTCATAAGTTAGCCTTGGATGTAAGCCGCGGTCTAATTCATCAATAATAAATACTCTATTGCTCCTTACATATAGAAGATCTGAAAGCATTGGTGCTAAATCAAGCAGTCTAACCGTTCCATCAGATTCCTCAGTAAATGACATATTGACAAATGAGCCATCATCTCCTTTATGGCTACAGTAAAGCTTAAAGGCATTTATTTTGTCATTTGTTTTAACGACCCAATATAAATCTTTTGTATTTTTATCAAAAAAAGGCAAACCTGAATTATTTACTAAAAGATGAGCAAGGTTTGCAAGCTCTTTTCTCTGCTTAAGGTCAACTTCTTCTTTTATTAAACCATCAATACCAATATTGACCTCCTTTAAAAGCTTCTCAAAATAGGAGATCAAAACTTCACCATTCGCATTAAATATATACGGCATATATTTGGTTGATGGCTTTACTAAAACAAGACTTATTGCAAACCAATTAAAAGCCTCTCTAAAAAATGGAAGGTTGTTGTAAACAGAGCTTTGTAAATAGAGCTGGTTATCACGGGTATTTTCAAAGGCAAACTTTGCCCGCTGCACGTCATTTTCAGAATATTGATCAGGATCGTCCAGTGTGAAGTTTTCACCTTCTCTACAATAGAGCCTAAAAACCTTTTTCTTTACATACTTGAAGAGAGCTTCTTTATAAATCTTTTGGCTATCAAGCTCACATTCAAATTCGTAAACAGTATCGCCAGACAAGAATTTTACTTTGAACTTGGACGGCTTTTGCTGGTTTTCTTTATTTAATTTGAATGGAACAAAGCCTGTTTCAGCATTAAGCTCTGGCATTTTGACGACCAAGACTTGGATGCGTGATAAGACTTTAATCAAATTGGTTTTACCTGATGCATTGGCACCATAAATAAGACTAATTGGTAAAACCCTCTTTAGAACACTAGGAATGAGGTTTAAACGCTCAGAATGTTGCTTTTCTTTGGTTGCAAACATACTAAAGCTCACCCCTTCCTTAAATGAAAAGGCGTTTTCAACATACAACTCTAGCAACATATTTTCTACCTTAATTTATCAATTTGCTTACAGTATTGCCCTCTTAATTATATCATAAACGTGGTTTATAATGCTGTATTTTTTGTTTTTATTAAATTAAAGTGATTTTTTCACATTTATATGTTGATCACATTTTTAATCTTTGTTATATTGACTTTGGTTCTATTGAGAAGGGAACTTTTCGATGGGACTAGGGTTTAGCCAGGTGCGAACTGGCTAAAAATTACTTTAACCGTAACAGAAGGTTATAAATAATGTCTATTAATAATATACCAACTGCCCCACAAAGGCAAAATGATAAAGAAGGTGAGATTGTATTTTGCAAGTACGCTCACAGAAAGAAGGATGGAAAGCTTATTGTAGCAAAGCACAAAAAATGCTTATGCTTTAAGGTTAAAAAATAGGTCTTCTATCTAAGATGTTGCACCCTCTTCGGAGGGTGTTTTTGTATCTCCTTGATTGAAAATATTTTTGATATTCTTGCAAAATTATTTCACAATCAAGTAGGTGAGTATATGAAAACTTCCACGCTTATTATAAGGCACAAAAATGAATAAAGTAAATTCAAAACGTCTTGAGATCTTGTTGTGGATTCTATTAGGTTTAAATATTTTGGATATAGTGTTAAAGCTGTTTGGCTTGTATCACTAAGAGAGGTCGCCTTATAGCCCAAGATTTGAGCAAAAGTAGCACTACACCTTAAATTTTCCTCTATAATTTAATAAAAACCCCTATATAACATA
>CALXNU010000132.1 GCA_944389835.1 uncultured Succinivibrionaceae bacterium
GATCTGCTGTACCAAGATCAAAGTGAGTTACAGGAAGGGTTTTAATCAAAAAAAGGAGTTAAAGGGGACACATGAATCATGTTATAAAAAATACCTTTTTAAGTTAACTATATGAAGTTTATTAAAATTTAATAAAAATGGCTTATATAAGCGCAAAATAAAGCTTAAGGTTTTAGGCAAGGGATCATAATTTTTTGCCTAAAAATTGAATTTCGGTACTTAAATTCGCAATTTTTCTAGATAATTATATGAAAGATAATAAAATTATTTAGGATTTAAAATTTTTATTGAGGGCTTTTGCCTTTACTTTTATTTTTGAAAATAAACACTACGATTTTTAGGTTGTGGGAAAAGCTGTGGGATCTTATTTTGTAAATTGTCTGTAAATTGTTAATTTACTAAAAAAGGGTGCTATGCACCCTAATTTAAAATCATTTAACCTAATGAGGTATCTAGGATCATCATAAGTAAAAAGCCTAGCATCACAAAGATAGTTCCAATATCGCTGTGTTCTCCTAAATGAGCTTCAGGAATTAACTCTTCAACAACCACATAGAGCATAGCGCCTGCTGAAAAAGAGAGTAAATAAGGCATAATCCCTGTGACATTGGCAGCTAATGCTACGGTGATAATGGCAGCTATAGGCTCTACTAAGCCTGAGAAAGAGCCCATTAAAAAGGCTTTAATTTTTGATTTACCTTGCACATACATAGGTAAGGTGACAGCAGTTCCTTCTGGAATATTTTGAATACCCATACCAAGGGCTAACGCAATGGCAGCTGAGATGGCCTCAGGAGTTCCGATATTGGCAGCGGCTGCAAAGGCAATACCCACTGCCATGCCCTCTGGAATATTGTGAATGGTGACAGCCATAAAAAGAAGGCTCTCTTTGGGCATCGAAGACTTAGGGCCTTCAGCATTTTTAGCTCCAGGGTGTAAGTGTGGCATTAAGTTATCAAGGGCAATTAAAAAAGCTACACCTAAGATAAAACCTAATGGCACAGGATAGGAGGCGACAAGTCCTTGCTCTTCACAATTTTCAATAGCAGGAATTAATAAAGACCAAACCGAGGCTGCGATCATAATACCTGCTGCAAAGCCTAAGGATAATTTGGTAAAAAGAGCTGAGGGTTCTTTCTTAAAAAGAAAAACTGTAGCCGCCCCTAGGGTGGTCATTAAAAAGGTAAACAAAGTTCCAGTTGCTGCAAGTTCAAGTGCGCTATAGCCCATATGATCTCCTAACTTTTTTCTTATTGTAGCAAAGCGCTTTGCGCTAAAAAAAGATCTCTTATTTGAAGGTTCAGACAAAAGCTTTAAGCTCTTATAGCATAAAAATGTTAACTATTTTGCAAATATGATAAAAGCTTGCCAAGTAATACAGTTTATCAACTGAGATCGTTTTACAATAAAGACACCATATAATTTCACCCAAGCAAAGCTTAAGAGAAAAAACTTAAGTTTTGAGAGCGGAATTTTAAATTTAAATCATTAGGAGTAAATTATGTCCTTAATTAACAAGGAAGTTGCAGATTTCAAGTGCCAAGCTTATCAAAATGACGCTTTCCACGAGGTTACCAAAGCCGACATTATGGGTAAGTGGTCAGTATTTTTCTTCTATCCTGCTGATTTTACTTTCGTTTGCCCAACTGAGTTAAAAGATCTTGCTGAGAAGTATGAAGAGTTTAAGAAGATTGGTTGCGAGATTTACTCAGTATCAACTGACAGCCACTTCATTCACAAGGCATGGCACGATGCATCTGATACTATTAAGCACATTCAGTATCCAATGCTTGCAGATCCAAACCACCGCATTTGCCGCGACTTCCAAGTTTTAATTGAGGAAGATGGCATGGCAGAGCGTGGTACTTTCGTAGTCAATCCAGATGGCAAAATTGTAGCCTATGAGGTTGTTGCAGGTAACATTGGACGTAATGCTGATGAATTATTACGTAGAGTCCAAGCTTTACAATTTGTTCGTGAGCACGGTGATCAAGTATGCCCAGCTAAGTGGAAGCCAAATGCTGAGACCTTAAAGCCAGGTCTTGACCTTGTAGGTAAGCTCTAATCTTAAGAGCATGTAAAAAAGGGCCTTCACGTCTTTGATGTGAGGGCTTTTGTGTTCCTAAAATTATAAAAAATTAGAGGTAAACGATGGTAAATCAAGAATTATATGATGCAATTATTGTAGGTGGTGGCCCGGCAGGTTTAACAGCAGCTTTATATTTAGCTCGTGCTCGTTATCGGGTTTTAGTTGTTGAAAAAGACAGATTTGGTGGACAGATCACAATTACGCATGAAGTTGTAAATTATCCAGGTGTTGAAAAGACCTCAGGTGAGGCTTTAACTGAAACGATGCGTCGCCAAGCTCAGAATTTTGGAGCAGAATTTTTACTAAGCGAAGTTACTGATTTAGATTTAAGTGGTGATATTAAAAAGGTTACTACCTCACGTGGAGTTTTACGCTCTTTTGCAGTGATGATTGCAACTGGTGCTAATCCTAGAAAAGTAGGTTTTGTCGGTGAAAACGAGTTTAGAGGTCGCGGTGTTGCCTACTGTGCAACCTGTGATGGTGAGTTTTTTACTGGTAAAGAGCTTTTAGTGATAGGTGGTGGTTATGCATCTGCTGAAGAGGCAATGTTCTTAACCCGTTATGCTACTAAAGTTACGATTTTAGTTAGAAAAGATGCTTTCTCCTGCGCCAAATCCATTGCTGATGAAGTTATGGCTCACCCAAAGATTAAAGTACTTTTTAATCATGAGTTAAAGTCAGTGGAAGGCACTGACATGGGAATTACTAAGGCTACTATCTTCAATAATAAGACTAATGAGAGCTTTGAATATAGCGCAGAAGGTGGCGATACTTTTGGTGTTTTCGTTTTTGCAGGCTATGTACCAAATACTTCTTTAGTTAAAGATAAAGTGGCTTTAAATGAGGGCGGCTACATTATCACCAATCAAGATATGTTAACTAATGTCCCAGGCGTTTTTGCAGGTGGTGATGTTTGTATTAAATCCTTGCGTCAAGTTGTAACTGCCACCGCAGATGGTGCGCTTGCAGCTTGTGCTATGGAGAAAGTTGCCGCTCAAATGCATGAGAAGACAGGTTTAGTTCCTGAAGTTCCAAATGCGGTAAGAAAAGCCCCAGAAGAGTCCCGTGCGTCTTTAGCCCCAGAGGCTCAAGCAGGCTCCTTTGTAAGTGAGGATATGATCCCACAACTTAATGCCGTGTTTGAGAGAATGGGCTCAAAGCTTATTTTAGAGGTCACTAAAGGTGACAGCGATAAAGGTCTTGAACTTGAAAATGCTATGCAAGAGTTATCAGCTTTAACGGATAAGCTTGAGGTTAAAGAAGGCCATGAGAGTGAATGCTTACCAGTAGTTAGACTTTTAAAGGAAAATGGGGAGTATACAGGTCTTGCTTTCCATGGTGTGCCAGGCGGGCATGAGTTTACATCATTTGTGTTATCTCTTTATAATGCCGCAGGTCCAGGTCAAGCTGTAGAAGATGCAGATAAAGTACGTATAGATGCGATAAACAAGCCAATTAAGATGCAAATTTTAATTTCTTTATCTTGCACTATGTGTCCTGATTTAGTGGTGGCGGCGCAAAGAATTGCCTCTTTAAATGCCAATGTCAGCGCTGAGGTTTATGATTTAAATCTCTATCAGGATTTACGTAATAAATATAAAGTGATGTCTGTCCCATGTCTTGTAACTAATGAAGAGGATGTTTCCTTTGGACGCAAGAAGATGTCAGAGCTTTTAGATCATTTAGCAAAGTTTGCTTAAATTTAAATTTTTTTAATAGACCTCGCCTTGGGCGAGGTTTTTTAGTGTGCGCGGCATGCACGCAATCCAATGGGTGAAAGTCCCTGGACCAGCTGTACAGAGCAAGGTCGAAG
>CALXNU010000133.1 GCA_944389835.1 uncultured Succinivibrionaceae bacterium
ATGTGTCACATTATAACATTGAGTCCGCTAGACCCATCATCTAAAGATAATGGGATTGCGCGGACATTTATTTCAAGCTTTTTAATTTCCTTAAAATCCTCAGCATCAAGCTTGAAATCAAAAATATCAAAATTCTCCTGCATTCTCTCTTTGTGCACAGTCTTTGGGATCACTACTACCCCACGATCGAGGTTAAAGCGCAAGGCAACTTGAGCAACACTCTTGCCATACTTGTGCCCAATCTTAGCTAAAACCTCATTGTGGAAGAAATCCCTCTTGCCCTCATTAAAAGGCCCCCAAGCCTCAGGGACTACTTGATAAGAATTCATCACCTCAAGATTTAAATCTTGCTGGAAGAAAGGATGCATCTCAACTTGATTGATCATAGGCTTGATTATAAAGCTCTCACAAAGATCAGTTAAAACCTGTGGATAGCAATTTGCCATACCAATCGATCTTAAAACACCTTCTTCATAAAGCTTCTCTAGATCTTGCCAAGCCTTAAAATAATTGGCCAATGGCTGATGTAAAAGCATTAAGTCTAATTTTTCAAGACCTAATCTTTCCACCGAGCGCATCACTGAATCATAGGCATTATCGTAATCTTGGATCCAAAGCTTAGTGGTGATAAAGACTTCATCACGCTTAAGGCCACTTTCTTTTAAGGCATCCCCTACGGCTCTCTCGTTAAAATAGCTTTGTGCAGTATCAATTAAACGATAGCCAACCTCAAAAGCCTCTAAGACTGCCTTTTTAGCTTGATCGTATTCTGGAATTTGGAAAACTCCAAAACCTAACATGGGGATCTCAACACCATTGTAAAACTTACGATATTCCATTTTTATCTCCAAAAATCTTTAGTCGTTGGCATGCACATCAAAGTTATCAAGTAAAAATTGGGCAACCCCTGGGGTATCTGGATCATGAGTGCCATGGCCTTGATCTAAAGTGTAAATCGCATCCATCTCCTCTTTAGTTAAAGCAAAATCAAAGATTTCTAAATTGCTCTTCATTCTTTGCAGGTTGGAGCTTTTTGGAAAAACAATTGCCCCATCTTGAATTTCAAAGCGTAAAATAACTTGAGCACAAGTTTTATCATGGGCTTTTGCGATCTTGTCAATGACCGGATCGTGAAGTAAAGTCCCCATACCTCTGCCTAATGGACCCCAACCTTCTAAAGTGGTGTGAGTTTGTGCCATTAATTTTCTAATTTCTTTTTGCAAACAATAAGGATTGTACTCAATCTGATTTACTGAAGGTTGAGTCTTAAAGTGAGGCACAAAGCTTTGCCAGATCTTAACTGTCATGTTGCTAACACCAATGGAACGCACCTTACCTTGAGCTTTGCCTTGCTCTAAAGCCCGCCAGGCCTCAGCTACCTCACCATAAGGCTGATGGAGTAAATAAAGGTCAATATAATCTAAGCCCAATTTTCTCAAGGATGTATCAAGGCCTGCACTTGCCTTTTCAAAGCCATAATCTTGAAGCCAAAGTTTACTTGTAACAAAAATCTCCTCACGTGCAAGGCCTGAGTCTTTAATCGCCCGCCCCACTTCCTCTTCATTAAAGTAGGCAGCAGCGGTATCAATATGTCTATAACCTAAATCTAAAGCCTCTTTTACAGCTTTATAGGTGCTGCCGTCATTGGCAATTTGGAAAGTTCCAAAACCAATTTGTGGGATCTTAACCCCATCATTTAAAGTTACAGTATGTTCCATAATTTAACTTACTCCTTTAGATAAGGTTTGATAATTAAAGGTAAAAACTTTTCACAAAACTCTTTAGTGCGCTCTTTGTAAGAATAGGTGCCATCACTAAAATCCCAACAGAGCATTTGCCCATATAAAAGCTCAACTAAAAGACGTGACAGAGCATCAACTTCAACCTCCACGCGCAAAGCCCCCTGCTCCACGCCACTTGCAATTAAAGATCTTAGAAGGTTTAAATCAAAATCAAGTTTTACTTTGTCATCATCATTTAGCGCTAATTTGGGATTAACGGTATTTCTTACCCACTCTTGGCACAACCTAACTCCGCTTTCTTCAATATAGGCAGCAAAGTTAATTAAAAAGAATTCAAGCCTTTGAAGAAATGATCCCTCATAACTTAAGGCTTTAGCGTAAAGCTCATTGAAAATCTCAATACTGATGGCTGAGAGCACATCCTCTTTTCTTTTAAAGTAAGTGTAAAAAGTACCATTGGCCACCCCACATCTTTTGGTGATCTCAGAAATTGAGGTTCTATCTAGGCCCTGTTCTTGAATAAGCTCGCGCGCGGCTTTAATTAACTTCTCACGGGTCTTTAAAGCCTCTAATTTGCGTTTGGTAAGCTTCTGCCCTGCCATAATGTGCTCCTTGTGCTCTTTAAATTCATTGTATCACATTCATTGAATGATGTTCAATGAATTTAATTTAGTTAAAAAAGATTTTGTCTACAATTTTGTAGCCTAACTTAAAAAATTACCTTACTACCGCAAGGCTAATCCTTGCGGCTTAAAAAAGAAGTTTAAGAGAAGATTAGAGCGACACTTTAAGTCTCGTTTAAGCTTAAAATTCGCTCTTTGGCGGTACCAAATTTTTGCAAGCGATCATAAAGAGCCCGCTCCTCAGTACTAATCTCACCTTTTTCTATCTTGCGATAAAGATCTTTAGCGGTTAAATAATCACTTATCAAAAAGTGCGTAGCATTTGAGATATTATCGCGGGCTCTAAAGTAGAGCACATGCTGCACAAAAGGCTCAATAATATCTTGCTTTAGCATTGGGGTGATGATAAGAAGTTGCAATTTAAGCCTAGAGAAAATTTGCAGGCAGTAAGTTGCAGATTCAGGTGAGCTTCTTGCAAAGGCCTCATCAAGCATCACTAATCTAAAAGATTGCTTTGAGTTTTCAGAGCTGATGCCATATTGATAAGCAAGAGAGGTGGCTAAAATGGTATAGGCAAGCTTTTCTTTTTGACCGCCTGATTTGCCACTACTATCCTCGTTGTAATCAAAGACTTCATCACTGTCGCGAATGCACTCCCAAGCCGCATAGGTATACCAATTTCTCACATCAATAACCTTATTGCGCCAACGCTTGTTATCATCGTTTTGTGTAGCACTACCACCTTTAAAACGTGCAATAAGATCATAAATTTGCTTGAATTTAGCCTCAGCCTCTTGCAAATTATCATGACTTAAAGAGGCATTTGAGGTGCACATTTTAAGTTGAGCTTTAAACTCGCGAATTTCAATATCTTTGTTTTCACGCGCTACAAGCTTAATGTAGTGACCTGCCGTATAGTCCACAGGATACAAAAGCTCATTGATAAATTTAAGATTGCTTTCAATGTTTCGACAATGCTCATTTAATTGCTGCACAAAACGCGCCACTTCAATGATGGTATTATCGGTGAGCTTACGCTCAAAAGTCTCCACAAAATCAGGTAATTTATCTTCGCGGATCTCATCTTCAAGCTTTTTAAAATCACTCCAGCTTTTTGGATCTTGCCCGTTAAGATCTTTTGCCTCAACTGGATATTTTTGCGTAAATTTAAGCATATAGGAGACAATGGTGGAGCCTAACTCTTCCTTTTGCTCTCTTAAATTTAAAAGCCTCTTATCAAGCTCTGCTTTAAGATTGTTTTCAAGAGTAACAAAGCTTTGATAAGTAAGCTTTGCAGGCAATTTTTTAAGATATAGACTTTCAAGTAAGTCTTGTTGCTCT
>CALXNU010000134.1 GCA_944389835.1 uncultured Succinivibrionaceae bacterium
CATTGAACAAGAGAAAAAAGCAGCAAAGAGCAAGGCTAAGGTTTAACCATCAATCCTACAGGATTTTCCCATGAACCTATAAAGCCTCTGCAAGATTTAAATCACATTGATATTGAGCAATCACCGTACCTTGATTATTCTCAAAATCAGACCACTCACCGTTGCTACATAAATCCTCATAGCTCTCCCACAAATTTCCAATTGTAACTTCTTCATGATTAGGAAGTGGGGATTCTGCAATCATGGAAGCAGGATCTGAGCATCCTGTGAGCAAAACAGGGAAAACACCCAACACAAAAGGTAGGGCAATTTTTAAATTTTTCATATACAATGACCTTTGCAACTAATTATCTAGCCCCTAAATCCTTGGGGCTTTTTGTGTCTTAAATTTTAGCAAGCTAATTTTTAAGCATAAACTAAAAGCTTTAAGATTATGTGCTTAATTCCGTCTGGCAATTAGTTTGGGGATTTTTCATTTAAAAAAGGCATTTAAAATTTCTTAAGACTATGTTGAGCAAATCAAGAGTTTCCATGTCGCAGGTCAACGTAACGCTAAGAATAAAGACAAAACGTAAAACTCAGGCCGCAACTCTTTTCTTGGCATGGTTACGCCAAGTATTTTTTTTTACCAGCAGGCGCTAAGGTGACACTAAATGGCTTACAGGCAACGTAATTATAGAAATACAGAGAAAACAAAAATTAAATAAGCTACAATAGCCCAAATGATTGTAAGTGAAGATCTTTTATGAGTGAACGCATCTTTGGCTTTAAACCTTTTATTTATCCGCAAGCCCAAACTTTGATCTTAGGCTCCATGCCTTCAGTTACCTCGCTTGAGCAAGGTTTTTACTACGCGCACAAGCAAAATCGACTCTGGAAGATCGTAGGTAAGCTTGCAGGGATTGAAGATCTTAATTTAGAGAATGTTGATGAGAAAAAGAAAGCAGCGCTAAAACTTAAACTAAGCTTCTTTGATGTAATTGCAAGCTGTGAGCGTGAAGGTAGCTTAGATAGCGCTATTAAAAACCCCAAAGGTGAGAATATCAAAGCTTTATTAGATAAATACCCCAATATCACAAAAATAATCGTCAACGGTGGCCTTGCCAAAAAGCTCTTTTTAAAATTCAACAAGCTTGAGGAGCTTCACGCACAAGTGTTTTTCTTACCCTCAACAAGTGCTGCCAATGCTGCCATGAGTTTTGATAAGCTCTATACCTTATACAGTAGCGTCATTCTAAATGACGCTAAAATTTCAAGTTAAGCGAAAATCTTAAGCTTTTCAAAAGCTTTTTGCAGTTTAAACTCCGCAAAAGGCAAGTATTCTGCAATGGTAAGGCCCATAATTGAACTTTGAGCATCAAGTAAGGCTAAAATTTGAGACAATCTTTCAAGGGTCATAATGCCACCGCCGCTACCATCGCCTACTAAAGTAGGATTGGCAAAGTAGGTGGCCGCAAAGAATTTAGGATCTAAAACATCAATATCTAAGTGCACTAAGATCTTTGAGTGCTTTGCTAAAAAGGCCTTAATCTTAAGATCAGAAATAATGCCTTGCGTTTGGATCTCATAGTCAACCTTAAGATCATCTAAATATTGCTTTTGATAAGAGTGCAGATCTTAAAGGCCAATATAGAGAAGATCTTGCGGGGAAAAATAGGGACTTACTAATTTTTCACGCAAAAATGAAGCGCCGCCTCCTAATAGTGATCCTAAAACCATGGCATGAGCATTAGGATAACCATCTTTAGGAGTTGAAACATCAGGATGCGCATCGATCCACACAATGCCTACATCTTGATAAAGGTGGTGCAAATAGTCAAATGGGACTAAGGAGACTAAGCAATTACCGCCAATGGTGATAATCTTCTCTGGCTTTTCACTTGCTAAAATCGCTTGAGCTTTACTAATGCCTTCTAAAACTAAGTCTTTGCCAAAAATGCCATTTTCTACTTGAGCATTGATGCTATCAGGTTTAGGTAAATCTACCACGCAAAGCTTTTGCTCATCATTTTGAGGCACGATTTGCGCCATAAGGCGTGATCCTAAGAAATACTCCTCTAAATTACCACTTATGTAATCTGGATAGAGAAGGCGAATGGTTTTCATTAAAACTCCTTAAGCTTAAAAGTCTATGGTCAAGTTCACTTTAAAAGCCTGATTTATTTTAATAAAAAATTAAGCTAATACAAAGATTTAACATAGTATAGTACAGTCAATTGTAACCTAAATTTTACAGTTTTAAGCTTAGTCTTGAGAAGAAGGCAAGTACCAAGGAGCTTTAATATGCTGCCATTAAAGCTTGAGTTAACTGAACTTAATGGTAATTAGCAATCTGGGATCTTGCCCAAAGCCTTGCCTACGCAAAGTTTTAGATCCAAGGTAATCCATAAAGGTGATGTACTCTTAAGGCTTGACACTTAGGTGTTCTTCTACAAAAGCTTTAAGATGCCATAAGCTTACGCGCTTGACGCATTGATGATCCTCAAAATCTTAATTCGTTTTTAAAGACCCAAGTTGTAAGCACAAGCTTAAAATGAAGTAGCACAAAAATAGGGCACTTAAATTAGAAGTCACAGCTTAAGCATTAAGAGTATGTACATATAAGCTGTGCTTTAAATTTGCCAAGTCTTAAATAAGACGACTTTAGAGCCATGACTTGATCTTAAAATTGTTAACTTATAAGGCTAAGCTGTGGTTTTTAACAAATTGTTTAATCAAACGCTTCACAACTTCGTATAATTTATATTATGTTAAATTTTGACTTATGGGCCTCAAAGTTGAATATGTCCAATTTGTTTTGACAATTTTCAAGGCTTCTTTGTAAGCTTAATCTGTGACTTTGAAGCGCTGTCTCTTAACTTCAGCTATCTTTAAAATTTTTGTTTACTTTTATTTTTAACTTAAAATTTGGCTCTTTAAATTCAAATGATCTTAGTATTTAGTCTGCGCAAGCGTCTAAATTTGAGCTTAATTTGAAGCTTAATCTAAAAATCAACGCAGCGCGTATTAATTAATGGCTTACAATCCTCAAAGCTTGACTTTAGAGGATCAACTTGTGATTTTAGCCCAATTGGCGATTTCAGAGCCTCTGTAAGCTTCATGAGCTTATCGATGATCTATTTAGGCGATTTACTCTTAAAGCGCTTGCCTTTATTCTTTATAATCTTGTATGTAAGTTATAAATAATTTTAGACCTTATTTTTAATTTTTAGCTTACTTATTTGCTTCTTTAAATTTATCTTATTGTTATACATTATTATTTTAATATACAAAGCTATTTTCTAAACGAGATTGTATCTAATTTAAACGCTTTTGTAAGAATAACTTATTGTTATTTAGTAAAATCTTGCGTTTTAAAGAATTTTTGACTAAATTTTTTAAATTTGACTTTACTAAATCGTTATTTCCAAGTTTTAAGGTGACCTCATACTTAAATGTCAGAGTTCATCAAAAATGATCTAAATTTGCTCAGCAAATTTGAGCATTTTTGAAATTATACCCTTCTGAAA
>CALXNU010000135.1 GCA_944389835.1 uncultured Succinivibrionaceae bacterium
AGCCTGTGGAGATAACCGTTAGGAAGTCTTTGAAGCAGGAAGAAGCCCTTAACCTTTAGGTTATGGGTGATTCACGTAAACAAGTAAAGTTAATCTTTGATCTTGCCCTTTTGTGCACAGTTCCCTAAAATTGCGCGCAGACTTTATTAATCTTGCGAGAATTTTATGGCAACTGAAAACTTCAACCTGCTCTCACCTTATGAGATGGCACAAGTAGGTGAAAACACTGGCGTCTATAAGGCATCCAAACCTTTTTCAAAGGCTTTAGTCTCGGCAATAAACGCAGGTATTTTTATCTCAATTGCCTTTGCTTTTTATATTACTGCAACCACAGGCGGTGCTGAGCTACCTTGGGGTATCAACAAACTTATTGGTGGTTTGTGCTTCTCCTTAGGTCTTATCTTAGTCGTAGTCTTAGGTGCAGATCTATTTACCTCCACAGTTTTAATTACTGTCGCTAAGATCACCGGCAAAGTAGGCTGGGGGCCAATGATGAAAAACTGGCTTTATGTCTACGCGGGAAATCTTTTAGGTGCTTTAATCTTTGTGGCCTTAATTTTCTTTGGAGCCCAATACTTAGCAGCCGATGGCATGTGGGGTTTAAATGTCCTGCAAACTGCCTCACACAAATTACATCACACCTTCACAGAGGCAGTAATTTTAGGCACGCTTGCCAACCTTATGGTCTGCCTTGCAGTGTGGATGAGCTATGCTGGTCGCTCACTTATTGATAAAGCATTAATTATGGTCCTCCCAGTTGCCATGTTCGTAGCCTCTGGTTTTGAGCACTCCATTGCCAATATGTTTATGATCCCCATGGGCATTGTCATTGAAAACTTTGCAAGTCCTGAGTTTTGGGAGTTTGTAAAAGAGGTAGGTGTCACCCCTGAAACCTTCTCACACATTAACGTTGAGAACTTTATTTTCAAAAACTTAATTCCGGTGACCATTGGCAATATCATAGGCGGTGCCTTATTTGTAGGCTTCATGAACTGGTATCTCTATATTCACGGTCACAAAGTACATTAATTTCACGCTTTAAGTTACAAAAAAGCTTAAAGCTTACCCCTATCACCTGATAGGGGTTTTGCATACCAATCCATCTAAAATCCCTTGTAAGTTGTAGGATCTACTTGTAGCCCTTTTACCCCCATTCTCATCTTAAACTTTACGCAAAATACATAAAACGCTAAGCACCTCAAAAAAACGAAATTTTCTTTCATTTTTTTGCATCGTAACCTTAAGCTAACAAATAAGCTGTGATAAAATTTATCGGTAATTTTCAGAGGATCATCAATTGTTACGACTTAAAGTTAGCCAAAGCAAGGTCACCGAAGACTTTGTCGCCCTTCCTTTTAATAAAAAGGTCATGCCTGCCAAGCATATCTTAGCGATAAGCTTCATTTCTCTTACCTCTTTGACTTTTGCTTTACAAAGTCCAACTTTCAATTCCTCTATTTTTGAAGATGAAGATCTGCGCTATATGAGTGAGGCTGAGCGTAGCTACTTAATGGCCCAAGAGCAAGAAGTAGAATTACCACAAATTGATGATCTCTCAAACGAAAACTACGAAGATTACGATATCCCTGAAAGTCAGTTTACCCAAAATGTGCAGCAAACTACTTTGCCACATGATGAGGGTTTATTTGATGCCAAAAAGACCTTACCGCAATACATTCAAGAAAAACCACAAGATAGAATGTCAGGTCTTATTGCCATTACCCCACTTAAAACTCCCTCTCAAGGCTTAGATCATAAAGTCCAAGCTCCAGCTCTTGAGAGCTCAAAAGCCCTTGAAAAGGGTAAACAAGACGCAAAAACCCTTGCCCAAAATAATTTAGTTACTGAGGATCTAAAAGAGAGCCTTGCTATAAAAACTTTACCTCATGAGGCAAGTTCCCTTCAAGAAATTAAAAGCCTTGAAAGGGGAAGTAAGACTAATCCAAGCTCAAGTGTAGATAAAGCTTTAGAGTCTGAGAATTTACACAATACCCAAGGCTTAATTGCTAAGGTAAATCCTGTGGCCTCATCTTTAGCTAAACCCACTGAGCTTAATATTAATATCAGCAATCAAATTCCACTTAAAGCGGTAACTCCTCAAGAGCCACAGAAAGTCAATGAAGGTATTTGGTATGCTTATACGGTCTCCTCAGGGGATAACTTATCAAGGATCTTTAGCTTCTTAGATTTGCCAAAAGCTACCTTAAAGCGCGTAATTGCTTCCTCTAAAAACAATGAAAAGGCTTTAGCTTTAAATGTTGGCGATCATATTCACTTTTTAGTTGATAAAGATAATATCCTCCTTGAGATGGTAAAACCTTCTTTTGGAGAGAAGCAAGTTCACTACACCCGCTATAGCGCAAGTGATGATTTTGTTTTAAGCTTTGAGGATAAAAACACTCACGTAAGCGATCCTAAGGTTATAGCCTCCTTCAAGGAAGCCTCACAAATGCCATCTGCTTTAGCGGCCACGCAAAAACGCAAAGCTTTAGAGCAAGAGAGATTAATGGCGCAAAAAGAGCGCGAGCAAGGTGCTGAAAACAATAAAACTCGCCCACGTTTAATCATTGCCTCAATTAATAAAAAAGAAAGCTTTGACAGAGCTGGTAAGAGAGCAGGTTTAACCTCCTCTGAAATTCGCACTATCAAAACGCAGCTTGCAGGACGCTATGACTTAAAGAAATTAAAGGCAGGCGATAGCTTTAGAGTGCTCTTTAATGGCATTGGCACCCGCGCTTTAATTAATGCTGTGGAATTTCAAGGCTCACAAGGCACCTTTGCCATTTATAGAAATCCTGATGATAAAGGCTTTTATGCAGAAGGTGAGTATGTACCAACGGCAGGTATTTTCCGCCGCTTCCCACTTGCAGACTCCATTAAAATTAACTCTAAGTTCAACCCCCATCGCCGCCACCCAGTAACTGGAAAGATCACCCCACACAAAGGCATTGACTTTAAAGCTGCGGTGGGAACCCCAGTTTACGCTCCAGCTGATGGTACGGTGACTTTTGCAGGCTATCAAAGAGCTGCCGGTTATTACATCATCATCCGCCATCAAGGCGCTTATTCCACCGTGTATATGCACTTATCAAAGATGGACGTGAAAAAAGGTGATAAGGTTATCGTAGGTCAAGTCATCGCCCGCACTGGCAATACGGGTCGAACCACCGGTCCTCACTTACACTATGAAGTGCGCATTAATGATAGAGCAGTAGATCCACTGCGCATCAAATTGCCTTCCAACTCGCATCCGCATTTAGCCCGTGAGCAAAGAGAGGCCTTTGAGAGCAATGTGAAACTTTATAAAGTTGAGCTTTACACTGAAAGTTTAGCTAAGCGATAATATTTAACAATTTATGCCAGAAGTCTCCACCTTCTATAAGGTGGAGATGAATGGCATCAATCTTGACATTCCTAGTAT
>CALXNU010000136.1 GCA_944389835.1 uncultured Succinivibrionaceae bacterium
GATATTTTAGGTGGGAAATATAAAAGCTACTAATGAACAAAATCAGCTTAGCAGGTAACTATAATTCGACTTTTAGGTTACATATATGACCCTTGGCTTGTATCAAGAAATCCTTCAAGACAAACAAAGACGCCAGCAACAAAATCAATCCGATATAGATTCTTTGCTCTAAATTTTAAAGTTAAATCCTTTTTAAAAATAAGCTACTAATCATAAGTAGCTTTAATAGAGCGATCTTGATCCTTTGCTTAAGTTTTTTCAGTTTAAAGTTAAAAAACTTAGGGTTTAATTCTGTAAATATAGCTTATTAGACCCTATATTCTAGAGGTAACTCATAAATAACATGCAAATCTGTCACCTAGATCATAGGAATAAAACGCTTTATAGTCTACAATTAAATATTTAAAAAATTTGCCAATCTTACTTAACATAAGGAAAGATCAAATATGCGCTTTGAAATTGAAGATTTTGCTAATATTTTTGGCCGTCAGCTTAAAGATATCGTTCTCTTTGGCCTAAGAGAGCGTGATTTAAGACAGGCTGGGATCTCCCTTTCTGATTTAGTCGCCGATGGCTTTACGAAAGAGCATTTTGATAAATTAGGTGTTAATGCCTTTAATTTATATCGCAGTGCTCACTTAAAGCGCACCGAATTAGAATATCTAGGTTATACCATTCAAGATGTCGTAGCCTGTGAAATTAATAAACGAACCTTTGAAAATATGGGCTACTGCCTCAAAGATTTAATTACCTCAGGTTGCAGTAAAGATGACTTCCTTGATATGGGCTTTACCTTTGATGATTTCAAATATGTCCAAGCTAATTTCTCTCGTCAAGATTTAAGAAGTCTTGGAGTCACCTTAGCAGAGCTTATAGAAGCAGGCTTTGTTAAAGAAGATTTTCTACACTATGGCATTAGTGCTGAAGATTTTATTGAAGAGATGTACCCTGAAGGCGATATCCTAAAATTAGGCTTTACTATAAAAGATCTTGTAGCAGCTGGCACTACAAGAAGACGCATTGATGCAATGCACTTAACCTTCCAAGATTTAATTGATGGTGGTTGCCAAAAGGCTGAATTTGATGATTTGGAGATCTCCGTAAATGATCTTCTATCTCAAGTCTCCTTAAGTGGCTCAGAACTTGAAGGCTTAGGCTATAGTATTTCAGATCTTATTGAGCAAGGCTTACGTGTTGAAGAACTTAAAAATTTAGGCTATCAAGCTCATGATCTTAAAGATGCAGGTTTTTCTCAAGATGACTTAGTGCAACTCGGTTTTAGTGAAGAGGAAATTGCGCAGGCCTAAAAATTAAAGCGCCAGATAAAAAATAACCCCTGAGAAGAGATTTTCAGGGGCACCATCAAACAAACATAAGGAGTGCGCTCATTATATCGAAAACTTGATGTGTGTCAAGTTTTTTGCAAAAAATTTTTTACTAAATACTAAAAATGTGTTTAGCAAAAACCACGAAACCCCGGCCAAAAACCAATAAAGAAAAAAAATCCTTGATCTTAAAATAAGATCAAGTTAAAAGAATTAAGATTTGAGTGAACTTTTAGAAGGAGTGGTCGGCGATACAGGGTTCGAACCTGCGACCCCCTGGCCCCCAGCCAGATGCGCTACCGGGCTGCGCTAATCGCCGATGCCGTGAATTATAAGGATAACTTCGTGCTCTGTCAAATATATTTATGATCTACATAATGTTATTGTCAAGGACGTAAGTGAGAAAAACTTTCTTTGACTTCTTATAAATAAAGAGCGATGATAAGCTATAACTTATTAATAATTAAACTATATGCAAGAAGAAAAAGGAGTTCTCATGCCTAGCATTAAAGGTACTCAGACTGAAAAGAATATTCTCACCGCTTTTGCAGGTGAGTCACAGGCTCGTAACCGTTATACCTACTTTGCCTCTATTGCCAAAAAGGAAGGCTATGAATTAATCAGTGCCATGTTCCTTGAGACTGCAAATCAAGAAAAAGAGCACGCTAAGCGCTTATTTAAGTTCTTAGAAGGTGGTACTGCAGAGATCACCGCTACCTTCCCAGCTGGCATCATCGGTGACACCGCAGCAAATCTTGAAGCCTCTGCTCAAGGTGAAAATGAAGAGTGGACCGATATGTATCCAAAGTTTGCAGCTGTAGCTCGTGAGGAAGGCTTCCCACAAATTGCCGCTGTCATGGAGAACATTGCAGTTGCTGAAAAGCAACATGAGAAGCAATATCGCGACTTATGGAAGCACTTAACTGAAGGCACCATGTTCAAGCGTGATGACGTAGTGATTTGGCGTTGCCGTAACTGCGGCTTTATCTATGAAGGTAAAGAAGCTCCTAAGGCTTGCCCTGCCTGCAATCACCCACAGGCTCACTTTGAAGTCTTACGTGCAGATTACTAATAATCCATACTTTATATTAAATAACAGCCGCTTGTGCGGCTGTTTGAGTCTTAGCCTATGCAAAAATCTATAAAAAAACTAGCTCTTTTAACTATCTTTCCTTGTTTATTTTTAAATTGTCCACACGCTTTATCTCAAGAGACTTCACGTCAAGACTCTGAAAGCTTAGCTACTTATAACTTTGATCCTAATTTTGCTTTAGAAAAAGCCTCCTTTACCATGCCAAGTGGCCAAAAGCTTGCCTACCTTTACCCCAAAGATTTCCATGAAACGGTAATTGCCACTGACGCAATTAGCACGATAAGTTATAGTGAGATAAGTGGACGCATTTTAATTTCAATTGTTGAAAATAAATTAACTTCTCAAGAGTTTGCAAGTCTATTAAAAGATGAAACCTTCTATCAAGGAGAGCTTGAGAAATTTGGTGATAAAGAGCACCTTTTATGGGGTGAGTATGAAATTTTAAATTATCAAAAAGACTCTCAAAGCGCTGATTTACTCTTAAAAGGATTTCTTAAAAAACCTGCAGACGGCTTTTTACCAGATCAGCACAACTTCTTCTATCAAAGATCTATTTTAAAAAATAACACTTTAGTTAAGATGACCTGTCAAGTACAAGGATCACAAGCACAAGCTGCTGAAAGTCAAATGCTCTTTAATATAGTTGAAGATAAGTTTTCTCAAATGGCAAATTCGCTTGATTTATAAAAAGAAAATGCTCCCCAAAAGGAGCATTTGCACAAAAATTAGAGGTAATTTTAAAAAGTAAACCCACAGCTAAAATTAGCTGTGGGTCATAATTGGGGTCTGGCGGTGACCTACTCTCGCACAATCGTTCGTTGCACTACCATCGGCGTTACTACATTTCACTTCTGTGTTCGGTA
>CALXNU010000137.1 GCA_944389835.1 uncultured Succinivibrionaceae bacterium
ACTCAATTTTTTTTGCAATCAGTTACCTTTTTGCAAAAGCTAACTGATCACCTATCAACAAAATAAATGAAAGACCCAAAAAAGGCAATAGTTATTTTGTAAAACTTCCGCCTGCTTTTCCCCACTCTTACGAATGGGGTGTGCGCAGGCTCCTCTATCAAAGCCCTGCCCTAAACTCTAATAGAGTCTTACGCTTTAAAACTTGTGAGGAATATTTAGATCAAGGAGGTGTAGCCCTAAGCTTTAAGCTTAAAAACTACCCCTCCCATAACTTAAGGTTAGTTAATCTTAGGAGGCTTCTTTAAGTCTTCTTACTTGCTCTTTAACTAAAGTAAGTTCTAAGTCAGTAAGCTTTTGTAAATCAGCATCAATTTGAGCTAATTCTTCATCAGTGGCCTCACCTGAGCCCAATTTTTCAGTCTTTAGGTTTTGTAATTTTTCCTTTTGTACTGAAAGCTCACTTAAGCACTTATCTAAATCCTCATCACTAATACTCTCTGGGGTGACCTGTGGAGCATTAGTGCTTGCATGAGCTGCACTTGGGAATAACATGCTATAGAGCATCATACCAGTCATGGTACCTGCCATGGAGCTTAAAAATGGTGAGCCACCACCTTGATAGGCAGCACCTGTGGCAGCACGGCCTTGACCGCCAAAGTTTGCCCCATAATTACCACGAGATGAGGTTGCATTTGAGTTAAAGTCTGCATCCTTTGTATTATTGGTATTAGTTTTGGCATTATTTGAGCTGGTGCTTGAGCGATTTGGTAAGGCTTTAGTAGATGAGCTTGAAGATCTACCACCAAAAAGGCCACCGCCTCTTGAAAAGCCGCCACGTGCAAAACCTCTTACCTCCTGACTTGGACTTACAAGCGAGGTTACAGTATTGATGAGAGTCTGACTTACTGAGGCCTGAGCACTACTTGCTAAGGTTAAAGATAAACTTAAAGCTACAGCACTTGCTAAAATTGTGGTCTTTTTCACGAATAACTCCAAATGTTGAAAAAATCTTGTTTGATTATACAAAAAGCGTTCTTAAAACTTAAGTCTTAGGCACTAATAAATAAGGCAGGAAATCCTGCCTTAATATTCAGTTGACGATATTTTAGACGGTAACAACTCGCATACTATCAGTATGTCCGCTGCGACCCATGGTGACACCAAAAGTAATCACAACTTTATCGCCAGGTTGGACAAGACCTTTTTGCGCAAGGATTTTCACCGCCGCATCTAAGACCTCGTCACGAGTTGCATAATCGGCATTGTTTAAATAGAAAGGAAATACGCCACGGTACATGCTCATCCATCTTACAGCCTGATGAGATCTTGAGAAGGCGTAAATTGGAAGACCTGATCTAATACGTGACATTAAAAGCGGTAACTGACCGGTATCGGTAAAGGCCACTAAGCCGTGAATGCCGCGCAAGTGATTGGCCGCAAACATTGCAGAAATGGCAATCGTCTCCTCGGCAGTATCAAAGATACGCTCTGCTCTATAACCTGATCTTTGAATGGAGTTTTCAGCGCCCGCGCACACTTGAGACATAGCACGCACCGTCTCTACAGGATAATCACCTGCGGCAGTTTCAGCAGATAACATCACCGCATCAGTACCGTCTAAAACGGCATTTGAGACGTCCATTACCTCAGCACGAGTTGGCATCGGAGCTTTGATCATCGACTCCATCATTTGTGTTGCGGTAATGACAATCCTATCTAAACCACGCGCAAAATTAATAAGCTTCTTTTGCACGCTCATAAGTCTGGCATCACCAATTTCCACACCAAGATCACCGCGGGCTACCATCACCGCATCTGAGGCTAAGACGATATCGCGCATGGCATCTTCACTTTCCACGGCCTCAGCACGCTCAACCTTTGCCACAATACGCGCATTAGAGCCTGCAGCTTGTAAAAGGCGTCTTGCCTCTTTTAGATCATCGCCACATCTTGGGAAGGATACTGCAACATAATCTAAACCTAAGCGGGCTGCGGTTTGAATATCGCGCTTGTCTTTTTCAGTTAAAGCAGGAGCTGAAAGACCACCGCCTTGCTTATTAATACCCTTGGAATTAGAAAGCGGACCTGCCACAATCACGGTGGTGTAGATTTCTAAGCCTTCAACTTTAGTTACTGCAAGTTGAATGCGCCCATCATCTAAAAGAAGGATATCACCTGGCTTTAGATCATGAGGTAAATCTTTATAGGTTAAGCCTACGCGATTTTCATCACCCGCATCTAAAGGTAAATCAGCATCTAAGATAAATTGCGCACCCATCTTTAATAGAATGCGCCCATCTTTAAACGAACCAATTCTAATCTTAGGTCCTTGCAAATCGCCCATAATGGCTACAGGTAAGTCTAATTTAGCTGAAGCCTCACGCACTGCGGCGACGCGTCTTTCATGATCTTCAAGCTTACCATGTGAAAAGTTAATTCTAACTACATTAGCTCCAGCTTTAATGATCCCTTCAATAATCCCCGGACGATCGGTTGCAGGACCTAAAGTAGTAACGATTTTAGTACGGCGTTTCTTAGGCATATTACCTACCTTAAATTGTAATGTTCTCATTAACAAGCCATTAAGGCTCTAAGCTAGATTATAGAGCTATTTTTAAGATTAGGCGTGAGTGCGCATTCTAAGCGCCCGCTCTTACCTTTAATTAAGTGACTTAGATCAAAGTTTAGACAAAATCCTCTTTCTTTGATCCTAAGCTTAAAGCTTTAAGGGCCCTTTAGCGCAAAGTCTTTTAGAAAAAGTAAAATCTTCTTTAAAAATCCCATTTTAAAAAAGATTTATTTAACAAATTATTAATAAGAATTTACTTATAATTCACAATCTTTCCATTCTATGGAAAGCAATTTAAAAAAATATTTTTCTTGTACTTGCTTAAGTTTTAATAATTTTCGTGCTAAGCTTAAAACCGTTAAAAGAATAAATTTTTTGTGAGGTACATATGAAAGATCAAGAACTTAAAGAAATTTTAGATCCAACATTTCAAGATAACTTTAAAGGTGAAACCTTAGATGAGTTAGAGGCTGAAAAAGCTGTCCTATCTAAACTTCGCTATAAAATAGGCTTTAAGATTGGCTACACACAAGGGATTTTAAACGTCTATCCCAAATTTTTTAGCAAAATTACAGGTGAGTCTTTTGATCTTGCCTATAAGCTTATGATCTGCAAATTACTTGAAATAAATGTCCGCGCAATCCCATTATCTTTAGATGATGGGTCAAGCGGACTCAATGTTATAATGTGACACAT
>CALXNU010000138.1 GCA_944389835.1 uncultured Succinivibrionaceae bacterium
GGAGCCGTGTGCGGTAAAGTCGCACGCACGGTTCTGAGGGAGGGGCAAGGCGCTAAACGCCATCCCCTACCCCTATTCTTAAAAAAGGACTTTAAATGTTAGTTAGTTTAAAGCTTGAGGGGCTTTTAAGCTAAAGGACATTGAGCTTGAAGAGGGAATTAAAAACCCACCTTAAAGGTGGGTCTATTGCTAGGTTAATCTAAGGTTACGCGACGTTTATCGCTAAACTCAACCTCTTTTCCTAAGTTATTCTCAAGCCATTGCTTTAGAATTTGATAATTAGCCTCGTAATTTTCATCTTTAACTTTTTGCATCCTTTCATCAGCGCGTTTTATCGCGGCAGATAAAGAGTCATTTTCAACTTCATCGACGGTAGCCTGTCCAAAGCCAATTAAAAGTGGAATGGAGTGAGGGTCACGGGTCAGGCGCTGTTGCAAAATAACTTGCAGGCTTCTTACAATCATACTGCACTGTACATCCGAGCAGCGCGGGAGTAGGATTAAGAACTTATCACCTGATAAGCGAATGACTTCATGCTCTTTTTGTACGGCGGTAAGTAGGGCATAGGATGCTGATTTTAAGAGGATATCGCCACTTGAATGGCCTAAATTATCATTAATTGCTTTAAGGCCTGTGATATCGGCGAAGATCACACTTAAAGGTTTACGCCCATCCTTTTCAAATTCATTGATATGGGCTTGTAAATACTCGCGATTATAAAGACCTGTTAAAGTATCGGTGAAAAGCTTTTCGCGCACGTCATCAAAATTATGCTGTACAAGACTTAAATCAGTATTAGTGCCAACTAAACGAATGGCTCTGCCGTCTTGATCACGGGCGGTAACTAAGCCTCGACCTAAGGTCCAAAGATACTGACCATCTTTTCTTTTAAGTCTTATGCAACATTCAAAATAATCGCCTTTATCAGGGGAGGCTAAAATTTGAAATTGCTCATAGGCAGTTGAGGCTCGATCTTCAGGGTGGACAATTTCCTCTGCCCATTGCTCAACGGTGGTTGCAATATCGGCACTGTCTTTATAGCCTAACATGGAGACATAGCTTGCAGAAAAGCGCACCGCACCTGTGACGCCATCCCAATCCCAAGTACCACTTGAGCCGATGTTATGACTGAAAAGATCACCTGAAAAAGAATTGCGGGTTAAATAACCGCAGGCATATAGACCGATGTCTTTGTCATTTCTTACGATAACCGAGCCGATTGCAGAAAGCGGTAAGTCTTTATTGGGGCCTTCTTTAGGGGTTGCATCAAGTAAAATTAGATCACCTTTTTCGCGGCTTTTAATGCAACGCATAAAATCAGCCCAAAACTCGGGATGATGGAGAGGGAAAAGATCATCTATGGTGTAAAAAGTTTTATTCTCATCAAGGCCTACTAAGTTTGCGCAGGCTTTATCTACGATAAAACCCTCAGGATCATGACGATAAATCCAAAAACCTTGAATGCCAGCTTGATTTAAGGCATTTTGCGAGGCTTTGATCCCCGGAACTTGCTTGGAGATCTGAATGCCCACTGCATTTATATTATTCAATGTTCCACCCATCTCACACATTACAACTTTATAATTATAGCTCAGTTCTAGACGGGTGGATTAGATAAAAGCTCAAAAAGTGAATTTAAGCACCAAAATCGACGCCGGTAAGTTTATGAAGTTCTTTCTCTAAACTTTGATAATCACCGGTGCATTGTAAGGCGCAAATGCCAAGCTCTGAGGCGGCTTTAATATTCTTTATACTATCATCAATGAAAATGCACTCAGATGCTTTAAGATCATAGCGCTTTAAAATAAGTTTGAAGATCTTAGGATCAGGCTTTATTAATTTCTCCTCACCTGAGACTACAATACCTTTAAAATCTTTTAAAAACTCATAGCGGCTATAGGCTACATCAATGGTTTCAGCCGACCAATTAGTAAGGCCATAAAGAGGGTAGCGTCCATCTTTTACAAAGCATTTGAACATCCTCACGCCCTCAGGGATTTCACCTCTTAGCATCGTATCCCAACCAATACGATAAAGACCAATTTCCTTGGCGTATTCAGGATGGACTTTTTGCAATTGCTCGATGGCCTCTTGAAAAGGAACGCCTCGGTCCATTTGTGAGTTCCACTCACTTGTGCAAATATTTTGAATAAAATACTCGGTTTTTTCTTTATCTTTGAAGATATCTTGATAAAAGTAGCGCGGATCCCAATCTAAAAGCACTCCACCAAAATCAAAGATAATATTTTTAATGGCCACAACAAAGCTCCTTATTTTTAAAACCTAAAGCTTATTGTGCCACAGATTAAGCGTTTACAGTCAAAGTTTAAGCTTTTTTACGCGCTTTTAAATTTAAGTGTGAAACGTAATTTATGACAAAGCTTTTTGTAAATTTAGAAAAAAAGGCCTTCACAAAAGCTTATTTCCTCGCTAATCTTAGCTTAACTTTTATTTTGGAGGCGCTTTAGCGCAAAGTCTGTGACCGATAACGTAAATCCTTTTTCTGAATACTATTTATATAGTATTAACAATCCTTTTTTAGATCTTAGAACTTCTCTTGTAGAAAATTTAGATAAACCTATAATGCCAAATTTTCTTTTAAGTGAGTTAAATGAGCAAAGAAATGCTCAAGGTCTTAAAAACAATCCACTAATTGCCAATCAAACTGCCTGTGCTTTTTTAGATCTAGCCTTAGGTTTATACAAGCCATTTTTAATGGTTGGCATGTCTGATCTTGCCAAAGCTTTAATGCAAGATAAGGTAAGCCATGAGCTTCTTTTAACTTTAAGCTCCATGAGTATGGCGGTTATTTTAGGCATTTATGGCAGCAATGAAAATGAGGCTTTAGAGTTTTCAGGCGCTTTAGGCGGTGAGGTTTTTTGCTCAGCAATCTTCCTTCCGTACTATATGAAAAAGCTTAATAAAAAGATTGATGATCCCTCAAAGCTTACTTTGGAGATCACAGCTTTATTAGGCAAGCACTCACAGGAGTTAAGTGAATCACCCATAACCTAAAGGTTAAGGGCTTCTTCCTGCTTCAAAGACTTCCTAACGGTTATCTCCACAGGCT
>CALXNU010000139.1 GCA_944389835.1 uncultured Succinivibrionaceae bacterium
TTCGACCTTGCTCTGTACAGCTGGTCCAGGGACTTACACCCATTGGATTGCGTGCATGCCGCGCACACTAAAAAAGGGCCTTTTAGGCCCTGATTTTAAGATGTGTTTGCAAGGATTTAATTTAACTTAAAGGAGTAAAAGCTCTCAGCACCACCATAAATGGCATTAGCGCCTAACTCTTCTTCAATGCGAATTAATTGATTATATTTGGCAAGTCTATCAGAGCGAGATAAAGATCCAGTCTTAATTTGACCTGCATTTGAGCCTACAGCTAAATCGGCAATGGTTGCATCCTCAGTCTCACCAGATCTGTGGGAGACAATGGCGGTATAACCTGCTCTCTTTGCCATCTCAATGGCCTCAAAGGTTTCAGTTAAGGTACCAATTTGGTTGACCTTAATTAGAATAGCATTAGCAAGACCCTTTTGAATGCCTTCTTTTAAGATCTCTTTGTTGGTTACGAAAAGATCATCGCCTACTAACTGACATCTTGAGCCTAAAGCTTGAGTTAACTTTGCCCAACCGTCAAAATCACCTTCAGCGGCTCCATCTTCAATGGAAATTAAAGGATACTTATCGCACCAACCACCTAAAACTTCGATCCACTCTTCAATAGTATAGGTCTTTTGTTGCTTTTGAAGCTTATAAAGGCCATCTTCATAGAACTCTGAGGATGCGCAATCTAAGCCCACATAGATATCACGACCTGGAGTGAAGCCTGCCTTGGTAATTGCCTCTAAAATAAGCTCAATGGCCTCTTCGTGAGTGTGAAGCATTGGGGCAAAGCCGCCTTCATCACCTACTGCGGTAGTAAGTCCTTTAGCATCTAAGATTTTCTTTAAGGCATGGAAAGTCTCTGCACCATATCGTATAGCCTCACGCATGGTAGGAGCACCTACAGGGAGAATCATAAACTCTTGGACATCTAAATTATTATTAGCATGTACGCCACCGTTTATGATGTTCATCATAGGAACTGGCATAAACATCTGCCCCATACCGCCCATGTAACGATATAAAGGTAAATGATGCTCTAAAGCTGCAGCTTTAGCACAAGCCATGGAGACTGCTAAAATAGCATTAGCACCTAAATTCTCCTTAGTCTTAGTGCCATCAAGCTCAATCATGGTTCTATCAATTAAGACCTGATCATCACCTGCCATGCCGCAAAGCTTAGGCTTTATGATCTCATTGACATTAGAAACTGCCTTTAAAACTCCTTTACCGCCAAAGCGCCCTTTATCTCCATCACGAAGCTCTAAAGCCTCTCTTACACCAGTTGAAGCCCCAGATGGTACTGAGGCACGACCCATGGCACCTGAGCTTAAATAAACATCGCACTCAACGGTAGGATTGCCGCGACTATCAATAACTTCCCGAGCTTTGAGATCTACAATATCACTCATTTTGATCCTCTAAAAATAAAAGTTAGCATCAAGTAACTAAAGTTATCATAGCACAACTTAATTTAGAGTTTAAAGTGCCTTGAAAAAAATTAAATGCTCTCGCCTTGCAAAAGATCTATGCCCTCGCGTGTGACACACCATGAACCATGCTTTAACTCAAAGCAAGTAAGTGAGCAATTATTAAGTCTTTTAGTCTTCCAAAAATCCTCATCGGCGCTTTGTTTAACCACGGCAATTAACGCATGAATAAAAGCGCCATGGCTTACGGCTAAGACTTTTGAGGCTTGAGTTTCTTTTACTAAAGTTAAAAATTTTTGGGCCCTAAGCTTTAAATCTGCAACGCTCTCAGCTCCATTTTTGGGACGATAACACTCTGTTTTAAAAAAGAAATTATAAATTTCATCCTGCGTTTTCTTAATTTCAGAGTAATTTCGCCCCTCATCCTCACCAAAAGAGATCTCCTGCAATAAATCAAGATACGCAACCTCTTGAGGCTTTTCTTGAAGCTTTAGATAGGGCTCTAGAGTTTGACGTGCCCTTATAAGTGAAGAGCAAAAAATCTTCTCAAAACTTTCATTTTTTAAAGCTAAAGCTGCTGTTTTAGCCATCTGAAGTCCTGCGTCATTTAACAGGATATCCGTATGTCCTTGAATTTTGCCTTGTAAATTCCAATCCGTTTGCCCATGGCGCATCACATAAAGTTGCATCTTACTTGACCTCAAGCTCATCTAAAGCATTAATAAACTCACCTGCAAAAGCTAAATACGATCGTGCTCCAAGTGAGGTTTTATCATAATAAATCACCGGTCTGCCACTTGCTTGAGCTTCACTTATTCTTGCAGAATATGGGATCACCACATTAAATACCCGTGGACCAAAATCCTTAAGCTCCAAACTTGTCCGCTCAAAAGTCTCAGATTGCTCTTCACTATCGTGCATCGTTCTTAACATGCCTAAGATCTTAATTTGACTTAAACCACTTGCTTTAAGTTTTGAAGCCTCATCAATTAAAGAGGTTGCAGAAATTAAAGAGAGCATCTCACAGTGTGTGGGGATAATTAAATAATCTGCAGCACACAAAGCACTTTGCGTCATAAAGCCCAAACCTGGGGGACAGTCTAAAATGACAATTTCATAATTTAATGAAACCTTAGCTAAGGCCTTTTTTAAACGCAATAAACTGCCCTTTTGATTGTACAAAAGCGCCTGCACCGCATTTAAGTCATCCCCTGAGGCTAACAAATCAATATGCCCTTTGCCATAGTGCAAGATACTATTTAAGCTTACATAGCGATTTTCTACCATCGCTATCGCTAAAGGACAGTCTTCTTCACGTTTAAAATCAAGTGACACCGTAGCCGAACCTTGCGCATCAAGATCGCAAAGTAAGACTGTGCGGCCGGTTATAGATAAAGCGGCTGCTAAATTAACCGCAGTTGAGGTTTTAGCCGTTCCGCCTTTTGGATTGGCAATGGCAATAATCTTCGACATAAAAATAAATTACAAACTTTAAAACTTTGCCTCTAATTTAGCACTAGTTTTAGTTATTGCACAGGACCTTAAGGTGAATCACCCATAACCTAAAGGTTAAGGGCTTCTTCCTGCTTCAAAGACTTCCTAACGGTTATCTCCACAGG
>CALXNU010000140.1 GCA_944389835.1 uncultured Succinivibrionaceae bacterium
TTTTTTCAGAAGGGTATAATTTCAAAAATGCTCAAATTTGCTGAGCAAATTTAGATCATTTTTGATGAACTCTGACAGTGATAACCATTTTGTCATGTGTCACATTATAACATTGAGTCCGCTAGACCCATCATCTAAAGATAATGGGATTGCGCGGACATTTATTTCAACTACTTCTATGAGGATTTTTACCTTGAAATCATGCGCATTAAAGATCTTTATGAAGAAAACGAAAGTATTGAGCTATTCTTAAATGTTTCATCAGGCACGCCCGCGATGAAAAGTGCCTTATTGTGTATTGCAACTTTAAAAGATCTTCCCTGCAAGATAATGCAGGTAGCAGATCCTGCTCCTAACAAACAACGCATGAAGCCTGAAAAAGACATTACCGACGAGGTTTTAGACAACAACCTTGATGATCTGCCAGGTGAGAAAGTGCGAGTTGAAGAAATCTCTTGCCCAGATCTTGCCTATTACAATGAGGAAAATAGCATCATTAAGCTTGTCAAAGCCTACAGCTATAAAGCAGCTTTTGAACTTGCCAAAACCTTACCTCAAAGAAAGAACCAAAATTACCTTCCCTATCTTGAGCTTGCCGTAGCACGTGAGTCTTTAGATTTAAAACAAGCTATCACCTTAAATCGCACCTTAGAAGCTGATGTATTCCCCTTTAAACAAGGCGACAAAATAAAGGTCTTTGAGTATGCCCTAAATGCTCAGCTTAAGCTTAAACGTGGTGAACTCTCAGATTATTTAAGATCATTAACCCCACTTATTGCAGATCTCTTAGAGCGAATTTTAAAAGAACAAGGCTATGACTTCACCCGCTATACCACGATAACATCCCGCAACAATAAAAGAGTGTGGGATAAAAAGTTCATAGAGGCACAAGCCCCCACTGACAGTTTGGCCAAAGCTATTTTAAAGGCTGCCACTGAAGATCGAGAGGGGCATAAAAACTTCAAAGAAGACATTTCAAGTTTAACCCTCAACACCCTTATTAAAGACTTATTAAAAGATAACACCGAGCTTGTAGGGATAGCACAGTGTTTGCGCAATATCGACTCTAAAATGCGCAATCGCGCAGCGCATGAAATTACCTCAATTGATGAAAATCACTTCACCAAGCTTTTAGGTATGAGTTCTAAAGCCACTATGGAGCTTATTAAGAAGTCAATTGCCTATACCGACTTGCACCTTAAATTTAAAGATCCTGCCTGGGATTCTTATGAAAAGTTAAATGCCCTCATTGAAGCAAAGATTAACGAGCCAGTTGCCAAAGACTGACACTCCACGTGAATAAATCAAGGGCTTTCTTGATATAAAATTGTAAGAGAAGGAGTTGCTATCATGCCCTATCAAATAAGATTAAGTTTAAAGTCTAATGGTGAGCTTAATTTACAAAAATCAAGTCTCTTGCATGGAGTCTTGATGGAGATGGCCTCTGATAGCGCTTATATTGATTTTCTACATAAAAATAAGTTACACCCGACATTGAGCAGTATTTTTTATGAATAAATTATTTTCCATAGAAACTGCTCAAATGTCTATAGTTTTACAAAATTACACCATATACTCTCTCAATAAAACTCTTATAGTTGTTGGGGGTGTAGTATTTCGCAACATCTGGCACCAAATGTAAAAGTAGCTTCATTAATTCAGGGGTAAGCCCCGATATATGTAATGTCTTTGTGGCAGATACATAGACTAAACTTAAATGGCAATTCTCCATATATTTAAATAGTCTATTTAAAGTAGGTTGATCTTGTTGCTTTTTATGCTCAGGATTTGGAATAGTTAATTCATTTTCTTTCATCGTTTTTCTGACCATATACTCACAAGCTGAGAAGATCAAAAGCGCAATTGACAACCCCCACATTAAAGCTTCAATGCAGCGAGGAGTCTTAAGATAAATGGCATTGACCATTAATGTAGGATCTTTAAGAACTCTCCATTTGCGCTCAATCACACTTTGTCTTTTGTAGATTGAGAGTAAATCGGCCATCGTAAAGTCACGTTCTAGGTCATTTGTGGCAATAACATATTTGGTTTCATTTTTAAGTGCTTGTTTTATAGCTTCTTCATTAAGTAAAACGTTAGCTTTAACCTTCACTGCTTCCAATTGCTGTTCAGTGATGCCATCCTTTCTAGGTCTTCCTCTTCTCGCTTGCTTGATAACATCTTCATAAGTGATTTCGCTTATGACGCAATATTTGCACTTCTTTATAAGTTTATTTACTTCAGCTTCCGCATCTTTTTGACATTTTTTAGGCTGAGTTTGTAACTTTTTCAGTTTATCTTGCACATTCTCAAGCTCTTTTTGGGCTCTGCGACGGATTGTGGCTTCTTTTTGGGCTTTTAATTTGGTGTTGTCAATTAATAAAAGCTTAACGTCTTGCTCTCCAATCTTTGTAAATCCGCACCATAAGCCTAAAGGACTATCTTCTTGATCCTCAAAAACTGGAGTCATTTGTTCTTGTTCTGCCTTGGCAAAGCATTCTTTTGTGATTTTTAATTTATCAGGTACCCTAGTTACAATTTTAATTCCTTTATTAGCAGCCTCATCAAAAATGCTTGAAGTACATAAAGCGCTATCACCCACAAGATAAGAAAGATCTTTAAATTGCTCAATAATAAGAGGCCAAGCTTGGGCTACAGTATCAAAAAATGATTTATTATCATTTACATTTCCACTTAAAGTGCGTTGATAGATCGGTAACTTACTTTGGCCATCAGCTAACATAAGCTCAATGACTTGAGGTAAATCAGGCCTATGGTCCCTTGAATTATGACGAATTTTTCATAATTCAAGTTATGTCCAAATCTGC
>CALXNU010000141.1 GCA_944389835.1 uncultured Succinivibrionaceae bacterium
AAAAGCTATTATTAAAGCTCTTTTTTAATGACAGGATCACAGAGCAAAACTGTGTCAAAATGGAAGAGCTTTAACAACTACTTAGATAATAATTTAAAGCTTTTAACTAACAATCAGGCAATAAAAGATGATTTACAAGGCGATGTTTCCACCATTTATGGCGTAATTGCCAAGATCTTAGATTTAAGAGCAACTAATGGTGCCGGAGCTTTAACCTTACTTTGCTGCGATAATGTAAGAGAGAATGGTCATAAGTTTAGATTAGGTCTAAAAGAGTTCTTATCCTTAATTAAAAGAGAGGATTTAATTGCCTTCTTAGACTCCTCTGTCACCACCCCAAATACCATGGTCGACAGAATTACCCCACGTCCTGCCCCAACTTTAAGTGCCGAAATTAAAAAATTAACTGGCATTGACGATTGCGTCCCGGTGATGTCTGAGGCTTTCTTCCAATGGGTTATTGAAGATAACTTCATAAAAGGCCGCCCAAACTTTGAAAAAGCCGGTGCCCAAATGGTCAAGGATGTGACCGCCTATGAGGATGCTAAGCTTAGAATTTTAAATGCCACCCACACCTTAATGGCCCTTTTAGGTGTAATTAAAGGCTATAACTATGTCTTTGAGTGCGCCCGTGACAGTGAAATTGCCAAATTCGCTTTTGATTATGTCACAAAGAGTGTGATCCCCTGCATAAAAGGCAATGGTCTTGATCTTGAGGATTATCGTGACACCGTCTTAGAGCGTTTTAGAAATGATCATATAAGAGATACTTTAGAGCGCATCTGCCAAGACAGCTTCTCAAAATTAATTAACTTTGTAAAACCTACCTTAACTCAAGTCTATGAAAAAGGCGTTGATCCTAAAGGAGTGGTCTTAATTCCAGCTCTCTACCTTAATTTCCTAAATCTACTTAAAGATCACAAAGTGCCATTTAACTATCAAGACTCAAGCTTTGATAAGGCTTGGGCACAAAGTGTCACTGATGCCCAAGATGAAGTGCAAGCTTTCTCACAAACTTCACTTTTATTTGGCTCTTTAGTAGAAAACCCAAAGTTTTTAGCTGACTTAAGGGAGAGTTTTGCCCTCGTGCAAAGCCTTAAGTAAAGCATTTAACCAATTGTAATCTAATTTGAGCCCTGAGGGCTTTGTGCCCTCATCAAACAAATGTGAGGATTTTTTATGAAAGATTTAGATCTCCCCTTAGTCAAAACCTTTTTAGGTTTACCTCTGCCTTTATTTGCAGGCTATCTTGCAATTGCCCTTTTTATGACCGGTGATGGTTTTGAGTTGGCTTTTTTATCTCAATACATCACAACTTTAGGTTACTCAAAATCTGAAGCCTCCTTTGTCTTTACCGTTTACGGCTTAGCCGCCGCCCTTTCGGCCTGGAGCTCAGGGGTAATTGCCGAGCTTATCACGGTTAAAACTGCCATGCGTATTGGTGCCATATTATGGGTAATTTTCCATGTTTGCTTCCTCTACTTTGGTTTAGCTGAAGCCCACTATGGTCTTATCATCCTCTTCTATGGTCTAAGAGGCCTTGCCTACCCTCTCTTCTTATATAGCTTTGTAGTAGGTATCGTACAAAACGTCAACCCGCGTCAAGTAAGTCCTGCTTTAGGTTGGTTCTGGACAGTGTACTCAATTGGCATTGGTGTTGTAGGCAGTATGATCCCAAGCTTTACCATTCCTATGATCGGTGAGTATGGCACCTTGTGGTTAGCCTTAATCTTTGCAGTTGCCGGTACTTTTATTGCTATCTTTGGTTTAAAAGGTCTTCGCAACTCAGAAAAGTCCGATTTAACTTACAAAGAAAAATTCCAAGAATTACTTTTTGCGGTAAAGCTCCTTAAAAATCCTCAAGTCACCTATGCTGCCATCATTCGTGTCATCAACACCCTCTCCCTCTTTGGCTTTGCCGTGATCATGCCAATGATGTTCGTCGATGAACTTGGTTGGACTATTGATGATTGGTTATTAATTTGGACTGTCTTCTTTGCCACCACCATTTTCTCAAATGTCTTCTGGGGGATCATGAATGAGATCATGGGCTGGATCAATGTGATCCGCTACATGGGTTGCCTTGGTATGGCAGGTTCTACCATCTTATTCTACTTTATCCCGCAGGCCTTCCCACAAAGCTTCTTAATGGCTTGTATCCCTGCCGTCTTATTAGGTTGGTTCGTAGGTGCCTTTGTGGCCGTAACCCCAATTTTAACCACCTTAGAGCCAGAGCATAAAGGTGCTGCCATTTCAGTTTATAACTTAGCCGCCGGTACCTCAAACTTTGCAGCTCCAGCTATTGCCGTGGTGATCTTACCTTTATTTGGTGTGCAAGGCGTCGTTTATACCTATGCAGCCCTCTATCTTATCGCCTTTGGATTGACTTTCTTACTTAAGGTTAAGCAACCTGGCTTTAAAGGCGCTTTTAAGTGTTTAAAAGAGAAAAAAGCTCACAATATTAACTCTTTAAGTGCTGCAGCTTAAAAAATTTTGTTGTAACCACAACAATAACCCTGTGCCCACAAAGCTAAGCCTTAAAAAGCTTGGCTTTTTTGGTTTCATTTCTTTTGACATAAATTGCCAAAAAAACTTGTCTGCAAATGTGATTTTCGCTA
>CALXNU010000142.1 GCA_944389835.1 uncultured Succinivibrionaceae bacterium
CAGGTAAAGACTCTGAAAAAAAGCCTATGATCTCCTCTTTGTCTATTTTTGAAAAATCATCCACATTGCGCTTTAAAAGCAAATTAGTAAGCTTTGGAATTGGCCAAACTTTGCTTTCTGGGATCTCAAAAATCTCTTGTCTTAAAAGATGCGGATCACGTCTTGACTCTAGAAAATCCCAAATGGCAATCATCGCCTGTAGACGACATAGAAGCTGTGTATAACCTGATCCACTATCATCCTCATAAGGCAGACCTAAAAACTCTAACATTTGTGAGACTTTTTGAATGCGCAAAGCCTCTTCATTGTGTAAAAAGACCTCTTGCCACAAAGAGATTAAACTGTGGGTGCGACTTTCCCTGACCATGGCTTTGCAAGGCTCAAGACTTGGATTTAAGCACACCACCGTTTTACCTTTTAAAAAGCCACAAGCTATGATGTCTCTTAAAGTTGGTAAATTAGGATGTTTTACGATCAGATCACGGGTAATCTCTTGCTGTTTAGCAATAGACCAGCGCACCCGATTAGGCGTAATCGGCTTTAAAAAAGAATGCAAATAAACCTGCGGGCGATGCTCCCCATCATAGCGGAGCACGCCTATTTCTAATGCCGTATTAGAGTCTCCTTCATTGGAGACAAAGATATCTAAAAAATAAAGTGAAGTAGCTGGCATCTATAAGCCTTAATCACTTACCTCAAGTGCAGGAGCTGGGGCTAGTAAATCAGTATCCTCAACGATCATCGCCCCTCCATTCATATCATTGCTAACCGGTGCTACATAGGTTGAAGATGAATTTTGTTGTGGATAGGCAGTAGAGCCATTTACCTTTTCAATTCTAATTCTATCGGTAGTGGTATAGCCTGTTTCCTTTAGGTTTGGCTGATCAGTAATATAATCAAAAATAGTTACTACTTTACGAGCACTATCATAGCCTAACACTTGATTTACCGCACGTTTTGCCTCATCTTCCATCACTAAGCCCATTAAATAGACCACGCTATTTTCAGTCACTACCTTAAAGCGGCCTGAGCGAATGCCATCTGAGAACAATAAATTAGCTTTAATTTGTGAGGTTAAATAGCTGTCTGCTGCAACTTGTGAGGCGGAAACTGGCTTTCTTATTTCCACATAATTAAAGACTTTTCTTACATAGTCTAACTTTGAAATTTGATTTTCACACCACTTAAGATAGTCAGAGTTAGTAGTCTGACCTGCTAAAAGCACATTGCCGGACATTGAATAAGCATTTACTCTGAAAACTTCACTGTCAGATAAGATCTTATTGGAGTGTAAGACCTCAGTTGCATCCTTTTCGATAGTCTCATCGTTAGCCATGTTTTCAACGGTTCTTGAATCAGAGGCAATCACCGCACCAGCACCTGCGCCTGCTGCGCCTGCAACCACTGCTGCGCAACCTGAAAGAGTTAATGGTACTGTAGTAAAGATACCGGCTAAAATTAAAGTATTTAAAGGTGACTTTTTCATAATTTGCCCCTATTCTTGAGTCCTTGTTCTTAACTTAAATTTTGCAAATAATTATACCTTAAGATAAGTATTGTCAGCTATTTTAAGCCTGTAACTCGTGTAATCTTAACTTTAAACGATATTTATAAATCTCAAAATCCTTAAACCTGCCTGCTTTCTTATAGATAAGAAAAGCAAACTGCGGTACAAAAAAAGAAACCCCTGAAAAACAAACTTTCTTTCTCAGGGGCACAATCAAACAAACATAAGGAGTGAGCTCATTATATGAAATTTGTGAAGTTTGTCAAATTATTTTTTGTAATTTTCTTCATGTACATGATCATTAAATATTGACTATAGTAATAAATATATTTTTATTACTAAAATATGATCTTGATCTAAAAGAAATTATTCTAGTTTTAAATAGGAGCTTCTATAATAAATTAATAAAACAATCAAGGACGCTCCTATGAAAAAATTATCTCACTTAACTGATAGAAACATCAAGTGCAATATCTCTAATAAAGATTTAAACAAGCAGTTAATAAAGCAATTTCTGCATCCTTTATAGGTAGGCAATCAAAAAAGTATGGCTTTGTTCATGTCCATGAATTTAACATTAAATTGAAACCTCAGCAAAGCCTCTTTCTTGAGCGCTTTGCTCTAATAAATTTAATACAGCATTAAGAGACTTAAAATCTTTCTCTCTAGACTTTGAAACTTTGCTTTTTTCATAGTAAAGCTTATTCCTTATTAATTCTTCCAGTTCTATTTGTAGTTTTTCAAAATCTCTACGTAGTATGGCGAGGCATACAGCTCTCCACCAGTTGATACTGTTCTTAAATACCTTTAGCGGAGAAATTTGTTTAGAACTTATCATGTCCAGGCTAAGATAGATCATATATTTAATAAATGCCGCAATTAGGCAAGCTTGTAAAATAATCATTAGAATCTCGACTTTCCGTGATTAAAATTTAATTCAAAGCCTTTCTAGCAAAGGCTTTCAGGCTCTTTAAAAACTTGTATTGATTTTATCGTCGATTTTACTGTCTGGTAAGAGGTATTGATGTGTCCCCTATAACTGCCTTGGTTCTATCAGTGTAGACTCAATAGAGATATAAAACTAGTTCGTAAAAGTAGCC